>JBGAVL010000115.1:0-16435 GCA_044228145.1 Obscuribacteraceae bacterium (SeqCode)
ATCGCGAAAGGCGTTTCAAAAAGCGCCGTCATTAATCAAGGCGATTGGCGGCTGGTTCCCTATGCGGCACTCGTCTTTTGGCGTTCCAAGTACGTTAAGCGATACCGTGCTTAATCAATGCGTTGTCCCGCGGATCGTCGCCGTAGGTGCCGGATGCACCTATGCCGCTCCAGCCGCCGCCCCAACTTGGATTGCCCCACTCCGTCGGTGATGTTGCCGCATTCTGTTGCTCAAACCCGGCCTGCTCTTGCAAGGTCTCTGAATTTAGCCCGGCAGCAGTGCCGATGTAGCCGTAATGCCAGGTGCCGTAATCTTCATACTGTGGATTGCCGACGTTATCACCGCGTCGCGGTGATTTGAGGAATAAGATTCATGTCTCACGCACCGCCAAGAGCTTCGCCAAAAAAGTAACAGCCGTTCACTTACCCCAGTTCTGGGCACTTTCTTTAGTCATGGTGCCGTTATCGTCATATACGTTTTGATTTTTCTTATTGTCGTATCTCCAGCTGGACCTGCGCTTCAACTCCGCACGAATCTGCTCGAGCGCTTTCAGCTCATCTGCAATTGTTTTTTTCTCCGTCTCGTCAGTTGTTGTTGCGAGTTTTTGCCTTCTTGACTGTGTGTATTTGTCGACATCAGGAATGCTTATCACGCCGTCACCTTGTGATAACGCGCTGAACGTTTGCTCGTTATCCAGCATCTTTTTCGCATGAGTAACTGACGCTTCGGTTTCCTTATTCTTCTCTTCTGATTTTTTCTTATTCTGCTGTTCCTCCAGCGATTGCTTTTCCTTGTCTTTGGTGGTTTCTATCTCACTTCTGGTCCAACTTAAAATATCTTTTCTGGACACTCCATTGTTTTCATACCAGAGCCATTCGTCGTTGTTGGCATCTTCGATTGTTTCTTTCTTTTCTGCCAATTCCTTCAGATAAGCATCTTGCTCTTTTGTAAGGCGGCCAGGATGCTCGGCACTTTCCGGGCTATGCTCTTTTCTGTATGCAGCAATCTCTTCTGGACTAAGATAAGCATCACCGTCGGTGTCGATTTTCGAGAACACATCTTTGCCATCTGCGTCGAGCTTCAGAATCCAATTCATCTGGTTTGAGAGATGCTCTGTACGCGCTGCTGCCTCTGTTTTCTTCGGGACTTCCTTAACAACTCCGTTCTCGTCGACAATGATGTCGCCTTTTACAGGCTGCGGCTGTTGATCGTTGGGACCCTGCTTGGTCCATTGCTCTCCTGTCCTCGCATAAATACTTCCGTCCGACGTCTTGATTGTTTCCGTGCCTTTTTGCGAGTTTTCGATTCTCACGGTGCCATTTGGGTAGCGCGTGGACTTCTCTCCATTTGCGCTCTTTGTGACGCTGCCATTGTCTGATGCCTCAACACTGCCAGGGTAGCGTTGGAAGTCTTTTTGACCGGGTCCTTTTACCTGCCAATTACCATCGGCACCTTTTTGATAGACAGTTTCTTCGCCTTTCGGGTTGAGCTCAGTCACTCGGCTGATACCCTTATCGTCGCGATCGATTTTTACAGAGCTGCCGTCGGGATAAGTTATCCCTGTTACTTTGCCGTCTTGTGATGTAATCTTCGATTCATTTCTTGCTTTCTGGAGGTCTTTTACGGACTGCTCAGGAAGCCTGATGACATCCGTACCTTCTTTGATTTTGTTTGGATCTTTGAGCTGTGGATTTTCCTTGATGATGCGATTCATCTCAGTAGCTATCTCTGCATTTGATGGCTTTTTGTCGCCGTTTCTCTCCCGGCAAACTCTTTCGGCGATGCCCCAGATTGTGTCGCCTTTCTCAACTTCGTGAGTAGCATTGCCCTTTTCGTCGATGTTTACTTTAAGCTTGTCTTCTGTCTTATCTTTGTTTTCTTTCGTTTCACCTTTGTCGTCTTTCTTTATGATGCTTCCATCTTTGTTCAGAAGGGGCTTGTTGCTTGGATTGTTATTGAGATACGTCTCAACATCTTTGTGTGTAATTCCATCTGCGTTCCCGCCATCTTTACCATCCTGTTTATTTTGATCTTTGAGGCCATCATATTGCTTTGCCAGATGACTCAACATCAGTTTATCCTTCTGAGCAGTTTTTTCTGAGTTGAGTGCCGTCTTTATCTCTTTATCACTGACTGCGCCATCACCATCTGCGTCGTATTTCTTGACGAAATCCTCTGTTTGAAAGGACACAATTGACAGTGACGGCAAAACGTCTTTCAGCTTCTCATCCATCTCGATTCTGAATGCTTGCTGGTCCCCTTTATTGGTAGCAACCTCCATGAACAACTCAGACAATTTAGTGTTGGCTTCAAGAGCGCTATTTTTGGCAGAATCATTTACGGTCGCAGCTGACTTATCGCCAAATTCACTCATGGTTAGCCATTCCTATAGAAACGAAACTGCCCAGACAGTCGTGCTCAGCTTTATTCATGTTCTTACACTAGATACTAAATTAAATGAGGGGAAAAACTTGTCCTTGTCCAGACATTAGCCCGTAGGTGTTAAAAAGTTGCAAACAGTCCGTACCGCCGGCAGTCACGCGGATGTTGAATCAAAAGTAAGGGCGAAGTAGTTGACCGCCATCGTGAGGATCGCGCAGATACTCCGCCGCTGACAGTCCTTATAGATCGCTGCAACACCTCGCCGGTATCGGCGTCATTGGCTGCACACATCCGCAACAAAAACACCGGCTAAAGGCCGGCATCTTTGTTCATCCTTCATAAATTTTTGAGACGCCAGTTTGACCGCACTCGTCATTCCGACGTCTCGATGCCTTAAGAGTACGGTGAATTTGTTATCAAATCGTGAAATTACCAAGCAGGCGCCGTCGACATCTTCGATTCTGAATGCATCTACTCACCCACGAGAGAGATTACTCAAACGTCCTCTGATTCAAAATTTTTACTGCCACCCTCACGCATTGCGCACGGAGTTGAAGCCAACAAACGACTGGCGGAAGGTGTCCAGAGGCATACGCAATAGTTGACCGCCATCGTGAGGATTACGCAGATACACAGTGCGCGTGTTGGAGTCATAACGCTCGACCGCATAAACATGAAACGCCCTTACATCTAAGTATGAAGAATCAATTCCGGCAATCGGATTCCCGTTGTCGTCGACCTTTTCGGCGGTCGGCTGATTTTTGTCTTTAGCCATTTTTTCCGGATTGGGGCCGGTGCCAGCGGTCATAACCATGGCATCGCTCGACATAAGTGTGAGTAAGCCATGCAACTTCTCAATCTCAATGCTGCTTGGATTGATGGCTGTATGTTGAGGCTTTCCTTCCGTCAGTGTTTTCTGGGGAATGTACTTTTCGCATCCATCGGCTGAAAGATGAGGAGCTAAGACATCTCCGTTATGCTTCTGGGCCAGGAGTTTGCCGTAAGCCTTTTCCAAAACCGCCACCCATGTTCCATTCCCATTATTGCGAGCATAAAGCGTAAGCTCGGCTGGAGTGGGTTTCTCAACACTAACACTCTGCCCATCTGCAAACGTGACAATGAAATTGTCGCCATCGGGTTTTATCATTTCGCGAATTGACTGGCGTCCTTGCTCAGTGCTTGCCATACCGGCTAAAACCGCGAGAAAAGCACAATCTCCTACACCACCCTGCTGAACTGCTTTTGGTGAAATCTGATCAAGCGGACCAAAGAGACTCTGGTCTGATCGGTCGGCCTGCTCGTATGTGTCCTTAACTGCGGAGTCGACTCCCTCAATCAATTGCTGCTGCTGTTTAGTTTTGCCTTCAGAGCGGCTTGCCAAGCTTGCGTACCGATCAAGATCGTCTAAGCTTAATGAGCTTGACCAAAGGATCTTTTCATAACTAAGCTCAGACAGCGCCTGATAGTTTCTCGTCAATGCGACGACAACGGCCGAAGCCTGTTTGTCCAACCTTGAGCTTGACGCTGCCCTGGCGAGCTCTGCTTGCGTGATACTTCCATCGTGATTTGCATCGATAGTGCCTTCATTTGCGCGAACAATGTCCGCTAATGACTTTTCGGGAGAGCCTCGTTGTTGCGGCACCCGCGATTGTTCATTGTCGAGAGCAGACAGCAATTCATCATTCCAGGGATTAGCTTTACCGATCTCTTCGCTGTAGGCTTTTCCATTCTCTTCAGTTCTTGATTGTCGAGAATTTTCGATTTCTCTCATGATGGTTCAGCTTCTTGGGGCATATCACGGGCTGTCACCGGCTGGCAGGGTTAGTTAGTCCTCAACTTCTCCAGCCGCTTTTTCAACGCCTCGGCTGAAGTGCGTGTTCGCTCGCTTCTACTTTGCGCGTACTTATCGATCTCTTTTGTCAGAATTTCGAAATCCTTCGGTGTTGCCAAAAATTCATGCCCTCCCAGCTTCCCGTGCTGCTGCCTGTGCAATGCCTGTAACGCACGCATGAGAATTACATTCTGGCGGGAAGTCTCGAGCGCGTTTTCCTTCTCTACAGGACTTTCTTTAAGCAGTTTCGCGCCAACCTGCCAGTAGCCCTGAGTACTTTCTTGTTTCGCCAATACCGATAGTCTCGATTTCCTGAATTCTTCGACTGATTGAATAGATTTCTTCTCGTCTTTTTTACAATCTAAATCCCTTTCAACAGCGCCGTACTCTTTTTCGATTCTATCTCTCTGGCTTGTATGCGGCTCAATCTCTTTCCGGTCGAGTTTCGACTGCCTGTAATTCTCCACATAATCAGCATATCCACCGGAGTATCCACAGCCTCTGGCAATCGAATCACGGTTCATATTTCCTTTGCCATCTTTGTCTCGAAGCATGCGAACTTGCGGTGAATCCCAGTTGTCGTGCATATACTTCAGATTCTGCAACAAGTCAGGCGGGTATCTGAAATCTTTGTCCGGCTTATTGTACTTGCCGGCATCTTCTAAAAATTCGCGCAGGTTGCTTCTGGAGATTTTTCCATCTCTGCGAGTAAAGGGCATATCGTCCGACATTTCAATCCTGTCGAAAATGTCTGAGCGTGTTGGATCGAGAATCGAGTCGGCGAACTTCTCTTTACGGTTGACGCTGGTAGCAAGATTCGTAAATCTGTCAGATGTGAGCTTGCTCCTGGCCGCCCGCAGATCATTTTCTGTAATTTCGTCGGAGTTTTTGTTCTTTTGACCGTCTCTTGGATCGGCATCTCTCAAATTATCAAAGGACACAGTCAATTGCGGTAAGAATACTCTGTCGGTGGCCGACAGTGCCCCAGGCGTCGCGCATTGCGCGCGCTTTTCCGCGATGGACAAACGCGAAATCTGTCCTTGCCGTTTCAGCTCGGCGCCACCTTTTGGATCGTTCAAATACTCAAGCATCAATGTATTGACGTTACTTTCTCCTAAAGTTTTGAGGAGACTATCCTGATAAGCAGCCTTAAGATTGCCATCTTTAACATTGGTGTCAACATCGTCCAATTCCGAGCGAAACAACTGGTAAGCAGAATTCGTATCCGCAAGCATTGCAGACTGAATGCTTCGAGCATCTTGCACCGCTTCTTTAGTCGCGCACTGAGGCGACGTCACGTCTTGTCCAGACATCTTTATTCTCCGAAAACATTGCTTGACCCAGGCTGCGGAAACTCCACCGAGTGAAAGAAATATTCGCAACGAAAAAACCTTATTGGAATTTTGTTATGGAGTTGTTTAACACGCGCCAGTTGAACCAACAGGCAAGGCCTTTTGATACTTCCAATCGCCGCTGCGCATCTCATCACAACGATATGTCTGGAAATCAATAATAGCTCCTACCTCACTGGTCCGGCAGTCAAACAAGTACTGTAAAGAAAAGATTTCTCCATAAAGGAATCGACGCTTTCGCGCCGATTCCTTTCATCCTGTCCCGAAATTTATATGAACTCTCTTCTGTTCAACCAGTGCTCTGACACGGGCTTCACCGCCACTTTGGTAACTTCACCAGATTAGGGTGGGGGGAGAGGGCAATGAACATACCTTAGTGCCGATTTGTTATCGAGTTGCAAAACCACACTGCTCGTTCATCATTAAAGAAACTGCCGACTAAGTCGCTCGCTCTGATGGGTTAGAACTAAATACAGTCTCGACCGCTTGGCTGCTCATTAACTGAAAGGCATTGGTTCTCTATGGAACTTCTATGCGCCTGGTGGCTTAAGTGGAACACGAAACCAGAAATCGCTGCCGGAGCCAACCTCGCTGTCTACACCAATGACGCCGCCATGTGCCGCCACAATATCTCGGCAGATGGAAAGGCCCAGACCGCTACCTTTTGCATCGGCAGACTTTATCGACTCAATTTGTTCGAAACGCTGGAACAACTTGCCTTGATCGGCAGCGGAAATGCCCGGACCCTGGTCCTTAACGTGAATTGTAACTGCGTTGGCAGCTAGCTGCGAGTACACCTTAACAGCAGAGCCGCGCGGCGAGAACTTCACGGCGTTGGACAGCAAATTGACGAGCACTTGTACCAATCGAGCAAAATCGGCGCACAGAGTCAAATTTTCCGAACATTCGAAGCTTACGCATATGTCCTTTTTGCCTGCAAACTCAGCAACTGAATTAACTGATGAAGCTAGGATGTCTTCGAGACGACAATCAGCGACATCGATCTTCAGACCTTCAGCACCGACTTCGTCAATTCTTCCCAGCTCCTCTATAAGAGCAGTCAGTCTATCCACAGTAGCGACGCTCTTTAAAAGCTTGGTTCTGCCGGACTCGGTAAGTTCGCCTGTTTGGCTATCTGCCGACGATTGCAACACAGCTCGAAGCGATCGAAGGGGTTCGCTCAGATTAGTCTGCATTGACTCGTAGTGCTTCCTCATTTCCAAATCTGCCGCAATCAGTTTTTTTGCCATCCGGTGAAATGCAGCATCCAGGTCGGAGATTTCATCTTCTTCCTTCATTTGCCCGCCGAGCAATTGACCAAGGAGAAATCGCGTAACATTCTCGTCAATCAGCTTGATTCTGTTTCTGACTGATCTGGCGTAGAACAATGCAGCAGTCAGCCCCATTAAAATGTTTGGCAAAACAACAGCCGCAATCAATAGAACATGTCGTTGATTGGAAGCTCGTTCTGTCCATTGACCAAAACTCTCATTGGTCTTGCTCAAATCGGTGAAATACTTTACTTCGCTGCGCACCGGTTCTATCTGGCTGATCAGGTGTTTTCGAAAAGCTCCTACATCAAAAGAGCCGAGATGGTGAGTGGGGCTGCTCATTTCGGTGATGTATCCTCCCACCAGAGAAACTGCATTATTCATTCGGTTCTGGATGACCGCTACCCGTGCCTGCTCGGCTTGAGAAAGGTCAGTGGAGAGTTCTGTTAAATGTTGTGTCGACTTTTGCATTGACTTGCGCAATTCCTGGTAGTGCTCCATTTCATTGGAAGACCCGGCGATGCGATAAGTGAATACCTGCGATCCGAGCTGTATAAACGAGTTCATGATGCGACTGGATTCGGCTGCTATATCTCTGGCGTTTGCCTCTTTCTTCGCTTGCTTGTTGGCATCCACGACAGCGCACCACAACCAGGTCAAAGACAGGAATTCAACCATCAGTGGCACCGCCACCAATACTATGCCTTTGGAGGCAAGAGAAAATCGCATAGTCAGTCTCCCGCCTCATTGAGCGGTTTGTCTGTACCTGCTTTCTCTACTTCAGCTTTTTTCACTTCTTCAGCAAGGAAATCGTTGACATAGTTGACCAAGTTTAGAAGTTCATTTTCTTGTTTTGCAAGAACCTCCTTTTGGCCTTCACTTAATTCCCCGTACGAGCCACGCAGGGCAAGAGCCAGGACATATTGCAGCGTAGTAAGAGGAGTCCTCAGGTCGTGATTGATCATGGCAACGAACTCGCGCTTCTGCCTTTCAATTGACGTCAGCAAATCATTGAATTGATGGAAAACTTTGTCCAAATGCACAAACTCGTCGCGTCCCTCCAGGCTTGGAGCCAATTCAGTTCGCTCTGCACAACACTTCAAGTTGTCTGTCAACCGATCGATTCTGGCGATAATCGACCTGGCGAAAAAAAGTGCAAGATAGCAGGACAAAAGTAAATTCGCGAGTAAACCAAAACAAACTATCTTCAATAGTCCATCAAGATCTGGATTTACGTTGGTCGATCGATTTTCTTCCTCTTTAACCAGAACCTTCAATTCATCCAGCATGGGCATGAAGGATTTGCTCAGATCTCTGCGAAAGCCCACAACTTCAATCATGGACGAGACGCCTGATACAATTGGTTTTGCAAATTGCGCAACAACGGACTCTGCGTCAGTTCCGAGTTGGCGTATTTTTAACGCTCGAGCATTCTGCTCCGGATTATCGCGCGTCAGCGAAATAAGCAGATCGACACTATCGTGAGCCTCAGCAACGGCGTTTTTATATTGGCCTGCAATACTTGGATCTTTGCTGTACTTCCACCAGGTGAGGTACATTGCCATGCTATAGAATCCATTGTTGATTTGTCCGGCAGTCGAAACAATCGCCTTCGAGTGCAACTGGGAAATCGTCTGCTCTTCAATTTTTGAAAGAGTGTCCGATAGAGCCAATGCCAGGCCCAACTCAAAGATCAAAGGCACAGCCACCAAAATCAATCCTGTTTCTGAAAGATTGAACAAGCCGTTTTTCACGCGGCGAGGCGGTAGCTTATCATTTATTGACGCCATACGAATGCGGCTCTCTCAGCAACTGCCCAAATGGTGCACTTCGGTGAGTCTTCTTTACCCTGCCAGGGGAAAACCAAAGCCGATTTCAGGTAAATTTGTACTTTAGAGTACAAAGCGACTGGCAGTTAATGCCGTGCGCCCAACTTTTCTCTGTTTTGTGACTCGTTAACTAATTGGATATATGTTTTGCCTGAGCACGCCGCAGATTTACTAGTCCGAGTGCAATTCCTCAAGCCGGTTGGGCTTCTGCGTGGCATTTAACAAGTCGAAAACAACTCGTTGATAGAGTGCATTTAGGGGATATGAATTATCGCGTGGGAACCAAATCAATGGAAGACTTTGAGACCCGCCAAGCCGAGGACGTCACGCTGCATCTAAATGCCGGCTCAGGGGCAGTGCCTGAAATTGAAGGAAATCAGATCGATCAATCTGATCTTTTTATTCCCGGCAGTTTATTCCTTGGAAAGTACAACATTCACAGTCGCATTGGCAGCGGCGGTATGGGTGTAGTTTATCGCTGTAGCCAGATCTTAATGGGCAAAGACATGGCGATAAAGACGCTCAACCAGTCGTCGATGAATGACGAAGCTGTACAGCGTTTCCAAATCGAAGCGAAAGCAGCAGGTTCTCTCAATCATCCAAATCTGGTTTCCGTTTACGATTTCGGAGTCACCGAAAGCGGCACGCCCTACATGGTCATGGACTTTGTACCAGGCAAAACATTGCAGGACGTCTTATCGGCACAGGGTCAGATGCCTCTTGAGACTGTCATCGACATTTTCATTCAATGCGCCGACGGACTTGCACACGCACATAGAAAGGGTGTTTTCCATAGAGATATAAAACCCAGCAACATTGTTTTGCTACAAGAAGAAAATATTGGCCCGGGCTCCATTCGCATTCTCGATTTCGGCATTGCCAAAATTACTTCCAACAGCGCGCAAACGCAAGAATTAACGAGGACCGGAATGGTGATCGGCAGCCCGCTATATATGAGCCCGGAGCAAAGCATCGGCAGGAAAATGGACGCGCGGACCGACATTTACTCACTCGGCTGCGTGCTCTTCGAATGTCTGTGCGGAGCACCGCCATTTCAGGGCGAAACCGTTATCGAAACCTTGATGCTTCACCAGACCGAAACACCCAGGACCCTTCGCGAAGCTTCTATGGGTAGAGACTTCCCCTTACGCCTTCAAGAACTTGTCTCAGCCATGATGGAAAAGAACGTCGACAACAGAGTCGATTCTATGAGCGCTGTTCACCATTCTCTGGTGAAAATCAGGGATTTGATGGAAAGTCCTGATAGTTCGAACAAAGCAACTCCAGAAAAGTCCAACAAAGACGCCAAAGCATCTAAAGGTGGGGAGGAAAAAACTTATCGTGCGTCACTTGCATCAATTAAGACTAAGTTGATGAGCACTCCCGCCTTCATTTCTGCGGTTGTCATTGCGGTCATTGGAATTTCGACATTCATGATCAGTCTACTCTCTCCGCAGCAGCAGCCGGAGCCAATGCCGAAAATAGCCCTGATGGACGGAAGGCATGCTACGTATAAGGAAATTCAAGAAGCTTACGATGAGAAAATTCGAAAGGCTCTCAGAGAGGCAAAAGGCCGCGGACAGGACTTAGTACATGTCCCCGCATGCGAGTTTTCACAAAGTCAATTTGAAATCTTAGGCAGCGAAAAATGGATAAGAAAGCTGGAGTTGGTCGAATGCTCTGGTATTACTGCACGCGGTCTCGACACCATTTTGAAAAATCCAATCGAAGCTTTAGAGATTCGCGGCTTCAGACTTGGCGATGGCGGGTTCGGACTCAGTGATGAATGCTTGAAAGCAATTGCCCGTTGTAGAACTTTGCGCACCTTGAGGCTGCCGAGGTGCAGCAATATTTCACCGAAAGGACTCATGGAAATCGCGCGTATGAAAAATATTACCTCTCTCGACATAACGGGTGCTCCGGTCAGCGATGATGTCTTGAAAGCAATCGTGGAGAACATGCATGACTGCTCTGACCTCAATATCAGCGAGAATCCATTGATTGGCGACAACTCGATGCGAATCATTGGCATGCATAAAAAGCCATTCGATCTCAACATTTCATACACATCAGTTTCTGATGAAGGTCTGAATTACCTTGGCAAAAGCGTTTACGGCTTGCAATTAATTGGAAATCACCGCATTACAGACAAAGGGATGGAGACACTGATCACCAACTGTCCTAATCTGTTTGTGATTCAGGTGCCTGGCACATCAGTAACTGCAAAAGGTATTCTACGGTTGACGAAGCTGAAGAGATTACAAGACTTGGAGATTGGGAGATTAAACACTGATATGGCTACTCGCAACCAAATCAGGCGAGTTTTCAGCGCTAAGAAAGTCAACACGTTCAAGTATTGAACCTAGCTGACACAGGGATAAGGCCCTTCACCAGAGTCCATCCAGTTCAGTTGGCAAACGCTGAATCTATCGCTTTGCCGACCGCTTCACCAATCGGCGTCGAATTTTGCCCGTGGCTGGTCAGTCGGTCATAAGTAGCCGAGGCGCGATTTGTCGGCTCGATGATTTTTCTCTGATAGCAGGTGCACAATTCGCCCGTGGCAAGTTCAATAGCACGCTGAATCGCTTCATTCTCATCCTTACCCACACCTTCGTAGGTATGTCCGATTGTCGAATTTGCGCATTCGCGCGCAACATTCTCAGCATCACTATAAAAGTGTTTGCAGATGCGTATGTGCCCTTCTTCATGAGCAAGTACACGCTCTGACACGCCTTCCGGCACCCACATTTCAATCGGCAAAGCCAGTTCGACAACAACACGTTTGACCAACACAGTCGCTTGAAAGCCCTGCATATTTGGCTCCAACTTTTTTCTCTCCACTGTTACTTCCGGAATTATTCGATAGTCCCAGTGCGTATTCGCTTCGACTGAGGGATGTTTACCCACCTCTTCAGGCGGGCGATTGTCCTTGTCGTATGCATGTCGCTGTATCAAAGGGTCAGACTTATGCACTGATACCGGTTGAGCGGAATTGCACGCGGCAAGCAAAGCTGCGGACAGAAAAACCGTGGCAGCGGGCAGCAGGTTAATTTTCGCAAGCGCCATCAGCTTTTTGAAATGCATCGCCCTCAATCTCCACTGGTCCACGAAGTGCAGCCCGGACAGTGGTTTGCAAGTATTTAGCAAGCGCCAAAATAATGCAAACCGTTCCTAAATCTTCAAGCAATTCCTCCACCATCACAGTCATATCGAGAAAGAAAGGCCAGGTTAAACCCAAAGGGCTAGGTATCAAAGTGACCGGCGGACTGCGCATGCCTTGTATGAAATCGAAGCTTTCCGCAACAACGTAACAAGCTGCCGCAGCCAACATGAGAATGCGCAAGCTTCTATGTAGAGCAAATCTTCTCCAGAGAAAGAGCCAGCAAAATCCGCCGGCAGCAAGCAAAAATGGCGCGTAAAACAAAATCCAGGGAGAACGGGAAGTTGAGAAATGGACGACAAAAGACTCAGCGCCATAACCCTGACGTATGAAAAAGCTGGCAACGGCAGAGCGTATGTTCGGCACGACAAAATCTTGAAGAAAAGACCCGACATGCTCGTGGATTGTGGCTACTTCATCGGCAGAAGCTGCTAAAAACAAGAGCGCAAAGAAAAGCCACACCCACCTGTGCGGGGCCGCGGATTTGAGTCTCCACTCGAGAGCAAAGTTGAGCGCCGAAAGCTGAAAAACCATAAACCAGAGAATTGATGCGTACCAGGCAGGAATGTTCTGTTCTTGATTGAGGTCAAAAAATCGATGGAAATATCCGCCGCCCGGAATAACAATCTCACAGTCGGTAATGTAGTAATTGATCGCATGGCCGGCACCCAGAAAGCAGATCACCGCAATCATTCCAATAGCGACAACTTGCATGAGACTTATATGACGCTGAGCCTGCGGGGGCGGCGCCGGCTCTTTTCTTACAGTGTCACACGGATCTTCAGAAGACTGCTGCAATTCAAGCCCTTCGGAATTTGAAGAGGTATCGCCTGAGGCGTTATCCATCTGAATGTACCAGACTTCGATTCATATGCTGATTATCCTTCATCTTCAATGCCGGTAAATACCGCCTGTGGGGGAGGGGCATTTTATCGGCAACAGGCTTGGGCGGCAGCGATTTTTCATAGTGAGGCGCCCAGCCGATCTTGCCACTGACGAGCCCACGACAAAAGCCCCAAAACCCTGCGCCCGTGACGCGTTACGGCATCACCCACTGGGGCGATGTAGGCGAACTGGGGGTAGGCTATCATCTCAATGAAGCCACCGCTTTCGCTGACAAGATTAATTCGGTCTGGCCAGGCAAAATATTTGACGACAGACGTACCAACGCATATCCGAACGCTCCTCTCAAAAAGGGGGGCGTTCAATTATCGTCCACCGGGGAAAAAGCTCTCTGGCGCGGCATAAAGGTGTAGTGGCAACGGACTTTGACCATGCTCAACCCCGCCTCTGAAAACAGCAAAAAAACACCAAAAGGCACTCGCCGCTTGCTTCGCTCGCCGGAAACGACACTGAGTGTCACGGTAATAGTGGCTTTTTTTCTTGTCGCGGGTGCCGCCATTTCCTCCTACATGCACTCATCGAAAGCCATTCAGACCGGCAAAAGCGTCGAAAAGTCGCAAGAACTGTTGGGCGGGCTGGAATCGATTATCTCGATCATGAATGACATGAAGGTTCAGGCTGAAACTTATATCAAAACCAGCGATAAAGGCGCGCTGAACCGCTACAAGAATGACAAGGCAAGCATGCACAAGTACATCTCGTTCGTCAAACACCACGGCGACGAAGAGGGCTGGAGACGATGGCACTTTTCGTACATAGAACAACTGGCCGAAAGATTCGAAAACATTCTCGACATATCAATCGCAGAAAAGGAAAGAGGTAACGAAAAAGCATCAGAATCTGGGTTGAGCAAAGCTCAGCAATTAATGGAAGTAATCCGCGGGCGCCTGATAATCAGCGACGTAGATGAAAGAGCCGTGCTCAAAGAAAGACTGAGGGACTACAAAGAGAATGCCGAGCGTTCATCAATAATGTTCTTGAGTCTTGGCGGTTTCATTCTTTTGTTCGTCGTTCCACTCACATTGATGGTTCAGCGCTATATCGGCGCCACTCGCAAAACGCTTATGGTCGAACAGCAAGTTTCCCGTGAAATCGTACAGCATGCTCCAATCGGCATCGTGCAGATGGGAGCCGACTTTCAGATCAAGGACGTCAATCCAATTTTTGAGAGTTTTTTATCGGGAACGGAAAGCGTAATCGGCACATCAATTTGGGATTTGCTGCCCGAACTTCCGCGCGACGAGCTGACCAACACTGTAAATTCGGGCACCCCGGCCATTCTGAAAGGCATTCGCATTTCTCAGATCGGAAGCCGAAGCGGTCTGGAAAGCTACTGGGATATTGCCGCCTGGCCGATGATGGAAGCAGGAAAAGCGCGCAGTTTGATTCTGCTCATTGAAGATATGACGAATATGGCAGTCCTTTCCAGGCAAAAGGAAGTCTTGCAGCAAACTATCGCTCACGATTTGAAGAGCCCGTTGATAGCTTCCAATTATTTGATTCAGGCCATTCTCAAGAAGCATCCGAATGCAAAAAACGGAGATGCCGAGCTGCTCTTGCGCCTGCAAGACAGCAACGAAGATGCTCTCAAGATGGTAAAAAACATGCTGGAAATATCGAAGTATCGACAAGGGGTGCATGTCCTGGCACAACAAGAGATTGTGCTCAATGACGTAGTGGAAGACATCGTCGCCGGTTTCGATTTTAGATGCCAGCTGTCTGAAGTGTCGATTTCAATCAACCAGCCGGACGAGCGATTCTGCATAAGCTCTGATCAGTCGGCACTCAAGCATTTAATCGGCAACCTGCTCGAAAATGCAATCAAATTTGCCCCAAGCCAGACGGCAGTCACTATCACTTTGCGAAAAGACGCGGATCAAGTGAGCATTGACGTTCACAATAGCGGTCCGGGTATTCATGAAATGGACAAAGAAAAACTATTCACTCCATTTTGGCAGGGCGAACTCGGGCAACAGTCGGCCGGTGGAACAGGAATCGGCCTTTATCTTTCGCAGCAAATTGCACACGCACTGGGAGGAACAATCAGCTTTGTAAGCGATGAAGTATCGGGTACGACTTTCACCGTCACACTACCTCTGAAGTCCGCGGCTGAAGCGACGGCATGACCTGCATATTTCTAATCAGTATGAAAAGTCATTCGGCATCAACACTGCTATCGTAAGACAACTACCAAAGTCCAGGGAAACGGTGGTCCAAAATGACCAAACATTCAATTCTAATCGTCGATGACAATGCCAATTTGAGAGCCGGATTGAAAGTTCTATTCGAACAGAGTGATCTGGTGTCGGAAATTCACCAGGCATCGAACGGCCGAGAAGCCATCCAAGTAGCCTCTCGTTACATGCCGGCGGTGGTTCTGCTGGACGTCGGAATGCCGATAATGGACGGCGTGGAAGCCTGCCAGCAATTGAAGCAGAAGTGGCCCGACCTGAAAGTAATCATGCTCACATCACATGATGACGAGCGCGACATATTTGCGGCTCTTGCCGCCGGAGCAAACGGCTACTGCCTGAAAGATGCCGACTTCGGTCGCCTGGAAGCGGCAGTTAATGCGGTGGTTCGAGGGGACATGTGGATTGACTCGTCAATTGCGCATAAGGTGCTGAGAGCCCTGCCCAAAACAGTCTCAGGCTCTGACCCTGGCCAGGTCGTCTACGAGCAATTGTCGGACCGGGAATTACAGGTTTTGCAATTGATTGTGGAGGGATTATCCAATCAAGAGATTGGAGACCGCCTTTCTATAAAGAAAGACACCGTAAAAACCCATATCAAGCATATTATGGACAAACTTGCAGTCTCAGATCGAACGCAGGCAGCTGTGAAAGCTCTCCGGCACGGTCTGGTATAAAATCGGCAAGTAAACAATGCAGGTTGATAGAGAGAGTTGACAAAGCCAGTTAACAGAGCAAGGCAAGAAAGCGAATTTAAAGAGCAGGTTGACCATGCAAGCTCACCAGAAGAGCTTATCGACAAACCTGGCGATGCAGGCATAACAACCGGGTCTACCGAACAATCCGAATCAACAGGCGCACAGACAAGGTCCACCGAAAAATTTCAAAGAACCACTCTCTCAGCGCCACCACTTACAGTACCGTCTAAAAGACGACTCAGATTTGATCTGAATGTATTTCAGATGGGGCTTGTGCTGGTCGGTGTGCCGCTCTTATTCGAAATTATTTTTGTGATCGGACTATTCGTCGCGTACAAAGCAGCCGAAGCAAAAACAGCTGAAGTAGAACATACCAGAAATGTCCGCGCCGTCGCCGACAGAGTCCTCAACGGCTATGCGGCTGCCAGCATGTCGCTGCTCGAATTCAGCTTCCGCCGCGACCAAAACTCCAGAATGGAATACCTGCACTATCGCAGGCATTCGACGCTCTATCTGGAGCGCTTGAAGGTGCTGGTCAAAAATGACAACAAGCAATCAGAATTCGTCAAAATCGCGGAATCGAACGGAAAGCTCCTATCCAAAGCTCTCGATCGAACATTCGATAAACTCACCTCCCTGCCTGACAATTCGGTTATGGATCCTATTTATCTAATCGAGTTGGGCGAATTACGCTCACGCATCATGAAGTATTTGATGATTACGGCACGCCAGGTCGCTGACTTCTCAAATAAATTGGACCGCGACTCGGAAGACATGAGCGGAGTCGAACTCGGCTATCGCAAGATCTACCAAGTCT
>JBGAVL010000116.1:0-16421 GCA_044228145.1 Obscuribacteraceae bacterium (SeqCode)
GCTCAAATCGATTGCTGCAGCAATTGCAATGGTATCTGGCTTGACAGAGGGGAATTGGCGATGATCGCCCAGACCGCACAAGACATTCCTGGCGCAGAACCAATGTCGAAGACGCAGACAAATTTCCCCTGTCCGCGGTGCGGCACCAATCTCAGCGAACAACCGTATTCTGCCAATGACCGCTTGCTGATCGACTCATGCACTGGATGCAGTGGCGTATATTTGGACAAAGGTGAATTGGAGAAGATCCAGATTCTGGCACAACAGATCGAGCAAGTCTTTGATCCACAATGGCAAAACGACAGTAAGTCTCGCGCCGTTAGAAGTGAAGCTTTGTCTTCCATTTACAAGACTGAGTCACCAGTATCCAAAGCCTCTCAGTTGGACAGGACAAGCTTTATCGAACGTGTCTATATGCTGCTGGTTGTCACTCTTCTCGTCACTGCCGGCGCCGCATATTACGGAGTCACTTCAGGGCTCGCAGTCAAATACTTCTTTCCTGCACTGATTGCAGAACTGATTGTGTTTTTCATTGCACTTGGCGTTCGCAGAATGCCCGTGATCAACATGATCATGCTCTTCACGTACACCTCTCTGAGCGGCTTTACGCTGGCATGTGTGCTCGAGCGATACTTGAGTCGCGGACAAGCGGACATTGTCTGGCAGGCAGGTATACTCTGTGCAGTCATCTTTGGCGTATTGTCGACTTACGTACACGTGTCAAAACAAGACTTCGACTGGATGGGCGGTTTTCTTTTCGTCGCGCTGATCGGTCTCATCCTGACAGGAATTGCCTTCTTCTTCTGGCCAAACAGTTTTGCAATATTCGTCTGGAGCTGCATTAGCGCAGTAGTTTTCTGCGGTTTCATTCTCTATGACACTTCAAGAATTATATTGAAATTCGACACCAATGAAGTTGTTTCTGCTGTCCTAGAACTTTACCTGGACATAGTAAATTTGTTCTTGGATCTGCTGCGCATTTTATCTTACCTGCGCAAGTAAGGCGAAAAACATTCGGGCGAAGACGATTTACTGCGGATCTTGAACGCCTGTAGAATGCTTCACATACAATTCGTGTATCAGCATAAGTTATGGTGCCTATAATTATCGCAGAGACCGCAGCCATTTGACCTGACGCACCAGCTGCACCGAGGATTGATCTTCTGCGGTAAGCTATGAGCAACGAGTCCAAGAAGAAGAAATATGGTGAAACACAAACATAACAAAATGAAGCCAGAGCAACTCGATTGCGAAGAGATCGGGTGTACTCCCAACCTTACGCAATCAGAACTCGAAAATGGCGAGGGCTTCTGGCTGCAGTACGAAAAGGTTGGTGGCGCAAAAATCGTCAATTTCACAATTAAACTCTCAGACACGCGCATCGACTATGCGGAGTGGGTGGATGGCAGCAAGACAAAACGGCAAAAACAGATAGTCAGTTCGCCCCAACTTGCCCGCCAGAAATTCATACAATTGATCGAATCGAAAAAGGCATCGGGATTCAACTTTGTTGGTTGGAAGTGGTGATTGTTCCAATCCAAGTGTTCCATACAATTTGAAAGCTGCTCAGGACCATGAGGTCGTAAGTTCGAGTCCTCCAGTGCCGGAGGTTTCATCACTTGGGGATGATTCTGCGCGGATCTAATTCAAGGTAAGTTGTTTGCACGTCTGTTTTTCTATCAAAGGTCCATTCATCACTTAAATCGAAAATGACCAGTTCAATTGTCGTAAAGACCTTACTTCCGTGCATCAAATGCCCGCCAACAGTCTTTCCTGTAGAGTCTGACGCTGATAGATGAACATGCATGCTCGTGTCTGAGATTGTGCCTGTAGCTGAAACGACTTCCAGAGGACCTTCAATTGTCGTGGGTTCATCTGCACCGGCAAATCGTAAATTCGCCGAACTAAGCGACCCGACTGCAGAGATGACGACGCCAGCCTTAAGCTTATGCGCCGAAGCGATACGCTTTAGTGCGCTCTGTAATTCTTCGCCTGGTTTGAGACGCTCTACTATCGATTTCGGGTTGTTTGTCACAATTCCCACCTTGCTCTTGCGAATATTACGTTCTGCAGCGTCTCATTGATCCTTACGGAGCTGAAAGCGATTGTTGAAACAATTCGAAGGCAAAAAGCTCCGTGCAAACCCCGTTTTCTATGTCAACTTGTCTGCGCCCAATTTCCATGCGTCTGAGAATACCATTGCTATAGCGAAAAATCCGCACCCATCCCTGGTCACTGAAAACCTCCCGGAATAGAAACGGCCAGTAGCTTGAGGATGTTAAACTTGGGATTCTGAATGGATAGAAGAAGCAGCAATGCCGTTTGATAGCACCCTCTACTATGTAACAAACCGAAAGGGGTCCAAGGACGAACCTGTCGACAGCAACGGGCAGAAGTCCAAAGTCACCGTCGCCCGTCAAAAATATTACGGGCCGTTTCGCAACGAAAAGCTGACTTACGGCAAATATACGATGAATGGCGATGGCGAGCCTGTGCTCAAACGCATTAACGGCTGCGCGGACATACCGTTAGATGCAGACTCAAGTGTGCTCGTGTTTGTGCATGGATTCAATAGCTCATTCGCCAGGTTCACTAAAGTTGTTGCCAAATTGGCGGAGACGATCCGCAGCGAAGGCGACGCAGGCACCAACCCCAACGAAGTGCCCGTCCGTGACAGTACGCGCCTCCAAAAATTGGTCACCATTATGTATTCCTGGCCATCGATGGGTTCTCCCTTTGCGTACATGCAAGATGAATGCAGTGTTCAGTACAGTTATGCGCACTTCAAACAATTCATAGATGAAATTACAGCACTTGTCGGCAAAACCTCGCGTATACACTTCGTCGCTCACAGTCTGGGATGCCAGCTTGTCTATCGCTATTTGTTGGACAGAAATTTCAAAGAGTCAGACAACGAACAAGCAGCGAGAGCTGCCGGCACAGTGATATTTTCCTGCCCGGATCTCGATTATCAAACGGTGTCGTTAGACAGCGAAAGAGAGATGTTTTCGCGTAGTATCGACCGCGGATACATTCTCGTAAGCGACGTCGACGGCC
Organism: Obscuribacteraceae bacterium (SeqCode); assembly: GCA_044228145.1. Classification (GTDB taxonomy): domain Bacteria; phylum Cyanobacteriota; class Vampirovibrionia; order Obscuribacterales; family Obscuribacteraceae; genus QKMZ01. The sequence continues at coordinate 3,058 of JBGAVL010000116.1, forward strand.
CGCTTGAGTTGTCCAGAGCCTTGCATGGCTACACACGGCTGGGAAGACCAGCGCTCCCCAGCGCAACGAGTTTGTTTTGGGGAACATTTCGCACGGGCTCGATTCCCAATATCATTTCAACAGCGGTCCATATGCCGGAAATTATTGTTCGGCGAACACTAAAACGAATAAATTGTGGATTCAGAAATCCCGATGAAATCTGGCAAGAGGAGAACAAGGAAAAAGGTATCGAATTCGCAGGAAACATCAGCCTTTACGATTTCACAATCGCAGATCGAAGGCAGCGCAGAATAGGTCACTCCATTTGCATCGAACTGATCGCAAGCCTCTTCAAAAATGGACGCCCGCCAAAGGATTGGGCGGAAGAAGCAATAGTGAAGGTACCTGATGAATTCGTGGAATGTCTCGTCATCCCATATGCTCGTTCTCAACCATATCAAGAAGACGAGCACAAATTATTCATTTACACAAAGCTTACGCCGCCTAAAGCGAATGTCCATTGAGACGCGCATTTCATATGCAGTCCATATCAGCTCATAATACACTGGACGCGCGAATGCAGTCCTTTTACATATCCAATGCCTGCAGTAACACCGCATGAATAGCCACTTTTGTTGACTCTCTGGTTTTTAAATGTTTTGCTAATATTGCAATATTCATTACCTACTTGCATTCATAAAAACAAGGAAAGAGACGAAGCATGCAGAGTGCATTGATATCGGGAAAGTTGAAAGTATTCGAGTCAGACGGATTCTTCTGTGCGTCATTCGTAGCCCCAGGTTATCCAATGCTGGCGGCACGAGACGACGAGTTTGAAGCACTTGCAGAATGGCTTGTAGACGTAGGTGTAGAGGAAGACATTTTGTACGCCGACCTGCCGATTGAAGCAGCTATTACTCTGTCCCCTGTAGTTGTGACGCCAACTGCCCAGATTATAGAAAGACGCTTTAGTAGAGAAGCAGCATATCTAATGTCAAATGCTGCAAACCAACCACCCAACTGATTTTTTGATTGGTACTGGTTAACCCCATGTTGTGCTGAACTTCCCATTGCTCGGTATCACGGATTTGTTGCAAATATGTAGCAAGCTAGCGAATTGATTTTCGACTTGTTTTTGTTGCAAATCTGTCCAAAATTAAGGACAGATGAATATACACGGGCACGACCTCCCAGGTGCTCACTATGCCCGATCCGATTGAAGTGGCTCGCCCTGCAGCTGCAGATCCCGCCCAACAAGAAGCATTCAGAAAGTTCATCCTGCAGATGCAAGATGATCGCAAACTTGGATTTGGAGCACCAAGAAAAAGTGGAGATGGTTTTGAAAACTTTCGCTCTCTGGATTTCCGCCAGGATAGAAGTGACGAGTACTTTGCCCACACCGAAGAAATCAGCTGGCTGCAAAGCCGCAGGAATCAAGCCGAAGTGAAACTAAAGCCAGAAGAGAAGGACGAACTGAGGCACATCCGCAGAAACTACTCTGCTGCAGGCACCGAAGAAGAACGCGTAAAGTGCAGGCAGGCGATAGAAAAACTCATGCCTGGCTCGGCAGAGCTCAATGCAAAAATCGGCAAATTGGTAGGTGCACTCGACTCAATTCCGACCTTGAAAGAGATTCCCGATCCACAGAAGTGCATGCGCTGCCATCCTCGGCAGGGTCCGACTCACTTTGACCCTAACGCAAAGGAACGCGAATACCTGAAGTCTTCAGCAGTCGAGTCCTTTTATCAGCCAAGGCGTGAAGATCAATTTGAAGCAGTCTGGGCGAAAAACGCGCTCGAGTCTCCGATCGTCAAAATCAATGAAGTGCTAAAACACTTGCCACCGACAAAAATTGAGTCGCAAGATCCGGCAAAGCTTGTAAGAATGGCTTTGACAATGAGTGGAGTCGAACTGGACCACCAGTCCGCAAAACTCGTAGACAAAGCAGTTGAGGGAATCAAGAGCATTTCCAAAGTATCGGGAGATAGACTGGTAATTGATAGGGACGGCACAGTCGATTTGCCTTTCCCAGACAAACGAGAGTTAGCGGCAGGCATCAAGCTGAGCAGTATTGAAGTTGGCGCAGTCAGCATGACACTGGGCGAAGGCAAATATCCGGAAATCAAAGACATCAAAGGCATCAAGGTCAAACTGGATGTGCCTGGTTACATAAGCACTCTTGCTCAAGTAGACAATCAAGTGGAGATCAAGCGCGTCTTTTTCACAAGAAACGCAGGTAGCGATGACTTCCAAGTTCATGTTGAAGTAACGAATCCAGTGCCGGTGCTTTCGCGCGAACTCTTGCGCAGAGCTGTACCTGGAGTGCCTGCCGGACCGACAATCACTGTTCCAATTCTGACATTAGGGAAAGACGGCAGTCCGAAATAGACTGCCATCATTGCATGTTGATCAGAACGCAAGCGAGATAACTATGTCTCCGACTGAAGCGGCTGGGCATTAGGCGGCACTGCCGGTGGTGCGAATTGATAAACACCGACCAATCTGGCAACGACCACGGCCATATAAAACTGACCGACAAGCGCTTCCAGCGATGCGAAAGAACGCGCCTGTGAAGTAACGGGCGTCAGATCTCCATAACCCGTGGAAGTCATAGTTGCGAAGCTGAAATAGAGAAAGTCTGTCCAGGTCAGCACTTTATCCAGGTCATTGGTCATGTTTACGAAAAACGAATTTGGCACAGCCAAATGGATGAGCTGATATGCCTGCCCCCAGGTAATACCCAACATCAGATAAGCAAATGCTGCTGCCGCCAGGGTTTCACGATATATGGATTTCGGGCGAATCACAAAGATCAAGGAAACGATGGTGGCATACGCGTAAAATAAAAGCGTCAAGATTGTCTGCACCAGATCCGTTCCATCTCCAAATGGTTTCATATGGAGTGTGATGCACAGCTCAATCGACCAAATGGACAACGCCATAATGACACCGGCAATCAAGTCACTCTTCTTGGGGTGCAGCTTGTCGACAACCATCGCCAGAGTCGAGAAGAAGAGCAATTCAAGCAACAACTCCTTGCCGGAGCCACGTCCTTCAAGATATGGATAAAGCACCAGATACAAAAGCAACATCGACAGCAGAAAAGAATAGTCTCTGCTCAAAACCCAGCTCTTAACATTTGCCATGAATCACCTTCTCTCCAATCAAGCTTGCATGCCAAGATAGTACCCCGAAACCTGACTGGTTGAGGGCGCCAAATAGAATAACCGTCTATCGTTATTGCGCCTTGCAGCGTGCGTTTTCAAGAAGCCAGCCGGAACATGTTCACCGCTGTAGTCGTCATTTCCAACTTATGTGCGCCGTCTTCAAAAAACCACTCGCAAGGATGATCATTATGTTCGTCTCAATGTTTCACGCTCAGTCCAATAAGGTTTCTTTTCTTGCGCTGGCGCTGACCGTTTCGCTTTTCACACAAGCAAAGCTTTGCCAACCAGCTGATGCGCTGCCTTTTGTCGCCGCAAAACATTTGCAGACTCCGATGGATGAAAAACTCAACTCCAACTCTGTAGATGAAAGCACCAGAGCCTCAAAAGAATCTACGGAGTCGAGTGAAACTGCATCCCAAGAGTCTGGGTCTGAATCATCGAAGAGTTTTTCCAACCTTGCACCGATCAGCTTGACCAAAGACAATCCGTCTGGAGACAAGTCTGACTTTAAAGGCAGCAGTGATACTCAATTTATAAATCTGCATGCAAAGACCACAGTCGGCAATAAGAAGGACGGAATGCTAGAACAGGCGAGGCGCGTCAACGTCATGCCAATGGTGTTAATGTATACCGATGCTGAGGCGGAGGGCAAGGCATTTGCCGATCTCGACTGCGAAAAAGCGCAACTTTCCGCATTGTGGGAAGCTACTCTCAGTCGCAACCAAGACATTCTTTTTGTTGTGCAGAAGCTTATGCCGTCAAGCGATCGCAGCCACGCAACCAACGTTCTTATGCGAATGATTTCTTCAATGATTGTCTCCGGTGTTAACACCGGTGCCGTGATATTCGGTTCAAACCCAGGTACAGTCATGGGCTCACAGATGACATCAAGCATGATCTATCAGATGATGGGTTGGAAAGAATCAAAAGCAAACAAGAATGCACAGATCGACCAGGGTCAAGCAATAATGCTTTATCAGATGGTTAGAAACACCGCCGAGAAGGTCACTGAAACTTATAGAGACTACAAGTTCCATGTGCGTGGAATTGATACCGCTCAGGTGAGAGCACTAAAATTGCAAAATATGATCCAGGATGCCAGATCTGGACAAGATGCCGCTCAACAAATACAGATGGAATATTGGGGTGATAGGGCGAAGGCGGATATCGAAGAGGCAGTTTACATGGCTCGCCGCTATCGTCACAGTTTGATTGATCTTTCTGGTATTGAAGCGGTGTGCAAGCTGGATCAGGCTTTTGAGGAGCAATTCCTTGCAGAAAAGGAAATTGAAAGCAAAAGGCAAAGCGAAGTAGTAGAAGATAGTAAGGCAAAAGTACCAGATCCCACCAAGGTAGAGCTAACCAAGCTGCTTGACGCTGGACAAGCACGACGACCAATTGGCAAAGGTGTCCGATAGAATAGGAGTGTGTTTGTCTTTAATTTGAAGTGAACCGTTTGTGACCATGGAGCAGAAAAGTGAGTAAAAAGGAACCACTTCGCAGATGCGCCTGGGCCGACGATGACGGGCTGATGCAGCAGTATCACGACCAAGAATGGGGCGTGCCCGAACAAGACTCTCACGCACTATGGGAATTGCTGGTCCTGGAAGGATTTCAAGCCGGTTTGTCGTGGACTACGATTCTGAATAAGCGGGAAGCATTTCGAAAGGCATTTGCAAATTTTGAACCGGAGAAGGTTGCAACTTTTAAGGAAAAGGACATTCTGAGGTTGTTGAAGAACGAAGGAATTATTCGATCGAGAGCCAAAATCGAGGCTACGATAACAGCCGCTAAAATCTATTGTGAAATGAAAAAACAAGGGGAAGACTTCAGCGCCTTTTGTTGGTCTTTCACCAAAGGAAAAGTAATCAAAGGGGATGGCAAAACAGTTTTGGCGGAAACAGACCTCTCAAGACAGATTTCAAAAGAGTTGAAACGTCGTGGCTTCAAATTCGTCGGACCAGTCATCGTCTATGCCTGGATGCAAGCAGTAGGGATCGTCAACGATCATTCGTCAAAGTGCTTCCGTCGTTAGCGCAAAAAGTCGAGAGGTAAATACAGCTGAAATTCACTCAGTTCAACAAATTTTGTGGAGCGCTCCCTGGCACCTCATATGTAATGCAATGGGGTGGATGCCATGTGTGGAAAGTCGCCGACAAAGTTTTTGCCATTGGTGGATGGGAAGGCGACCGGGAAGCCTACACGATAAAAGTCAGTCCCTGGGCCTTTGAAGTTCTGCAGGACCAGCCAGGCTTGCGCCCAGCGCCCTATCTGGCATCGAGGGGTTTTTCCTGGATACAACATTACGACCAGCCTGGATTAAGCGACAAGCAGCTTAAAGAGTACCTGCTGAAGTCTTACGAACTAGTGCTGGAAGGCGTATCAAAGAAAAAGCGCCGCGAGTTGGGATTACCTACTTAGTATCAATTAAGTACTACCCTTGCCGCTGGTTAGCGTTGCTCTATGGCTTCTAATGCCTGCAACCACGGATTGAGGAAGTAACATCGGCCATGCTCTATTCCAAGTCGACCTGGACGCGAACTGACTGTGAATAGACGCCTTCCGCAAATATTTGCCAAACAATTAATGTGAGACGCTTCTACAGATTCTCTCGACGGGTATTTTCGCGACTTTATGCGCTCCAGCGCGCTATCCTATGTCAGGTGGAATACAAGTATGCTCCAGCTAAAGATGACCGACAATCGAAATGCCCTCGAGAATTTCGATTGGGCGGACTTACCCCAACAACACAAGTCTCCGCTTTTGCACAGCTTATGGTTGCGGTCATTTCGACAGCCATTTAAATATCTGTTCATTTTTGCGCACATGCGCTCCGGGTCCTCTCTTCTCGTTCACCTGCTCAATTCGCATCCGTTGATTCTGGGATACGGCGAGACAGTAATTTCTTACAACAAAGTCGACTCCCTCAGTCACCTGGTTTCAAAGGTGGCTTATTTTTTTTCAAAGAATCGGATTACCGAAACCTACATTCTGGATAAAGTCGCTCATGACGAGTTGTTTGAGCAACAGAGTTTGCTCAAACGAAAAGATGTCTACTGCTTATTTTTGCTGCGGAATGCGGAAAAAACATTACCCAGCATCACAAATATGTACGTCAATGTATATCCTAAGATTTTTCCAGGTTATGTAGCAGGAGAAGTTGAAGCTCTCGACTATTATTCGAAAAGACTCGAGAATTTGGTTGAGCTAGCTCAAGTTGCTGATTCAAAGGAGCGCTCACTATTCATTTCCTACGATCAGCTGATAAACCGCACTGAAGAGGTTTTTGATGCTCTTCATCAATGGCTCAATATTGAAAACACTTTCAAGGACACATATGATGTGCATAGAGCGACTGGGGTTCCCGGCGTTGGAGATTTTTCAGATGCAATTCGCAGTGGAAAAATCCAGAGAGAAAACAAAGCTGCCAATCAAATAGTCTCAGCCGAGCTATTGGTACAAGGCACCATTGCTTATGACCGGTGCCGCGAAAAACTCAAGACCTTGTGCCGAAGCATTGATTGAGACGAATACGGAGAAATCTTAATGGCAGAATCAAGCCCGAAGATGGAGCTTCCTTCTGCATTATCGATAGACACAGAGTGTGGACTACACATCTGGTATTTCCCTCTGCATACTCAAGATCACGCCATAGTAAAACTGCACGGTTTGCTCAACCTTGAGGAGCAGGAGAAAGCCGAACGTTTTAGCTCGAAGTTGCTTAAATGCCGTTTTATCGTTGGGCGGGCTTCTCTTCGATTGATTCTTGGACGCTATCTAAACGAAGAACCTGCGGAGCTTGCATTCGAGAATGGTGAGTTCGGCAAACCATCACTCAGAAGGAAGTCTGATCTAAACTCTCTGCAGTTTAATATGGCTCATTCGCACGATCTCGGGACTATTGCAGTCGCAAACGGGAGACGAGTAGGAATTGATATCGAGCGGGTTAGAACAATCGAGGACATGGATAAAATCGTTTTGAATTCATTTTCACCTTTCGAACGCTCTGCGTTTGCTGGTATTCCGGCAAAAGACCGAACGACTGCATTTCTTCGCTGCTGGACGCGGAAGGAGGCATACCTGAAAGCGACCGGTATGGGTCTCTCCCTACCGTTGGACAAATTCGATGTCACCATGGCTCCTGGACACGAGCCCCGGTTGCTACGAGTGGAGAATAACTCTGAGGAGGTCTCTAGATGGTCATTCAGCGACCTAGACTTCGAATCAGACTACATCGGCACCGTAGCAGTTGAGGGAAGGTGTTCGCCAGTAAAGCTGCTCGCCTTCGACCCGGAATGCACACCATAATCATGTTCAGCCAGAGCCTGTTTATAAGCGCGCTTGGTAAACATCGCAGACTGATCGGCGTATGCTTTCAGGTGTTCGCCGTGAATACAGGCCAAATACTCAACCTGCACTCCGCCTCCTGCAACTCTCTGCCAATCTTTTAGAATAGTTCGTTTTCCATAATCAGAAGTGAGAAGCAATTTGATATTGCCGGAATAACGGCCTGGACGGTATCGCCGGATCGCTTTTCTGTACTGCAATTGAAATCGTTCTTGTCTAGTAAACAGAATCCAGTCCGTCTTTGCATAAAACGTGGCTTCAATCTCATCGTAAAGAGTTCGAACCACACGCAGCAGATATGGAAACATATGTCGCCTTTGCAGTTTCTTGGAGGCCCTGGCCAGAGTCTTCAATCGCTTGCGAAATAAATTTGGAAATTCCCGCAAGTACATGCTGGTTGCAAATTTATGCAGAGAATCAGGAATCTGCCTTAGAGTAGTCATATAACTACCATCTATCATCAAAAGAGACACCTTGTCACCCGACTGTTCCAGTTGTCGTGCCATTTCAAAGGCGATGGCCGCACCGATACATCCGCCAAGAAGAATGTACGGACCAGTAGGCTGAATTATGCGAATCGCCTCGATATAATCAGCGGCCATAGCAGACACAGTCTTGTGACCCGGCGTCTTCCCATCGGCACTCCTGGCGACAAGAGCGTACGCAGTTAGCTCTGTAGACAAAAAATCGACAAACATACCGGAAGAAACCGGCTCTACTCCAATTCCGTGATCTCCCGGCACTATATACAGTGGCGGATAAAAAGAAGCGCTCGGGGTAAGTAGCTTCAACGTACGCAAATGCGGTGAACCGACAGAACCATTAGCGCGCAAATCGTCAATCAAAGCAGCCATTCGAGTTATTGTCGGACACTGATAAGGAGTGTTGTACGGCCAATTGACATTAAATGCTGAACTTACTCGCACAGAAAGTGTCAAACTGAGCATTGAATTGCCGCCCAGTTCGAAGAAATCATCGTCTGGTCCAAATTGCGTGCGGGGGAAAAGATCCTGCCAAATTTGTGTCAGTCGATCGATGGTAAGACCGGCTTTTCCATTCACACAAGTTGGCAAGCTATACTCCGGCTGCGTACCGAAATTTGCCATTAATGCATGCAGATTCTGGCGATCTATCTTACCTGTTAGTGCTAGTGGCAGTGTCTCCAGAAAGTGCACTTCAAGAGGCACCTTCCATGGTGGCAGTGTGACCGAAAGGAGCTTTCTTAATGAAGCTGCATCGAACTGTGCTCCTGGCTTAACGACAACGAATGCGACAAGTCTTGGTTCTTCTTCACGTCTGTCAACAATAACAGCGGCTTCTCCGACATCAGGAAGCTGCAGCAAAGCACTTTCTATTTCGCCTACCTCAACGCGATAGCCGCGGATCTTAACCTGACCATCCTTACGTCCTAAAAAGACAAAGCCGCCGTCCGCATTCAAATAGCCCAGATCACCTGTGGCAAAATAGCGCAAGGTGGGAAACTCTGCATCAGAAGTGAAATGAGCTGCCGTATCGTGCGGACGCCGCCAATATCCATCGGATAAAAAAGCGCTTCTCACTACCAGCTCACCTGCTTCGCCCACCGGCAGCGGAATATTCTCCTCGCCAACAATGTAAAGACTTTTGTCGCTCACCGGTCGCGCTGCTGGAATTTCACCTGACTCCGGCACCTGACCGGTATCGAGACAGGCGACAGCCATATGCCCTGCTTCTGTGGATGAAAATCGATGACGCAACGCACAATGAGGCGAGAACTTTTGGCGCCACTGCTGAACGTCCTTAGGCAGCACAGAGTCGCCTGCAAGAGCAACCAGTCGCAGAGATGGATGCAAATCCTTACCGTGCAAAGAGCTTAAATATCGTCGAAACCACGCAACGGGTGGGTGCAAAATTGTGATTCGGCGTTCATCGACCCAGGTGCCGAATTCAGTCAGTCCATGATTGGCGGCATCAAACAGCTCCAGAGTGGCGCCATTGAGCAAACAACCGAAGGTGTCAGCTTCTGAGGACGCAAAACTGCAAAATGTAAGAAGCGATTGACGGTCTGATGGGCACACGCCATCGTCCATCGCTGCCAGCCATGCTCTGTGTAAAATCGCCCGATGACTTTTGACGATACCTTTGGGTTTTCCGGTGCTTCCGGATGTGTAAAAGACGACCGCAGGCGAATGGCATTCTGTTTTACTCAACTCTGTGGTTGCAATTGCCTCGCTTATGTCCTCGATCAATTGTACGTCGCAATGCCCGTACGCTCTAGCAAGAGAAAGTGCCGCATCATAATGCTGTGCAGTACACAAAATCAATTCCGGCGCTGCATCATCAATTACTTCCTGCTTGGCCGCAAGCGGCAAACCCGGATGAACACACAAAAAAGCTTTGCCGGCCCTCAAAATAGAAAGCGCAATAATAACCATTTGCGGTGAATGATGGGCAAGATATGCAACGCATCCGCTTCCGGGTCTTGCACGCTGCAGAATTGTCACAGCAATTTGCTCCGTCCGCCGCTGAAGTTGTTCATACGTCCAAAATTGTCCGTTGCCTGTCAATGCCATATGCGCCGGCTGGAGCGAAACAATTTTGTCAAAACGCGCGATGATACTGAGTTCAAGTTCGCTGCGAGAAAATGGGATTTGCCTGCGTGTGTCGTTCAACAATGTCACCATCATGCGTCCACAGCTGACTGTATGACTTCTAATTCGGTGCTCAGGCCCACGTCCTTCGCGTATGACTGCAGTGCCCGATAGGCAGATGAACGTAAACGAACACCTTCCTTCAGGCTTCGCGCGCGCGTGCGCATCTCCATTTCGCCGGGTACTAAAATCTCTGCGGCGTTCTCTGCCAGATCGCTGGCTTTGGTCTCATCGATCAGCCTATCAACACGAGACAGAAACTCCCGAGTGGGCATGAGGCTTGCCGGATCGATCGCCAAAAAAAAGTGTCCGTAATCCGGTGCTTGGTTGCTTTGCGCCAATTTGTCGCGACCGTGGTCATCACAAAAGCCGGAGCCGCTTAGCACGCCTGCGAGCACTTCCATTACCAGTGCCAGACCGTATCCCTTATGTCCACCGATCGGCACACCAAGCCCTGCCGCAAGATCCGCGAGTTCGATCGAAGAACGTCCAAAACGATCGAGAATCCATCCGTGCGACAGCGGTTTGCCCTCTGCAAGAGAAAGACCAATTTTTCCGCGAGTAGCAGCACTCATGGCAATATCAAGCAAAATTGGCGCATGGTGTTGTGCTGGAATACCTACACCGAGCGGATTGTTGCCAAACTTGGGTGTGGTACCGCCGGTAGGAGCAAGAATCAAAGGCCCGTTGGTGGTGCACAGTCCAATCATGCCTTGCACGGCCGCCCTCCAGGCATAGTGGCCGGCAGCGCCGAAATGATTCGATCGACGAACAACTGCTATCCCCACCCCCGAATTCTGTGCTTTGTCGATAGCAGCATCCATAGCCATGGTGCTCACCCACTGACCGGGACCATTGTCGCCGTCGATCTTCACCATGATGTTTGTCTGGTGCTCGATTCGAATTACAGGTCTTGGATTCAGCTTGCCGGTTGCCAGCCGCTTGGCATAACGCGGAATGCTGATCATATTATGAGTAGACTGCCCGCGCATACTGGCCTCGAGCTGAACTTCAGTAACAATGCGGGCACCATCTTCTGCCAGACCAGAGCGACTGAGCGCTTCGATGCCGTACGCACGAAGACTATCGGCAGTAACAAGAACCGATGACGCGCTCTGGCGTATTTTCACAAATATCTCTTTCGAATCAGCAGCATCATCTGTTTGGCTCGAGCCCTGAGCGAATTGGCTCGCTGCATCCTCTCCGGTTCGTACAGCCACCCTGGACAATTCGGCAATAGTCTGGTGCTGATAGAACTGCGAGAGACTAAAGTGGACTCCAAGTTCTTTGGCCCGCACCATGACGTTGACACTCAAAAGCGAATTTCCGCCGATGTCAAAAAAGTTTTCGTCGACTCCGACTCTTTCCAGCTTCAGTACCGACCTCCACACTAGCTTCAAGATCGACTCGACTTCTGATTCTGATTCCGAAACAGGTTTGCTACATGCATCTGCTCGGGCGGCTAGTTCTATTCGATCGATCTTCCCGGTGCTCGTACGAGGCATGTGATTTAACAGTGAAATTGTTCTTGGCACTGAATATTCAGGCAGTCTCTCCTGGAGAAACTCTCGCAATACTTGGGAATGGAATTCATGGGTTTCTATTCCATTTGCCGCCTGCATCGCTTGCATCACCTGCATCGCCCGCGGAGTGAGAGTGACAAAACCTCGCAGTTGAATCTGCGCGACGTCGGTGGCAGCATCTATATCTTTTATGGCGACAACAGCAGATTCTTTCACGTCGACGTGCGAACAAAGAATGTTCTCAATCTCCGCAGGCTCAACTCGAAATCCGCGAATCTTAATGCGGCCATCTTTCCTGCAGACAAACTCGATTGTTCCATCGGCACGGTAACGTGCCAGGTCGCCGGTGCGATAGTGTCGATCTGACGGTTTGTGGTCAGGGCAGGATTTAAACGGATTGTCGATGAAGCTTTGTGCGGTAGACTGGGGATCATTCAGATAGCCTGAAGCGACTCCGCAACCACCGATAACCAACTCTCCGCAAATGCCGACCGGCGCTATGCGGTTTGATTCATCAACAACAAATGCACTGGTATTAGCAATCGGTTTGCCAATGGGCACCACACTCGAAGTCTCGTCAATATCTGATATCTCATGGGTAAGAACAATTCCGCATGTCTCTGTTTGTCCATACATATTGATGCGCTTGATCTCAGGCTTGAAGGTATTCCTCCAGGCGCGCGCAATATTTGCAGGAAGAGGCTCACTGGCAGACAGAATCAGCCGCAAAGAATTCTCGAGCAATTCAGTTCTGATGGAAGCGGAAAGTGAATTCAAAACCGCCAGACAGCTCATCCAATGCGAAGGGACAAGATCTATAATCGTAACACCGTTCTTCTTCAACATCTTAAACAGAGAAAGCGGATCGCGTCGTTGTTCCTGGCCGGCAATCACACAGGTCGCACCGCATACCAGCGGCACGACAAACTGTCTCACCGACGACGAGAAAGCAATAGAAGCAGTATGAAGAAAGCGATCCGCCTGCTCGACGCCCAATGCCTCAGCCATGCTTTGCGCATAGTGACAGACGTTGCCCTGGGTTACCATGACACCTCTGGGTTGTCCGTTAGATCCGGAAGTAAACATCACATACGCCAGATCATGCTCTCTAACAGTAGAGTTCAGATTTCCTTTCGGCTGGTTAGAGAGCAGCTCATCGACAGCATCAAGACAGATCAATTTCTCTTCGCGGTTGCGCTTATAGGAGTGCAGCGTGCTGCGGTTTCCCACAACAAAATTCGGCTCCACTTCCTGCAACATCAATTCCAGGCGGGAAGCAGGATAGTCAGGATCGAGTGGCACATAAGCCCCACCGGTTTTCCAAACTGCCAAAATGACAGGCAACCAATCTGCCGACCGAGGCAAGAAAATAGCGACGAGCGAATTGGCTTTCACTCCTTGAGCCTGAAGATAATGCGCAATCTGATTTGACCGTTCATTCAACTGTTGATAGGTCCACTGTCGCTCGCTATCAATCAGGGCGATCTTCTGTGCGAATTGCAAGACTACTTGTTCGAATCGTTCGACAAAACTATGATTGATCTGGCGGTGTTTATCAGTGCGATTCCAACCTGAGATCTTCGACGCCACTGCGTGATCGGAAATCAAAGGCAAATCAGAGAGTCGCTGATCTGGATTTGCGACGATCGCCTCAAGCAATAATTGAAACTGAGAGGCAATTTCAGAGACAGTCTCTTGTCTGTAGAGATCCGCATTGT
>JBGAVL010000117.1:0-16395 GCA_044228145.1 Obscuribacteraceae bacterium (SeqCode)
TTTTCGAGAGCGTCATCAAACGCTCGGTGGGCGTCAAAGATGCAGGCACATGGCTGCCAGGCTTCGGCGGCATCCTGGATCGCATCGACAGCCTGCTCTTCGTTTTGCCTGCCAGCTACCTGGTGCTTTTGCTGGCGCTTTGAGCGCGTGCATCACACAGAGATGATCTCGGAGCAGCCGCGAGGCTTGCTCCGGGATCGTTTCTTTGAAAGGAGGAGGTGCGGTAATCCGGCGCGCCACAGGTTCCCTGCATAGAACCAATTGCGCGGCAGGTCTTTGCTCTGGACAATCGCAACTTCTCCCTTTACACAATGAAGCAAAGAGAAGCCAAAACCAGCCGCCATTCATTCTTCCGGAAGTTCTACGATCTTGTATAATAAGTTATTCAAAAAAAAGCAAAAACGCCGATGGGGAGACGAAACACACAATATGTGCTCCGCCCACCACCGACGTTTTCACAGTGACATTGCAGTCGAGAGCCGGACTAGAGGAATTGCTTCCGACCAGTCCGGCTGCCCTTATTCACCCGCGTCGGACTTGTCGTCGGACTCCGCCGCCTTTGCCAGAGCGTCAGCAACGTCCCAGGGCTCGACGATGGCGTTGGACTCGAGACCCCAGTAACCGACTTCCTCGTGGCTGAAGCTGAGCGCATTGTCGTCGCGCCAGGCCTTTTCGCCACTGGCGAGGAAGTCGCGGATGAACGCGTTGATGGCGTCCACGGTGAGGAAGGGCACGTCGATGGTGGCATGGAGTCCGATGCCGTGCGCATAGTCACGGTCGAGTTCCACACGCGCGTACACCTTGACGGTGCGCGCTTCGGCGATGCGAGCCTCCTCAGCCTTGATCCAGTCCCAGCGGGTCATTCCGCCGAACGCATCGAGCGGGCCTTCGGGCTTGGGGTTGGAGACGTAGTAACCGGTGACGGGGTCCTTCTTCGCGTCCTCGAAGAGGTTGAAGCGATGGGGCACCATCTGGTCGGCAGCATCCCAGGCAGCCTGGCTGACCTCTTCCTTGTACTCGTAGCGAGCGGTCTGCAGAGTGACGTTGTAGAAAACGCCCTTCTCCTTGCCGAGGAAGTAGATGTCGACCCAGCCGTTCTGGCCGTGCACGTAGTCGTGGGTGTAGAAGAGACCACCGAGCACGGACGCGGCGCGACGGATGTTGTTCTTCATGCGGATGAAAGCGAGCTTCCGCTGCTTGGCGGAACGCTCGTGAAACGGCTTACGCCGATTGCGGTGATTCATAGTAAGTCCTCCTTTGGGACAGCAGCAAAACCGATCAACTCGCAGCTCGGGAGAATTCCAGAGCCGCAGTCAATCAGAATCGCGCCGTCGCTGTTGCGCGTATCGCGCTACAGTACTGTCATGTTGAACCTCCTTCTGGTTAGACGGTGGTCTTCTGCGGCAGCAATGCCACCAGATCTTCGCCGGTCAACTCACCCTTGAAGAGAAGCTGCGCGGCCACGCTTTCGATGGCGGCGCGATTCTCCAGACAATCACAATCAGACGAACTCTCCTACCCCATCACAGCAAACGATGGCGAAAAGGGAAGTTGTACGTGAACTTAGGGAATCTGTGTGGCTGTGAATTGTATGGAGAATGTGTAAAGTAGATCTCCAGTCAAACTTTTTTGACGTCCATAAGTACAGAGTTCATGAACCAAGAAACTAGCTATGAACAGGTTTTAATTAGAACTTAGCGCGAAGCAGACAGAGCTCGCGATTGCCAAAACATTCGCCCAGACCAAACTCTGTCGGACATTTGCTTGGCCGCGCCGCGCATACGGCATCCGCAAGTTCGCGCCAACCGCCAGCGGTTTGAAATATTACAGCGCGTGATCTGCACTGTTGCGGTTTCCTTAACACAGACCAACTTGCCACCACCAACAGTACCAGATCATTGACGAAATTGTGATTGGTTAACAACGGGTTAAGGGTATACGCTATCGATATTGAAAGCGAGATAAAACCGCATTATGCCTTGACTTCGAGCAAAAACTTTTATGTTCCCAGAAGGCTCGTTCTTAACCTCGCCTTAGTGTGGGCGGTCAAGAATGGACGCAAGCAAAATGCAATCACGAAAGAACCGTTTCTACAAAAACAAGCTGTCGAAGCAGGCAGCACAAAGAATAAGGAGTACGAATTATGGCTGTAGTGATTGGTGATTATTCCTTCAGTGGACCGTTCTCGCGCCCAGAGCAAATCGAAGAAACTCAAGGTGTATATGTAGTTCTTGCAGAAGACCTGGGTGACGAAGAGAACGAACCTGCCCTTGAATTGGAAATAGTTGAAGTAGGTTTTGCAAACAATTTGAGGCGCGAATTGATCGATCACGAAAATCAAGACCAGTGGAATGTTCTTTATGAAGGTCGCTTATACGCGGCTGTAATGTACGCCGACGAGCATCCGAATGTGTCTGTAAAAAACGTGTTCGCTTCGATTCAGCCTGGAATGCTTGCCGAGCCGCTCGATTGTGGCAGTGACATTGATCCGGAAGACGAGGACGAAAACGATGATGAAGACGAGAAGGTTTTTCAATTATCGATTCTGGCAACGGCAGTGGAAAAAGTGGCAGTCTAATCTTTCGAGATTAGACAGGTTAGCGTTAACCGCGCTACTGACAGCCCCCTCTACGCCGCCCACATTCGACAGATCTGGGTCCTAAAGACCATAGTCTTAGTTTCGAGTACATTGCACCGCCTTCTTCCCGGAAGCGCGCTTAAGACTAGAAGACCTTTTGCCAACAAAACCTGGAAAATCTACGCCTGAACTGATTTAGACCGACCGCTACAAACGCCTTTCATTCGGCCCCCGCCGACTGGCAGGCGTTTTTGTTTGGTATTTCCGTTAAGGAAAAGGACTTCGGATGAGCGGTTCACCGCTTGTAAAACTAATTCTCTGCAACCTCTCCACTTCTTTATGTAGTATTTGGCGCGACAGATTTTAGGAAACAGCCTTCAATGTTATCCAAATCAAACACTTTGCGAGGTATATCTTCTCAGGGGCACTTAGGAGTCTTGGATGAACGACGCCGACAGGCAAGGAAACTTGGGGGCAAATCCGCAACCCGAAATTGCGGACGGCAATGAAAATACACTGGGATTAACCTATGGTCCCGCCGCCGACTTGATGCCCGGGCAGATAGTGGCGCAAAAGTACAAAGTCCTGGGTGAACTGGGGCGAGGCGGCATGGGTGTTGTGTATCGCGTCGAACAATTGGCGCTGGGCCGTATACTGGCCATGAAGACTTTGAACACACACGAAGTAACGGATGTAGCCTGGCGTCGTTTTCAAGTCGAAGCAAAGGCAGCGGCGCTTCTTGATCATCCCAATTTGATAACTGTTCATGATTGCGGTTTGATCAACAATGAAATCCCCTTTTTCATCATGGATTACATTGAAGGAACGACGCTCTCAAAATTGATCAAAGACAGAGGCGCGCTCAGTCTGGAAGAAGCCCTGACCATTTTCATTCAAGTCTGTTTCGGCTTGGCTTACGCGCATGCAGTTGGTGTCATTCATAGAGATTTGAAGCCGAGCAATATCATGCTTGTGCCGCCACAAACGGACAGCAGCGGGCTGAGCGTCCGCGTGGTGGATTTCGGCATCGCCAAATTGACTGCCGAAGAAATTCAACCGACTCAGGCGCTCACACGCACAGGCGAAATATTCGGCAGCCCCCTCTACATGAGCCCCGAGCAATGCCTGGGCAAACCTGTCGATTTCAGAAGCGATATCTACTCCTTGGGTTGCGTCATGTTCGAGACTCTTACCGGGCTGCCACCTTTTCTAGGCAACACGGCTCTGTCCACCATGATGCAGCATCAGTCGAATGAAGCTCCGTCTCTCAAAGAAGCTACTCTGGGAAAAGAATTTCCACAGGCAATCGAAAAGATCGTCAGACTCATGCTGGAGAAAAATCCCGATGCTCGCTATCAGGATATGAAGTCCGTGGCTCGCGATTTGAGTCTTTTACAGCAGGGTATTTCGCATCACCCGCCGACCATGACGGAGACCAAATCAGAAACAATTGCACGCACAAACAAACTTCCAAGCATCAAGCTGCTGTACGCCTGCCTTTTGAGCGCTGCACTTGCAGGAGCAGTCGTTTATTATGCGATGAGTCAGCAGATAGCGGCCGCCTATAGAGCCGGTTTCGAGTCAGCGCAAAGCCCAGCCAGAACTATCTATATTCCCAAAGAAGGAGCCGAGAACGCAGTCGGCGGACCAATCAGCACCATTGCGCCAGGCCCGGACGGCAAGCCGTGCCGAACCTTTAATTTCGGCGAGGAGAAGGGTTTTGGCATGGGTTTTATATACTTGCTTGATAAAGATAAGACAATCCCAGCCAAAGGCACGCTCACATTTCCACTCGAAGAGCCACTGCGCTTCGACGTCGAAGACAAAATCATCGTCACCAATCCGAATTTTCTACTGCGCTTCAACAGCAACGAATTCACAGGGCTGCGTTTTCGCTTCAACTTTGGGGTCAGCGATTCGACTTTCAAGTATCTCGACCGGCAGCAGAACTTGAAGATTCTCGATATTACAGGCTGTGACGTAAGCGCACAGCTGATCGACACTTTGAATCGATTGCCAAAATTGGAAGCGCTGAGAGTAAGCAAAACAAACATTACCGGTCCGGACCTGCTGAAACTCAAACGATTGAATCAGCTCAAAGTGCTCAATATTGCCAAACTCCCCGGACAAGCAGACGTGCTTAAGAAGTTGAAGGGCTCAAGCACCCTCAAGGAGCTGAGAATTAGCGCCGACAAATTGACATTGCAAGACTTACACATCATCAGCACCTTTAAGAATCTCGATCACTTATGGATTGAGAAGGCTGGAAAACTGAGCGACAAAGACCTCGACTGGATTTCCGATTTGCATATGCTGCAGGAGTTTTGCCCGCTGGATTCCTCGCTCACATACAAGCTAGTCAACGCTGTTCGCAAAATGCCGAATCTAAAACTCTTGGCAGTCAACCACAAACTCTGGTCAAAGGCTGACGTCGCCAGTTTTCAAAAAGAATTTCCCAAGATTGAGCTGGCAATTGACAATCGCGCCACCGAATGAAACCGCTACAATTTGGTTGTTTTTCATTCCAGAGCATCTTTTAGATATAAATGAAGATCCGCCTCACACTAGCAAGAAAGCTCGTCGCGATTTTGATCTTGACCTTATCTCTGGAACTCTTGCTCCTGGGCTCATTAAACTACTGTCGCCAGGAGTATCAAGACGAAGTGGCAAGAATGTTTGCCGCCAAACGAGTGAACGATGTCGTCAATGTAATCGAATCAGAGCTTTCCGAACTGGACGCCATAATGACGATGAAAGGTTTTACGCCTCGCTTCATGAGCAACTTGAATCTGACAGCTGTTGCCCGTTGGAGGCGCTATTACGAAGCACTGGGCGAAGCGGTTAAAGGTAATGCAAAAGACGAAAGAGCCGTTGAGAAATCGCATCAAGCAATTAGAGATGCCTTTGGCGCTTTGACCAGTTTGCAAGCACACCCGCAAGTTCTTGAAAATGAGAGCACTCGCAAATACTGGCTGGCTCGTCTGGCTACAATTGCCGCAGATGTGCGATCGCCTGAATTACTGGAAATCAATAACAGAGCTAAAGACACCGTCAATCGCAGTCCGGCTATACAGGATGCGATTCAAACAAAAGAGAAAACAGTTTTGCTGCTAGGCGTTTTGCTGAACGTGGCGATGTCTCTTGCTTTTGGCGCAATTTTCGTCAGACAAATTTCGGGACGATTGAACATCCTTGCCGACAATTCTCGCAGACTGGCATCAGGGATGCCGCTTAGAGACGCAATTAGAGGCGATGATGAGATTAGTGCCCTTGATCGGGTTTTTCGCGAGATGGCGACGGCTCTTGGCGAATCAATGCGCAAAGAACGAGCCATAGTCGAAAAAGCGCGCGATGTCATTTGCTCGATCGACGAGGACGGCAAATTCATCGCTTGCAATGCCGCTTCTCAAAGAGTGCTGGGCATCAGCGCCCAAGACATTTTGGGCATGCGCTACATTTCTCTTATCGACAAAGATGATGTTCACAGAATACTTTCCACTGTGGAAACGCTCTTGAAGGGCGAGGAAGTGCAGCCTTTTGAGGTGCGTATGCAGAAAGCCGGCAGCGAACCGATTGACACGCTGTGGACTGCAACCTGGTCGGCTTTCGACAAATCTCTTTTCTGTGTCATCCACGACGACAGCGAAAGGAAACAAGCAGAAAGAATGAAACAAGAAGTGGTAGCGATGATCACTCACGACTTGCGCACACCTGTTGCTACGCTGAGAAATGTGCTGGAGATGCTGTCGGCAGATATGTTCGGCAAATTGGATGAGCGTGGAAAAGGAATGCTTAGGGTCGCTGATACGAGCACCGCTCAGATGCTGTCTTTGATAAACGACTTGCTGGACATCGAGAAGATCAAAGCTGGCATGCTTGAATTGAATCTGACTGATGTTGATTTAGATGCCGTCCTCGATGCCACTTGCAACGCGTTGAAACCGGCGGCGATGGAAAGACAGATCACTTTGGAAGTAAGGCATGCTTCAGCGCTGGTGATCGCGGACGAAGAACGCGTTGCTCGCATAGTCACCAACCTGGTGGCAAATGCGCTAAAATTTTCACCACCCAATACGACCATTACTGTCTTTGCCGAAACACAAGATGGATTCGCTAAGGTATCCGTGCAGGACGAGGGGAGAGGCATTCCCGAACAGCTTTTGCCCTCGATTTTTGATCGATTTACGCAAGTGAAATCTTCCGATGCACGGCTTAAAGGCGGCTCTGGTTTAGGGCTTTCTATCTGCAAAGCGCTTGTCGAACTACATGGAGGCCTTATTTCTGCCACCAGCATCGAGAATCAGGGCAGCACTTTTTCCTTTACTGTGCCGCTGGTCAAAACAAATTCCTGAGACGTTTAGGCGGAATCCCTTTCCCCCAGCACATCAACAGGGATGTGTCGATCTTCAATCACGTAGATTACTCCGAAAAATTTGAAATTTTTCGGAGTAATCTACTATCTTTTATCATTAAACACACTAAAAAAGATGCGTGTCGCAGCCCGAAGCTGCGGCACGCACCAGAAGTCATTCTTTTTCGATCGAGAAGCGATCCACTTCTTCGTCATCCGTATCAATCTGGCGCAGCAAGAGGGTTTTACCGTCCAACTCAATTACGGTGAACGAATTTTTCCGGTCGCCAATCTTGTAGCAGGACTCGGTAAGTCCATGCGTTGCCGGGCGCATATCGTGACTGACCAGCAGTCCGCCGGCTCCTGAAACGATGTAGATCACTCCGCTAGGTTTCTTGTTGTTGACCCCATCGAAGCTCTTGTCCAGAAGCAACTTGCCTTCGGGATTGAGTTTGCGTCCGGTTTTGCCGGCTGTGAGCTTATACTTGAGCGGATAGCTCCTCTCGTAGAAATGGCAATGACCGCTGAAAACGACGTCCACGCCGTTGTCTTCGAAGATCGGCGAGAGCACGCGCATGCGCGTGTCTGTTTTGTATTTGGCGTCGCTGTTGAAGCCCGGCTGATGGAAGCAGACGAACTTCCAGGTGCAGTCGGAGCCTTTGGCAAGCGCCTTCTCGAGCCACTTTTGCAGGTCTGGATTGCGCCAGTCCATGTACTCGTTGGCGTCGAGAAAAACCCAGAAGCTATCGCCCTGGCGGAAGTAGTAATTGGACAGGCGAATGAAATCCGGTCCGTAGACTTCCAACAACTTGCGCCCATTCTTCCGCTTCTCCACCATCTTGGTGACAGTTTGAGCGTCCAGCTTGGGACCGTTGTCCGGATGCCGGAAAATTCGGAAGAACGCAAAGAGATCTTCATCCGAGGCATGCTGGATGAAGTCGAATCGGTCCGGTACACGAACGTCGTGATTGCCTGGTGTCGCTGCCGTCACAACAGAACGCCCAATGGGCGCCCCTTTGTCGCCGTCGCCATTGTAGACGGGATCGAAATGCCGGCGGTATTCACCGTAGAGTCCGTTGTTGTAGACGACGTCGCCGGCTAGAACAACCAGGTCTCCATCAGCTTTGTGTGCACCTTTTGCAACTTTGGTCGCTTCGGGATCGCCGTCGGCGAAGTCACCGAAAAGCACAACACGAGTCTTTTGGCCTTTCCCAGAGGGCGCTTTGGCCGTAGCCGCAAACACTTGCTGTCCGGAAACAAGGACGCGATAGTCAAAGCTTTTGCCGGCGGAAAGTCCCGCAAGCAAAGCCCGGAAACGCTTGAACTCATTGTCCTTGATCTTGACGCTGTCGACCTTCTCGACCTCACATGCGGTCCAGGAAGTGGCTCCCTCAGGAAGAAGTTCCACTTGCCAGAGACTGCGTTTCAGATGAGCGATCCAGACCAACTCGACAGCCACCGAACCGTCTTTGCCCGCTTCAGGAGCGAATTGCAAAAACGGTTTGATGACGAAAGGAGATTCACCGCGCAGCGAATTTACCCGCGCCTTAGTATTGCCTGCCGGCTTGTCGCGGGCAGACTGCTTAGATTTTCTCTTCATGACAGGTCTCCAAAAGTCTCTTCCCGGCTTGATTACCGAGAAGGGCTGAACGAGAGATTTCTAGATATGCCTGAACAGCGCTAGCTGCAAAAGCAACTGTGCACGCGCTTTTCCACCTCAACTGAACGCAGTATGATCACCCGAACAGCTTTTAAAGCTGATTTGTTTGCGGGAAACGTGTGCTTCGTGTTTTTTGAGATCTGGTTTAGGAATTGAGGAAGAAAGTAAATAGAGGCCTAACTCTATAGCGTTCAAATGCCACACATGTAGAGGGGGATGCCAAGGCAAATCGACATGCAAAGACCATTCTATTGTGCAGGCACCGGAGTTTCACGCCGATGAAAAGAGATCTCCTGTTAATTTGAGATTGTATTCACCCTGTCCGCACGCAGTTAGCAGACCTAGCAGATCTTGCGAATCTAGCGCATCTTGATCACTTTTCCATTGATGCAGTCTGACACTATATTTGGTGCGAATGCGATATATACCTTCGCCCTCTTTCACCCTTGAATGTCCCTTTTCCTTCATCAAAGTCTCAGGAAATGTGAGCTTCGTGAAAGGGTATAACTGCCAAGGCGCATGGATGTTTGCTCCCGCGTGCTCAGCCCTGAAATGTTGATGTATCCACTCAGGCACCCAGTTAGCCAGCTCTTTGAACCGCCTGTGTTCTTCCGTCTGAAAATTCGCGTTTCGCAATAGAGTTTGAAATTTAGGGTAAGCGTCTTCACTTGCATGCCAGATTCCAGCAAGCAATTCACCAACTTTGTGCTGCGCAACAAAATACTTTCGAGCGGCAATGTGTTGCAGTTTCACATATCCGTGTATTGTTAAAAACTCACTGGTCGTGCCCAGGACAGCGAAAGTCGTTCCGGGAAAGGGCGGTTTTGGCGCCACCATTTTCTTTCCTTTTTTGCGCAACTTGACTGGTTTCTCCAATTCGAGCTTTAGAGCCTGAGCGACTCCCGACGGGATAATGTGCTTGCCAAAAGCACGCGCTTTCGCTTCCGCGATCTTCTCAATGGGCGGATCCGGCAATCCAAGATCATTGCGGACAAACACTCCTCTAGCCAATCTCCGAATCATCGCCGATCCTACCATCGCCTGCGTACACTTGTCGATGGAGTCACGATTTCCATACGCTAAAAGTTCTCGCGTCACGAAGATCTGCCCCCTGGGCAGCTCGTTTACGTACTTTCGACAAAAATTAAAAGCGCCCATAACTCTCCTCCTGGGTTTTGAAAATTACTCCGAAAAATTTGAAATTTTTCGGAGTAAAACTAAAAAGGAAAAAAGGGGGCTAGACCGTGTCTGCTTTAGGCTTTTGAGGTTCGCCCCTGTGTATTTCGCCCCCCAATTTCTAGTACGTAATCTGCAGACAAAAAGTTCAATCCCAATAATTCTTACGACACAGGATAGTAAGATGCGCTATGAAAGAAAAATCGAAGAGAAGCGAATGCCCGCCCCGATTTTTCAAGTTTGGCAACTGCCGGCGGTCCCCTGATGGGTTTCGAACCCATCCACCCGGCGAATGAATTTCGCCAGGTGACCAGCTTTGGTAGGGACATGAAGGGCTGATTCACTCAGCCTGAGATTAGACATAGCAGCACCATCCTCTTCGCTTACGCGAAGCCAATGTCTGCCAGAAGCATGCGCACGAATTGCTCGGGCGATATCTCCTGTATGTTGACGATCTTGGTCATGTCGTAGTCGGAAAGGCTGATGCGGGGTCCGAGCTCTTCGCTCAGCGACTGCGTCAGGAAGTCCTTCTTCTGCGACCAGTATCCGTCACGTTCGATGAAATACACGGGCGCTCGGAAAAGAAGCCCGTGCTTGAGGCGATTGAGCAAATCGTAGAGCTCATGAATGGTGCCCAGCCTGCCCCAGAGAACGCCGTGGAACATCGAACCGAAGAACAACCCATCGTGGCGCGAGTTGAAGTCGGGCATGTTGAAGACATGTCCGCCTTGAGCCACGTAGGGATTGAGATCTTCTTCGCCGTTGAAGAAATCGGCGCATACTGCCACAGCTCGATCGATGCGGCCGGCGTCTGCGCATCCCTTGTGGGGTGCTTCCATGAGGCCTGGACCGCCGCCTGTCTTGCTGGCGATGCCGACCAGAGCCAGACGCCGAGAGACGTCAGCCAGCCAGCCGTATTCGGGCGAGTCGGGCCCAAGTTTACGAGAACCGAGGAAAGTTCCCTGCGGCCCGATGCCCTTCAAAGTGCTCAGCACGCGCTGCAAATGCTGCGCACTGTAGTTCACGCGGTCGAGGTGGGCATCCAGCCTCGATGCGTGAGCAGTATCCAAAAGTTTGGACATACTAACTCCGTTTCAATTTTTCTTGGCGCTCATACTTACAGGCAAGCCAGTTTCTGCGCGCAGTTTATGGGTGGTGCCGGTCAAAGGCCAGTGCACCGAAGATAGTGGCGTGACCGCCGTCAGTCCTTGAGGTTCGCCAGAAGGTCGCGGAGATTGGCGCGCAAAGCGCTGAAATCCGCAAAGTCGGCGAGTGCCACGGGACGACCGGAAAGGTAGAGCCTGTAGACCATGAGGATGAGGTCGTGCTGAGCGCCGTAGCGGCTCTCGGCCTCGGTTGCGGTCCACTTCACGTCGCGCACATCGATGAAGATGCACGACTTGGCTTCGCCATCCAGCGGGTACGGCTCACCTTCCACCTTGGCCAGGTAGAGATAGTCCGGCACGCCGTAGTGTCCGGTGACCGGCAGCGAGCGCTGGTCGGCCGGGCAGAGGTCGTGGGTAAGCTTGCCGAGCGTGGCCGGACGTACGTCCGAATGCGCGTCGGTCTTCACCGCCCAGAGCGTCACGTCATGGAGCTTGGCTTTCTTGCCGCCGGCTTCCTGGTCCCATTCTTCCAGAGCGCACTCGAGGTGCGTCTGCGAAGGCATGATCACCTTGCCGCCGACCAGAGTCAGCCTGCCCTTGTGCTTGCCGTTCTGCTCGATGACGCACACCTTGTAGGGGTCGTCCGGCTTGACAGCAATCACACTCGAGGTAGGTACTACGATAGAAAACGTCATGTTCATTTCTCCGTTTCAGGGTTGAATCCCACTCCTTGAGGGAGGGGGATATGACAGATATCCAGACATCGCACCAGCCATTCAGATGAGCCGAAAAGAAGACCGTGTCCACCTGTACAGCTTGCGCTGCGGTATAGAGGCCAGTGAAAGCAGCTCTATTTCGGGTGAATTAGTTTCTTGGCTCAAGAATGGAGAGTACAACAGAAGATACTTCTTGCTACCAGAAGCACTGCTAAAAACGTATAAACTGGTCCTTTACAGTTCCTCTTTACAACCAGTTACAACTCTGCGCCCATGGCTCTTCTAGACTCTGAGACCTAATCAGGCTCGTGATTTCAATTTTGGGACGGCAGCGCTTTTTGAGAAGGTCGCTGTTTATTTCACGCCAAATTCCCTGCCGAACCGCTCAAAAACACGCTTGATGCGGCTGCGCAAGGAGCAGAATTTTCGCAGCGATGCGAACGCTTTCGCATGCCGAAATTGCGCGAAAGCAACTTTCTTCTCGCTTAACCACGGCCATTTTTGAACAGCATTTTCTACAGAAAAAGCGCAAGCAACTAGTCCACAAAGTGGTTCTTACAAAGTCCAATGTCAGCCGTGCAAACCGGCCCCTGTGAGCCTGCTGTCCATGCCGCCGGCGAAGAATTGGCTAATGTAGCGCATCTCGCATAAGCCCTGGATGAGTAAATCAAAAGTCGCATTTCCTAAAATAGTGGCCTGAACTTCCAGCCGTAAGCCCGAGACACGAGCTTAATCAGAAAGTGAAAAAAGTCTCAAAACATCGCGCGTGCAATGGTTTTAAGCCAAGTAAAGCATAGTTGTAAACCGACACTTTACTATTTAGCTTCTCATTTCATGTGTTACCTCGAAGTATCACTAACTTCTCCAGTCCTTCTTCCATCCAACCAAATACGCTTATTTTGGTCCTTCTTCTAGTCTTCGACCGCGGCCTCGAGCTGTTTGTTGCGGCACGACTTGAATCCCTGACCGAATGGCACGCCTGTTCAGCGACGCATGAGTCTGGCCGATGACGAGATCGCCTTTGCAACAGAGGCCATGTCGTCATCGACCGTAAAACGTCGATGCATAGTGACAATTGTCACTTCGGAGAAGAATTAGAGAACACTCTTGAGCCTTCTCTATAACTCTCTGTCCATCGCTTCGCCGGCATCAGCCCAACGCAGATCAGCCGGCCATCACCGATTAACCTCATCGGGGAAAAGCCCGTGAAGCGAAACACCATACTGGGCCAGGCTATGTTCTGGCTTTCCATCGCCATGATCGTCTACGTTCTTGTCCTCTGCTAGACGTTCACGGCACAACGCAATTAACGAGAGAGGTCCACATGGATCCCATCACAATGCTGATTGCGCTCGGCGCAGCAGCCGGCGTCACCTTCCTCCTGCTCCTTCTGGAAAGGACGAATTGGGGGCGCTCCAAGCGCGCCGTCATCTACATCGTCATCGCCCTCGCGCTTGCCGCCACCGGTGTTTACTCGTGGTTCGTGCTCAAGGAGATGTCCATCGCCGCCGCCGTCTTCCTCGGCGCCTGGCTTGGACAGACCATGGCCAAGCTGCTCGATGATTTGATCGAGCACTACAAGCACTCGCGCCACCTCGGCAAGCAAGTGCAGATGCTGCTCGGAGAAGCCGGCAGTCAGCCGATTTCGCTGGACGTAACGCATTACAAGCGCACCGTTCTAGATGCGGTTGTCGCCGCATCACTGCGCAAGGGACACGAAGTCGGCACAGTCTGCGACCCGTCCAAGCGGGTGACGCTTACCGTGCGCGCGCCTGCGGCTCCGGGCAACCGTCCGCAGACTGACAAACCAGCCGAGTGACAACGCCGGCAAAAGGAAGGTAGACGCTGCTCCTTCCACAACCGGAGCAGTCGGCAAACTCCCGCTCTGCGTCCACTGCCACAGATGGCACAGGGTGGGCGTTTTTTGCGGCTGCTCCCACAAAACAAAAAGGAAAAAACCATGCAGTTTCTCTGCAACAAGTGCTCCCGAGGCGGAGGGCTTCTCGCCGTCAGTCACGCCTGCAAAGCATGCACGCTCTCGACATATTCAGCGTTCGCATATTGCGTTTGCTGTGCGCTGGAAAAGGATAAGTGCCAATCCTGCCAGACTGACATGATGTCAGGACGCGATCAGGCTGCCGTCAAAGAGGTGCAGGCCGCACGCGCCGTATACCTTGCGGCAGTCCTTGTTATCGATGCACAGTACGACACGGCTGTCGCCGACATCAAAGATGAAATCGACGCCTGGCTCAAAGTCAACAAGGAAGCAGGCGACGCCTACAATCAGGCAATCAAGCCGTACCAGGACGGCTATCAGACGGCCAGCGAAGCACTGAGGGTTCTGCAATCAAGCGGAGCTGCTGCAGATTCCGAGGCCGTGATTGCCGCCAAGACCGCTGTCGAAACAGCCAACACCGCGCTCAGAGAGGCGCTGCCCGATTTGCAGAAGCAGATGTGGGCGCCCATCAACGAAGCGTGTGCCAAGGTGGGCGAAGAGAAGCTCAAGCGGCATGAAGATGCTGCACGAGCCAGACACAGAAAGACCGGGCGCGCTGAGCGCCGTGTCGAGCTTGTCGCCGAGCGCATCTGCGGTCATTTGAAAGTTGATGCGGTCTATAAGGCTCAGCTGGCTGAGCTGGAAGCTCAATCGGACTGATTCGGCAAACAATCACGACAAAAGTAGTTTGGCAAACTGAATGGAGGCACCCCATGCGGGACGCAAAGAAAATCGTTGTGTTCACCGGCGCGGGCATCTCTGCTTCCGCCGGTTTGCGGACCTACAGAGGTCCTGATGGATTGTGGAACGACGCATCCATAGTCAAAGCTGCCGACGCTCAAACACTGAAAACAGATCCGCGCTTCAGCTGGGATCACTGGGGCGGCATGCGCGCAACGATTGCCCAGGCCAAACCCTCCCGAGCACACTTTGCTCTGGCAGAAGCAGCAGCCAATCTGCCAGAGGGCTACAGTCTGAACATCGTCACTCAGAACGTAGACGGTCTGCACACGCGGGCCGGAAGCACTGCCGTCATTGAGTTTCACGGCAACGTCATGAAGACGAGGTGCACCAATCCGAAGTGCAAACTAATTCCTTACGACGACCAGGCTTCGCATCAAAACGCGCTGCCCGTCTGCACTTTATGCGGGCACAATTTACGTCCGCATGTGGTGCTCTTCGGAGAAAACGTCGACGCCGATCATGTCGCCACCGTCAGAAAGCTGATGAAAGAGTGTGGAACGCTGCTGGTTGTAGGCACAACGCTCGAGGTCCAACCGGTCAAAGGGCTCGTCGACATCAAGAAGCGCTTCTACTCAGGCGTCAATACGATCTGGGTGAACATCACACCAGCCGGACAGTATCACTGGTCCTTCAAGGAGGTTCATACAGGCGGAGCCGATCAGGCAGTGCCTGAGCTTCTTGCCCGACTGATACGAGGGTAGGAAAACGACTGGACTTCACGCCAAAGACTTAGAAAGGTCGCCAATGAAAACCGTTCGCTGGTTGATCATCATTTTGGGCACTGCGTCAATCGCATTGCCTGCCGCGCTCATCGGTTGGGCATATCACCCGGCCGTCGGCATCATCCTCGGAATCCTCGCTGCCCTTGGCGTTATCCTCCCGGCAGTCTGGCGTCCCAAAATCTTCAAGCAGTAGCCTGAACGCCGAAGCGTTCTCACTGCCTGCGCACTTGTGCAGCAAACGGACACACATCGAATGAAAAACGAACGCGGAAAAGAAGGCGGAAATGCCTTCAAGAATGTTTTCCACGAAGCGAAGATTCTCGACCCCGCCATCATCGCCTCACGCCAGGAAGCGCAGACATGCAAGGCAATCTTTGATCGTCTTGTTTTGGCTGATCTTCTTGGCGTCAATCCTGAGGTTGTGTTCTAGACCGGCAGACGTCAACGAGCCGCACCACCACAATTTCGAACTGACTGTTTCGCCGCGGGTAGGAACCCCTACAAAAGTAAAAGTTTCTGTCCACGGCGGCGCGGTTACCGCAAAGAGACCCAAGAACCTTCAAAAGGATGGATTAATGACCGCAATTTCCCAGCAGACGACCAAAGTAGTCAACCTCGTCGACTCGCACGTGCTCCTCCTCTCTGCCGTCTCGGACCTGTTCAACTGGTTCGACAGTGCGGTGGCAGGAAACAAGGCGGAAGACGACTTCGAAGCGGCACTGTCGCCGCTCGATGCCACCATCGCCGCCGACTCGTTCATGAACGAGCGCCTGATCAATGAATGGTCTGCCTATGCGCGTTCTCTCAGAAGCGCGTACGGCAATTTCGGTCGCGACGTCGTGCATCGCTATGGTGTTGACGAGCCGGCGCAAGTGCGCAATCTGGCTCTCAACATCGCCAAGTCGTCCTTCCAACGCATTCGGACGGCGGCCCGCGAACACCTGGTCAATCAAATCGAGGCCACTGCTGGCACGCGAGCATAGCTCGCCAAGACCATCCACATGCATGTGCATCAATTGGCATATGCAAGCTCATCTCGAATTCTTTCGTCACGCGCCGGATCTTTCGTGTCCGGTGGCTCCCATGCGCAGACCGTTGAGGCTGCGCCAACACTAAGAAACGAAGAGTAGGATTTCCGCAAATGGAAATGCTCATTTCACTAATTGCCGCCTTCGTCGCGCAGGTGGTCTTCTTCACTTACCTGGGAAGCCGCCTTTTTCCGCTCCTCAGCTCGCTTGCGCAGGCCGTCCGATACGCTCATCCCTTCCGGGATCAGCAGGGTTATGGCCCCGCCTTTGTGCTCGATGGTGGCGAATGTGTCCACGCCAAGGTCGTATTTGTGCGAG
>JBGAVL010000118.1:0-16302 GCA_044228145.1 Obscuribacteraceae bacterium (SeqCode)
GCCGCCGAATAACCAAGCGGCACAAGGGGAAAAGAAACTCTGGGAGCGCATTTTTTGCGCTCCCATTTTTTTGCATTGCCACAAAAAATGGCGCGATCGGGCAAACGAGGACGCCCCTACAAAAAGATCATGGTTGGATATGCCTCTTAGTGATAAGATCCCCCAACTGCAAATTTTTTTGTTGTCCAGATTCGTTTTATGAAGGAGGGGATATCCCTTGTCCGAAGTTAGAGTTGCAGAAGGCGAGAGCATCGAACAGGCGCTTAAACGCTTCAAGAAGAAGATTCAAAAAGCAGGCATTCTTTCTGAAATCAAGCGCCGCGAACGCTACGAAAAGCCGAGCGTAAAGAGAAAACGCAAAGCTGAAGCCGCACGCAAGCGCCGCTCCTGAATTGACGATCTCCTGACATCCGAATTGCCCTTTGTGCAATTCGACGACAGAAATATGAACAGACTTTGCGAAATGCTGGTCTGTTCGTTTTTCTTTAAGGGTTGCTCTTGCGCGCATACTGGGGTTGCCGCCAGTGATCGATTGTTTTTCCCAAAAGATGGCTTGCGGCTACAAGAGCCGCTTTCCTTGGAAAGCCTGGCACGGCTATCGCCAGTCCGATTCCGCTCAGATCGCCTGCCAGAGTGGCCTCCATGTACTGGTCATGCGGAAAGAGGACCCTGTCAGCAAGATGACTGGCCACCCATCCTGCCGCCATACCTCCCACACAAGTAGCTGTGTATCTCGCTTTCATCTCTTTGACCAGCTCAGCATGGCTGGGTCCGCTATACAAAATTTGATGTACTCCGGTCGGATTTTTTGTAGATAGATACGCTGCAGCTGTCACTTTCGGCATGGACTGCGGCGCCCAGCGGTGGGCAGCAAAAACTCCCGCGCCCAGTTTTATGCATTCAAATATTGATGACCAGCGTTCTTTCTCATGCTCAATGATGTCTGCGCTGTCTTTTCCTGGCAATTGCCGATTGGGCGATAGATAAGGAGACTGAGGATTGGCACTGGGTACATGCTTAAGTGCAGGTTCGAAAAAATGGCTGACTATCCGATCGGCCAAAATCTGATTGCCAGTGACAACATCACTGCTCTCTTCTGAACAACTTGCGAAATACTCTTTTGGCTTCACCAGCAAGCTATCAGCCAGAACTCCGCACTGGCTGAGTCTCACATCTTTACCAGCCTGAGTTTCTGGGACGACATCCGGGAAGTAAGCTCCAGCAATCAAACTGTAATTCGGCGCCGCCTCTCCGGCAACGGTCTGCTTCAACCGTTCACCCATGCTAGTTTCTTCAAACACAATAAAAACCCCATCTCGATCGCCACCTTTCGACATTAGGGCAAAGCCAGGCCGGATTGAATGTTGAATTGTGCAGTTTTCTGACCAGATAAAATTCCGAAAAGCACGCCTCTTGACAATTTTAATGGCGTCTAATTTCATTGAGGTCGGGAATATAGAAAACACGAGCCATTCACTGATTTAGATTTTTTATAAGGAATACCGCTATGGGCACCAATTCCCATAAGAATTCTGCACAACTGGTCACGGTTGGAACAGACAGACTGAAAGAGCGATTGAACGTTCTTTATGCATCAAAACGCGGTCAGAAAGCCGGACAAACCGGTGTTTTCGACCACCTCTGGGATCTGAAAGAATCAGCCATCCTGGAAGGAAAAGGCTCTGTCGAAGTGCCGCAATCGTGGCTCGACGAACTCAATGACGAAATGCTTTCCGCCGACGCTCGCGGTCACTAATATACTGATTGGAATCATCACGCCGTGTGCACTACATTTAGTGGCACGGCGTTTTGCTGAAGAAAGAAATTAATTGGAAAGACAGTCCTTCAAAACAATTTCTCGCACCGCCATACTTGCAGCCTTTCTGATGCTGCAATGTGTCGAAACACATGCTGATCCCCAGTTTATGCAATCAGGAACGCGGACGATCATGCCAAACAGACTGCAAGTTGACCAGTGGACCCTGGAGCTGCAACTGACTTCGCAGCAATGCGAGCAGAAGACAAAAGCGCTTGCTCAGGAGATTTTCGACGCGGCAGTGGCATTCAGGCTGAAGAAGAAGCGATTTGCGGAATCAATTGAAGAGTTGAAAGAGGCATCATTAGCCAATCCTAAAGTTGCTCTCCCGCCAGCAAATCCCTTCGCTGATTCCAAGCTTATCTCAAAAGAATTGCGCCAGGAGCTTGCCAACACAGGAAATCCACCTTCCGAATTTTGCAAAATCATTCTCGAGCCAGATCCGTACATTTCGGCCGCCTTCCCACTCACCCTGAAAAACGTAAAGTTGAAGCCTGACAGCTCTGAGCCGGGCGCCATCGTAGTGAAGTACAACGGAGACTATTACCTTGCCGTGTGGTGCATGGGAATCTCCGGCAAACCGCTTTTGGAAGAAAAAACGCAGCTGCCGTTCGTTTTGTTCAAGGACTTCTCCAATCTTAGTGAGTGAACCGTCATTTCGAAGTTGCGGTAGGACATTGGTTGACGTCAAAGGAATGTCATACAGACGTCGTAGACTCTCACATACCTAACATCACCCCATCCCCAGTCGACTGCGTTCAAAAGCCGCAGTGGTAGCCTGATTTTATGCATTTGCTTACTATGGATTGGGCCGTGATACGACTTTGAGAGGTCCTAAAATGAGCGCAGACCGGCCAGAGAATGCAGAGTCTATAGTCGATACTAATCCAGGCCCTGACACAATTGGAGATGCATGGATTCATTCCATAAATCCGATTGACTTGATGAAAGATGCCTGGCACTCGTCCGAAAGCCACCTGCCACTTGGAATCGGATTCGCAATTGAAAATCCCTCTGTTATGGCCTCTCCGGAATTTCTCGAATTAGCTGTACTCGACCCGGCAGTGCGTGTTGGCAGAGCGGCTTGGGATGTGGGAATAGTGACGCCCTACAACATGCTTGGCGATCTAGGTGAGGCGGCAAAAGATGTCATCGACGTAGGAAGACACTTAGCATACGCCCCAATCGATTTGATCACCCTGCGCCCTATTGAAGCAGTTCAAGATGTAGGAAACGCAATTTGGAATGGCTTCGAGGCAGTCGGTCACACCGCCGAAGCATTGGTAGTCGAACCGATTAAGGGTGTTTGGGCCGGACTCAACGACATCTTCTAACTTTTGCCGATGTATCTTGCGCGCGGGCGAATCACTCCGCCGTACATGCGTTGTTCGATCGCATGTGCAATCCAGCCTGACGAGCGGCTCACAGCAAACATTGTCGAGCCCGCTCCGGCAGGCAATGCCAGCGCGTAAGAGATAGCCGCCAGACCGACATCCAGATTCGGTTCCAGTGCCAATTGATCGCGAACGCAATCAACAATCTCCAAGAGTCGCTTCAAATGAGTGTTCTTGCTGGAAACAGCTTGAGCGCAAGCGATCAAATGTTTGGCGCGCGGATCGCCGTGTTCATAAATCGGTTCCGAATCCCGGAATTGACTCGAACTGGCGCAAGTAGTCTTTCAGCCAGGCGGTCGCGGCTTTGAACTTGAGCGAAGTGGTGACGATATCTTCGGCTCTGCGGCTGGCAGAGCCGTGCAAGCTGCCGCTGAAGGCGCCGAGCGCGGATTCCACGCACGAATAAAGTGAGGCGTCGCAGGAAGCCGCAATTCGTGCAGCTAGAGCCGACGCGTTCAATTCATGGTCGGCACAGAGCACGAGCGCCGAATTGATTGCTTGCGCTTTTTCACGCGACTTGTTGCCTGTCAATGCATGCAGCAAAGTCTGGGCGATTGGAAACGGACCGTCAGGCATGTACTTGTCTCGTTTCGCAGGCAACCCGAGATTCATCGACATAGTGACAATCAAACGTCTTGCCGTATCAAAAATATCGGTAGCCAGCAATTTGCGCGACACCGGATCGCTCATCTCGGCGCTCACAAGCACCAGTTTCAGAAGATCCAGAAAGTCCGCATCTCTCGATGCAAGTGGTCGCAATTCTTTCGGCAGCTGTAGCGGTTTCATCCGCTTCCACTGATTCGCTTGCGTTGCACCTGTTTCCCACAAAAGATCGACCACGGATTCAAACGGCTCGTCGGTGCGTGCCAATTCCAGTGCGCTCTGCCCGCGATAGTAATGCCCATCCTCTCGAATCTCTGTAATCGCAGACTTGATTACAGGTCCGGTCCAGACTGCCGGCTCTTGATCTTTGGGAGATTTAAATCCGCGCGAGGATTGCCTGAGCCTGATCAGGTCGCTCAATCGATACGACCTTTCTCTGGCGTTTTTTGCCGGCTGACTTTCAATCATGCCGCGGCTGGCATAGGCATAAAGAGTCGCGGACTTTACGCCGAGAAACTCAGCGGCTTGACTGCCTGTGAGCAGTCTATCTTCGGGATCGGGACCTTCTGGTTCTCGCACCTTGGTTTTTACCTGGGGTATGAGCCTGTGTATTTGGATGCCGGTCTGATCAGTCTGCCCAATGCGCGCTGCTCGGCGATGTGAGCAAACCATCCGGCGGCTCTGCCGACCGCGAATGTGGACGAGAAAATATTACTGGGCAATTTCAGTGAGTCGAGCAATACCGCTGTATAGAATTCGACATTAGCTTTGAGCGGTTTTTCCGGATGGCGCTCTGCCAAAATACGCTCCGCTGTTTGTTCGACCGCTCTGGCCAGTGTCAGGCGCGAGGCTTTCAGCCCGGCTTCTTCCAGCTTTCTGATTGCTTGCTCGAAGATTGCCGCGCGCGGATCGCGTACCGTATATATGCGGTGCCCCATGCCCATGATGCGCTTATGGCTATCAAGCTGAGCGTTGATCCACTTCTCGGCGTTTTCGGCGCTGCCGATTTCATTGAGCATATCGAGCACCGGTCCCGGCGCTCCGCCGTGCAGCGGTCCTTTAAGCGCGCCTATGGCGGCGACTATACAACTGACATTATCCGACTCTGTCGAGGCTACGACTCTGGCGGTGAATGTAGATGCATTCATGCCGTGGTCGCAAACCGTGGTCAGATATGTATCCATACCGGCAACTTCTTCCTTGGTCGGCGTCGCGTCAGTGATCATTCTCAAATAATCGGCAGAATGGCTGAGCTTCGGATCTGGCGCAATGGGCTTCAATTTGCGACTCATGCGCGAAATATTGGCGGCAAAAACACCGATAGCAGCGGTAATGCGCGCGTATTCCTTACTGTCCACCTGAATGCCTGAGGTCAACAGGCTCACGGCCGTACGCAGCGAATCCATAGGATGCTCGCGCAACAAGGCAGGCAAAATGTCTTTGCTCATCTCGTAAGCATCGACGCGCCCCTGTCCGAACATTTTGCTGAGCTCGGCGCCGTTCTCTTTGGACGACCAGAGCAGGGCGCAAGTCTCTTCAAAGGTGGATGAAAACCCCAGGTCCTCAGCGTCGAAGCCCTTGATAATCAGGCGGCCGCGTTGCCCTTCCACCTCTGAAATTCCGGTTTCGGTCACAACGACGCCGTCCAGACCGCTTTTGATCACAGCCGACTCGACCATGGAATACCCCCTTATCAACAGGACTTATTCGTATTGATCCGTACCGGTCAATATATCAAGTAATCCTATCAAGTAATTACCCAAATTTGTTGGCAAATAAGGCATCTCACAGGCTTTTAAGTTTCCCAACAGACTGCAAAGTCCGGAAATTAACAAAATGATGTATTGATTCTTTTCGATCAATATATCAATATATACACACCAGCGTTCATGTTAACGCCGCTGCCTGTTCCATCTATTTATAGAAACAGCAGACAGCCACATCGCACTCACGTTGCCCCGTCCAGATAAACGAGCAAACAAAATGGCAATACTGATGGAAAACATTCGAGTCAAGGGCGAAAAGACAGAAGCAGCTGAATTAAGCGAAGCTATAAATAAGATCCTCACACCGGAAGCGAAGAAATTTCTGGCCGCGCTCCACGAGCGCTTCAACGCAAGGCGAGAAGAGCTTCTATTGATGAGGGCAGAACGGCAGAAGGCCATCAACAGCGGTGTTCTGCCGAACTTTCTGCCCGAAACCGCAGAAATTCGCAACGGCGAATGGCAGGTCGGTCCATCGGCAATTGATTTGCGCGATCGTCGCGTCGAGATAACCGGCCCGGTGGAGCGCAAAATGATGATCAACGCTCTCAACTCGGGCGCCAAAGTCTTTATGGCTGACTTTGAAGATGCGTTGTCACCGACCTGGGAAAAAATCATCTACGGGCAAGTCAATCTGATTGAGGCAGTCCGCAAGACGCTCTCCTTCAGAAGTCCTGAAGGCAAGCTCTATCAATTGAACGAAAAGACAGCCACGCTTGTGGTTCGCCCTCGCGGATGGCATCTTCTGGAAGAGCATTTTGAAATCGACGGCAAAGCATGCTCTGCCTCACTCTTTGACTTTGGTCTCTATTTCTTCCACAACGCCGAAGAATTGATCAAGAGGGGCAGCGGACCTTACTTTTATCTTCCCAAGATGGAGAGCCATCTTGAAGCACGTTTGTGGAATGACGTTTTCAATTTTTCTCAAAACTATCTCAGAATTCCACGTGGTATCATCCGCGCCACCGTGCTGATCGAAACCATTCTGGCCGCATTTGAAATGGAAGAGATCCTCTTCGAGCTGAAAGAGCACGCAGCAGCGCTTAACGCAGGACGCTGGGATTACATCTTCAGCTTGATCAAAAAGACCAGACAACACAAACAATTCGTCTTGCCTGACCGCGCACAAATTACAATGGCTGTTCCTTTTATGCGTGCATACGCGCAATTGCTGGTGAAGACTTGCCACAAGCGGGGTGCTCATGCAATCGGCGGTATGGCTGCCTTCATACCGAGCCGCAGAGATGCTGAAATTAACGCTCAAGCATTCGCCAAAGTCACCGAAGACAAAACACGTGAAGCCGGCGACGGATTCGACGGCACCTGGGTTGCCCACCCCGACCTCGTTGCCATCGCTCGCTCGGTGTTCGACGACGCGCTGGGCGATCATTTGAATCAAAAACACAATATGCGATCTGATTTCGAAACCACTGCTCAGGAATTGCTGAACACCAAAATCGAAGGCGCGAAAGTAACCAGACAAGGTGTTGCCAACAATATCGACGTGGGCTTGCAATACATCGAGTCCTGGCTGAGAGGTGTAGGTGCTGCCGGTATTCACAACCTCATGGAAGACGCAGCCACAGCCGAAATCTCCCGCGCTCAACTCTGGCAATGGATCTCCTCAGAGACAAAAATGGATGACGGCGATCTGGTAACCGCAGACCTTTATCTAGTACTGAAGAAAGAACTGATTGCCAAACTGGCCGTCGCAGAAGGCAATCGCTATGCAGATGCCGAGAAGATTCTCGACGATCTGGTTTTGAACAAAGAATTCAGCGAGTTTCTAACCATCCCCGCATATCAGTATTTGAAATAGTTTTTCCAAAACTCCCACCACACCCCGAGAGGAAACCGACATGCAACAATCCAAAGCAGAGCAAGCGCTCAAAATGAACGACGCCTGGCTGACAGACCCCCGCTGGCTCGGAACAACGAGAAACTACTCTGCTCTGGATGTTGTAAGACTGCGTCCGTCCATCAACATCGAGCACACACTGGCAAAAGTTGGCGCTCGCCACTTTTGGAATTTGCTCAACAACGAGCACCACATTGTTGCTCTCGGCGCCATGAACGGTTCGCAAGCCGTGCAGATGGTCAAAGCCGGACTCAAATCGATCTATTTGAGTGGCTGGCAAGTTGCCGCTGACGCCAACGTTTCCAAACAGACCTATCCCGACCAGAGTCTCTATCCTTCCAACAGCGTGCCGGAACTCCTGAAGCGTCTCAACAGCGCCCTCATGCGCGCCGACCAGATTGAATGCGCAGAAGGAAAGCCGGAACGCAATTGGTTCGTGCCCATCATGGCCGACGCCGAAGCCGGATTTGGCGGCCCTGTCCATGCATTCGAGCTGATGAAGAGCATGATCGAAGCGGGCGCCTCAGGTGTTCACTTCGAAGACCAACTGGCTTCCGAAAAGAAATGCGGACACCTGGGCGGCAAAGTTCTCGTTCCCACATCTCAATTCGTTCGCACACTCACAGCCGCTCGTCTGGCTGCCGACGTTATGGACGTTCCCACCATTATTGTCGCGAGAACAGATGCTCTCGATGCGACGCTGCTCACCTCCGACATCGACCCGGTCGATCAACAATTCATTCAAGGAAAGCGCACGCTGGAAGGCTACTACCAGGTGAAAAACGGCATCGAGCCTACTATTGCACGCGGTCTGGCTTACGCCCCATTTGCGGATCTCGTCTGGTATGAAAGTTCCAAGCCGGATCTCGGCGAAGCAAAAGAATTCGCCCAAGCCATTCACGAGAAATTCCCCGGCAAATTGCTTGCCTACAACTGCTCACCATCATTCAACTGGAAGCAAAATCTGGACGACAAGACAATCGCCAAATTCAACGAAACGCTAGGAGATCTCGGCTACAAATATCAGTTCATCACTCTTGCCGGCTGGCATGCCACCAACATGAGCATGTTCAACCTGGCACACGGCTACGCGCGCGAAGGAATGCCCGCTTATGTAGAACTGCAAGAAGAAGAATTCGCTTCGCAGCCGCTCGGCTACACGGCAGTCCGTCATCAACGCGAAGTTGGAACCGGCTACTTCGATCAAGTATTGATGACCATCTCCGGCGGCGCCGCCTCAACATCGGCACTCAAAGGCTCGACTGAAGAAGAGCAATTCACAACTGTAGATAAGCAACTGGCGGTAACAGCCAAATAGCAAAAAAGTTGCTTTAGAAAAGGAGCCCGTGCTGCCGTGGTTGGAACAGCGCGGGTTTCCTATTAACGTCCAAAAATTCGAGTAATGTCTCGAGAAGCGTGCAGCACTCTCACGATCTCTATTTCCTCAGGGGTCGCCTGGTAAAAAATAACGTAGTTTCCTTCCGTGATGCTGCGCATTCCGTTTCGCAATTCGTCTCGCTTACTCCCAATGCCGGGCTTAGAGAGTAGGCTTCGCCAACGTGCCTGAAGCCGCGAAAGTACTTTGTCTGCCGCCTCAATATTGTCCGCCGCGATGTAGTCGTAAATTTCTTCAATATCCTGAGCGCCAGCTTCGGCAAACCTAATCCGCCTCACGTCCTCTTTCCTTTCTTCGCCACGGCTTTATCACGCCGTACTTGCACGCGTGATAAGACTTCGTCTTCAGACACAACCTGTCCCTTCTTTATCTGGTCCACACCAATCTGAATTTCGCGTCGTAGATCTTGCAGTTTCAATTCCTGGAACTGATCTCGCTCCCTTAGCAAGCGCAAGGCTTCCCTAACGACTTCGCTAGCCGAATGATACAAACCGGTCTTTACTTTGTCTTCAATGAGCTGCTCCAGCTCAGGTGTTAGCGAAATGTTCATGAGATCGTTCCCCTGTTTCTTATTGTCTCATGATAGCAATATGTAGCAAAGATCAGCAATATTTGCTATTGAGACTCTACCCTCTATCGTTGAATTTTCAGCACCTTAGCCTATCGGCTATTAAATCGCCGAAGTGAGTGTGGTAAATCCCATTCCCACCCCTGCCATGGGCCATTACAGTTTAAAAGACCTCTAAGATCTAATTGCGTTGGGGGAGAATCAAAAAATATGGTCCAACCCGTAGTCATCGAACGGGAAACTCATGCACGCAAAGTAGGCACTACAAAAAGGATCAAATCAGGGGAAGCAAAGAAAACCGAAGGCGAATTGAAAGTAGGCATTACCGCTTTCGGAGCCTGGATGGTGGGCGTCGGGTCGATAATCGGCTCGATGGCATGGCTTATGCATGGACCGATGCTGGCACGGGCGGGAACGCTGCCGTGCATTTTGGCTTGGACCATTGCGGCAATTGCCACGGTTCCTCTGGCGATGATTTTGATGGAATTGTCGTCGATGTTTCCTGACGCGGGCGGACCTTACGTCTACAAATACTATGCGCTCAAACGACTGATTCCGGCGAAAGGCG
This sequence comes from Obscuribacteraceae bacterium (SeqCode), assembly GCA_044228145.1. Lineage (GTDB taxonomy): Bacteria > Cyanobacteriota > Vampirovibrionia > Obscuribacterales > Obscuribacteraceae > QKMZ01. The sequence goes on from JBGAVL010000118.1 coordinate 9,967, forward strand.
AGATGATTGGATTTCTGACCGGTTGGCTCTTCTGGATGGCCGCCATTGTCGCTCTTGCCTGCATGTCCAACGGTCTGGCCAATTTGCTATGTTCCATCTTCTATGGAAGTACGGCGAACTCGCCTATCTGGTTTGGTCCTGCGGCAATATTTCTTCTGTTTGGCGCCACCACAGTCGGCAATCTTTTGCCGGTTGGAAAAGCAGCATCGATCAACAATGTATTCACGGTGATGAAACTGGCGATGGCTGTCGGTTTTGGGCTGCTGGTCGCCTGCACGGGTCATGTCAACTTCGAGAGAATACTTTCGGTAGCAAGCCCTCAAGGAGAAGTAAATCTCTGGAAAAACGTCGGATCGGTGTTGATGATAGCCATGGCCGGTTTTTCTTTTCTTGAAGTGTCCGGCTGCACATCGGCTGAAACAGCTGATGCCAGGCGTGTCGTGCCCAAAGCGATGGGTCTCACGCTGATAACAGTTACCTTTATGTATGTGGGAATGTGCATTGCAATAAGCAGCGTATCGAGCTTCGTTCTTTCTCCGGATCGCTCGACTCTGGTGGTTCCCGGAACGGCTTTTCAAGCCACCTGCCCATCTCTGGCAAGCATGCTGGGCGGCCCGGTTGTCGGCAACATATTCACCGGATGCGTGGTTGCATCGATTGTCGGCTGCGCCTTTGTGGCACTGCTGGCGGTGGCGCGCGTCAGCTACTCGATGGCCAAGACAAAACTTTTTCCTCAACAATTTGCGCTGCTCGATGCAAAAACCCATGTCCCTCGATATGCCCTGTGGTTCCAATTCTGGTGCCTCTGCATAATCGGCATCGGCGCAAATCTACTGTCCAGAACCGGAGTTTTCTCCGACGCATACACTTTCCTTTGTGAGACATTCGGTTTTATGTACGCCTTCGTCGCGATGCTGTACGGCATTTGCCTGATCAGCTTACGGTACACGGATCCACATATGGAACGCGCCTTTCGCATTGGCGCAAAGGGGAACATCATGGCTTGGATAGTCTGCATGGTCACAATTGCAATCTGGACTTTTTCAGCATTCTTCTGTGTAAATTGGACGCACCAGGTAGCCGGGATCTTGATTCTTCTTTCAGGTATTCCCATCTATTTGCATTACAGAAAACCAGGAGCGGAAAACGCAGGTTCCAAGAATTTGGAACCGATTCCAATCGAAATTCCGACGCACCGCTAACTGATAGTCCGAAGCTTTGGTTTTGGGCGCAGGCAATGCGCCACTTCTACGGCTTGGAGCGGGCTGTTGCCTGAATACACTCCGCAAGCTTCTGACGATAACGTTCAGCAGCCGCTCTATCACCTGTTTTTTCTGACAGAATAGCCAGCCTGTCGTAAAGTACTTGTTTGAACCTGGGTGAACCGAAGGTTGGTAGATTCGCCGCCGGCTCCGCCTTTTGCAGCACCCGAATAGCCTCGGCATATTTGCCCTGTTTCATCAGCAACAATGCCAGATTGTTCGAAGTTGCAACAAATGATTTCGAGTAGACATCCGGGTGCTTGGCATAGATATCGCGCGCTCGTCTAAAATAAGGAATCGCATCATTTAATTTATTGTGCGCACCCAATATCTCTCCGATCATGTCGAGAGCAGCACCTGCAGACGAAAGCTCGTGATTGTTCACTGCAACTGCATGGGCGCGTTCAAGCAAGTGAATGCCTTCGGCCTCAGCCCCCAGCCATCCGCAAAGAGTGCCTGTGGAAAACAGCGCACTGACCAGCAAGCGCCTGGTAGTCGGATGTTTTTCTTCTTCATCGAGAATTGCTTTGCTCTCCTCAAGTGCATGAAGGGTTGCTGCACGGTTGGACAAAAGATGCAGTTTCACTTCCGCGTAGCGCTCGCGAACAGCAGGACTGTGCTGCTCCGGTGTCTCCATAGCGAATTTCGCCTGATTGAAAAAAAAGTCAGCAGTGTCGTGGTGCCTTGCTTCATCCTCAAGCATCGCACGCACGAGCAGAGAGTGGATAGCAGTGTCAGACAGCATCTCTGCATTGGCGCGCAAAATACCAATCGCTTCTTCACTGCATTTTCGGGCTGCATCTCTATCGCCGAGTGAAAGGTAAATCTGACTGATATAGCTCAAGTTGTGAGCCTTGATACTCGGTGTTAATTCCTTGCTGTTGCGCAATGCGCTTTCAGCATCGCTTATCAATTGCCGAGTATTACCAGTGCTTGCGAAAAAGGATAACCAGGCATGACTCACTAGCGCTTCAACGAATTCGCGGTCGGTTCTTCGCAAGTATGGCTCTGTCACTTTCAATGCGTGATCCAATCGAAAATATGCGGACTCTAACGACTCTACAGTGTCGTACAGCATTGAAAGATCATTGAACTGTTCCAAAACCTGTTTTGCTTTCAATCTCAGTTCTTCGGCATCATTGTCAGATCCTGCATCCTTAGAAGCGACAATAAAACGCTCGAGTGAATCGTTGCAGAGTTTGATTTGGCTCCCGCGATGTGTGGAAATATCGCCCAGTGCTCTAGCAACTTCTTGCTTTTTGCGCTCCGCCCATGACTTTTGGGACTCCTCATCTCCAGTCGCTGTGGCTAGTTCGGTCATGTCAGTCAGGTTGACCGCCAACATCATGTGCCTGGCACTGACAGGCATCGTCTCAGCGATTTTCAGTGCCGTCTGGAAATGCTCGGCGGCTTTCTTATAATCTCCCTGATCGAAAGCCTTTTGTCCCTTGTATTCGGTGTCAGACCAGACATAGTCAAACAAGCGATGACTCTGACTTGCACCAAGCCAGACTAAGATTCCGGCGCTGACCAGGAAATAGACAAGAAAAATCTTCTTGTGTATATTTCGTTTGCTTTTTCCGAAAGGCAGCTTTCGAACACTGCCGGCAATGATCGAGCCTAAGCTGTTCTTGCTTTGAAGTGAGACCGTTGCCAGATCCTGCTCCAGCGCTTCTGTTGTTTGATACCTGTGGGCGCGATCCTTAGCCAGACATTTGAGCACGATTCGATCCAGCTCTGCGCTCAGATGCATGCCTTTGCGAACCTCAGACGGAGGAATCGCTTCCTCATCATTGTGCATACGCATGGTATCAAGAGCGGTGACACCCTTAAAGGGAACATCTCCGGTCAGACATTCATAGAAAACACATCCAAAGGAATAGATATCCGAGCGTGCATCAATCTTTTCCCCACGGCATTGCTCCGGGCTCATATAACGCGGACTGCCGAAAATATCTCCTGTGCGCGTCAAATTGATCGTATCTTCTTCCAGCGCACGTGCAATGCCGAAGTCTACCAACTTAGGCTGCCACCCGCCTTGCGAAGCCCTGGTAAGCATGATGTTGCCCGATTTGATGTCGCGGTGAATGATCCCTTGCTTGTGCGCATATGACAGCGCACCGGCACACTGACGCATAATGTCGATGGTCGTATCGACCGGCAATCCGCTCGTACCTTTCACCTGTTCGGCAAGCGTATCGCCTTCGACAAATTCCATGGCGATGTACGGCTCGCCTTCAGCAAAGGTATTCATCTCGTAAACTTTGACGATGTTCGGGTGATTGAGAATACCAACGGACTTTGCTTCACGCTGAAATCGAAGCAAGCTCTCTTCCGTAAAGTGACGCCCCGGCAGGAGCACTTTTATGGCCACGTCACGACCCAAAAGCAGGTCCTTGGCTTTATAAACAGCACTCATACCGCCTTCCGCCAATCTTGCATCAATGCGAAAGTGCTCGGCAATAACCATGCCGATAAGCCCATCGGGCTTCGTCAAGTGTTCTTTTAAGACTACATTATCGGAAGTAAGGGTTATATCGTCGTCCAGTACTGGCTTCGCCGACTTGCCTCTCTGAAAAGACTTCAAATCGGGTGATATCTCCGGAGGACTCACCAGCTCATCGTTTTCGGGCTTTTTCTCAGGGGTCTTACTCAAATAAGAGCATCCAGTACTACTCTTATATTTATTCCCAGCTTCCAATGATGAAAGTTCTAATCACTTGGTGGACGGATTCTTCCCGTTACTTTCCACAGGCTGCACCGGGTTGCGCTCAGCCAGGCTGCGTTTCATGGCAATAATCGCCATAATCTCGACCGCTTGCGCCCAGGCTAGCGGTTCATTGGCATCGGACACCCACTTACGAGTCTTCGGATGGACGATATATGCTTCCGGAATTCTCCAGCGATTGTTTACAGTAGTGAGACTGCGTCTAAAGAAAAAATCTTGCAGGCGGAAGTACTCTTCCTTCTTGGTGCGTCGATATAAGTCTGCATAGACGACCGAAATCATCGGAGCTACATGCGACCACTGCGCTTCCTCATTCTCTTTGAGATCTTTGCGGTCTGTTCGTCCATCCCAAATGTCAAATTGATAGCGAGCAAATCCAATTGGTCGACAAAGATTGTGACTCGTCAAGCCCAGCACTTGCTCCATCATGCTCTCGGCTACCAGTGGGTCTCCGCTCACAGCGCCTAAAAATAGTGCATTTATCAACGCAGAATCAGACTTTCTGTCGCGGCTCGCATCAGCGCGTTTATCTTCAGGATCCGAATTTATAAACTCATTCGGCAATATCTGCGCAAGTTTGTCTTCGCACTGTTTGATTACCTTTGCGAGCAATTCGCTTGTAACCGTATAGTCTTTTCCATCGATCTTTTCAGATAAAGGGCCATACTTATCCACATACTTCTTCTCTTCTTTCAAACCGGCAAGGGCACAACCGATGGACGATGCGTGCTCGGCCTTTTTGTCTTCCCATGCGCCAAAATCAAAGTCTTTCCATACTTCAATTTTTTCGAAGAACAACGGTGCCAGAACTCCAAATCTACGAGCTTCTTTCTGAGCAATTAGAGGTTTTGATTGACGTTCGTTCGAACTCTTCGCCAGCGCTTTATCCGCAATCTGCAACTTGCCCTGATTTGCAGAATAAAACGTGAGAAACAGAATGTACCCGAGAGCATCATTTTGAGCATGTCCCCAGGGGTCTTGCACTTCTTGCAAGCTGATTGGGTTATAACGAATATGGGGCCGCTTGCTGAAGTCGTGCGCTCCCACTTTTTCATCTATTATGTCTACAAAACGATGATAATAATTGTAGTGATGTTTCAGCGATGCCAAAAGCCCAAGCAACCAGGCGCCTTTTGCGACTTTCAAATTCAATCGCAAATCTTGATCGTCATTCAACTGATATTCGGCTAGCGCCTGCATTATGTTGTCGCGATCCCAATGCATGATCAAACTTCCATCAATTGCAGATTCAAGAGATCTCGGATCATGAACAGTAACAGCGGAATGACCACCGCTGGAATAACGCCTCAAAGCCAGCGTTCCATGGGCTGCAAGCTCAGAAATAACTTTGTCGAGCATCTCTTTCGTTACGGCTTGCGCATTATGTCTGTCTTCGCCGACGATGTTTCTGATTTCAGCGTTTTGAAATTGAAGGGGTATCGGATCTACGCTCCAGGCAACGCTTGCAGTTTGCGCAAAAACCGAAATGCCGATGCTCAAAGAGCACAGTGCAAGCATTGACTTCTTCTGCCCGAACATCCTGAAAACACGCCTCCGTGCGCAATTAGAGAAAAGTAGTATACAAGGTTCAGGTCTCGTCCCATGGGCGCTCTAGGAGAAACCCTATACATCGTGCCTGGCTATCCGGTTACGCTCGTCCTATGACGAGGCGGCAGGTACAGACATATGTGCATAGCGAGGAATTAACCATGAAGTCCTTTTTAGCGGGTGCCCTTCTCGTTCCGACAGCAATTGCAAGTTTGTTAAGCACATCCTTACCGCTGCTCGTGAACGCTCAACAATCAGTAGGCGCTGCAATTCCGGGCCGAGCAGCAAAACAAGCGGCCAAAGAAGATCAAAACAATCAATTTAAGGGCGACGGATCGGGCACGCTGGTCGCCATGTTGGGCACAGGCAAAAAGCTCGGTCAATGCCCGTTGAAACATACCAGTGTAACTGCCAATGTTTCCGGCTATGTCGCACGCGTTACGGTAAAACAAATCTTCGAGAATCCTTTTAAAGACAAAATCGAAGCGGTATACACTTTCCCGCTTTCGGAAACCGGTGCCGTCGATGACATGAGAATGAAAGTCGGAGAGCGTATCATCAAGGGCACCATAAAAAAACGCGAAGAAGCAAAAGAGATTTACGACAATGCCAAGGCCCACGGACAAGTGGCAGCACTGCTCGATCAAGAGCGTCCGAATATCTTCACTCAGTCGGTGGCGAACATCCTTCCAGGCAATCAAATTGAAGTCACTCTTCAGTATGTCGATCTATTGCCTTACGAAGCAGGTCGCTACACTTTTACATTTCCGACCGTTGTCGGTCCGCGTTTCATGCCAG
>JBGAVL010000119.1:0-16254 GCA_044228145.1 Obscuribacteraceae bacterium (SeqCode)
GATTTGAACTGATGGGCAAGAAAGCTCTCCGGTCCGGCTTTAGAGGTGAGATGATGGGAATTGGCAGATTGGCGGTGGTAGGGCGCTCTGAGAAAGCCGACTTCGGAGGATTCGCCATGCGTGCTCTGCTGGTCGCGATAGCCAAAATGGCGCGCGCGATTGAACATTTGATGGCCGTCGGTCAAAACGGACAGAACGACAGGTTCGCCGCTGAGATTGCTGACATGGAAAGGAGAAAGAGCGAAATCGAAGACCTGATTCGCTGCGTTGTTCTCAGAGAGGGAAAGAAGGCAAAACGGCGCGACATCAATGGAATGATTCTCAAAACCAACCTCTTCTCGTTGTGTGAAAACAGCTTGCGAGAGCTTGCTGATCTTTGGCCCGGTGAGTACCTTGAAGCGATGGAGTCTTTCGAGCGATCGGCAAAGCGCAATGCCCAATTGCTTTCTGAATTGGGCTGGTTATGTTCATACGGAGAGCCCCTAATGGAGCTGAGTAAGAAGTTTGTCGGCAAGGAGTTTCGCGATCTGGCAATGATGAAGCTGGGCTTTATGATTTCACAAAGCGTCATGACAAAGGAGGCCTTCGACGGCGGCGCCTGCGAGTGCGGTGTCGATGGCGCTCTGAGAATTGCTTACGCATTTGCTCCGGACAACATAGACTTGGCTCAAGTCGTCAAAATACGAGACAAGTTGGCGGCGCGTGTCGGGCTGGCGGAAATCAAGTTTGATCTCTCAGTGCCAAGCTGTTTGGAGCTGGTGTCCGCAAATATTGCGAAGGCAGGCGAAGACTCGCGTAAGTCCTCTGTCTGCTAGTTTTTTTGAATTTAAGAGAGCAAGGCGGGACACCGGGTGATCTGGTGTCCCGCCTCATATGTGAGTGATGGCTTGCGTTGAACATCGGGTTGCACTCATTGCTGCTCGGTTTACGCTGCAATTTTTCTCTTGCTTTTGAGGCGCTGACCGTCCTTTTTGATGGACATCGGCGGGCACAATTCGAGCAGTGATTTGAGTATCGGAGTGTCTTTAGTGATCTGGTTGATGTTAGAGGAACGGTCGATCAAGGCTGCCTGCATGCCCACTGAAAGCGCTGCTTGCACATCATTGATCAGGTTGTCGCCGACCATGAGAACGGCCTGGGGAGGCACTGCAAACAGTTTCAGCGCTTTGTAGAAGATCTCCCTGTCTGGTTTTGCACATCCAGCCGAGAATGAATAGATCAGGTGCTCAAAGTACTCCCCCAATCCCAGCTCGTTAAATATATAGGGTGCCGGAAAAGGCCAGAGATTTGAAACCAGTCCGAGCCGAAATTTTCGTCTTCTCAGCTCTTTGAGGGTGGGCAGGACGTCGTCATAAAGCGTGAAACCAGCGGTTTCACGCTGTAGCACTGCAGCAAAGGCTGCGTGAGACCCTTCGCTGATTTGTCTGCCATATTGTCTGGCTATCTCGGACAAAAACGTCCTCTGGTCGCTTATGTCTGTGGTAAGGCAACTGTGCATGAATTGTGGGTCTTCAATCACATCGACCTGGTCGCCTGATTGCACCACGCCGTGTCCCAGTATCTTTTGCACCTCGTATATCGGCTCTCTGTCGAGGGAATACCCGAGCGTCCGCCACAGATCGAAAAGAATTACTGCTGGTTTTCTCTTCATTGTTCTCTCCTTCGCCTGAGGCGAATGTTCACAGATGCAGGATTCGTCTGCACAATTCCTGCATCTGTTAGTTTTGATCGCGTTCTTGGATTGCGATTAGAGTTAGTGGTAGCGTGCAAGAGATCGCGCGGAAGCGACTGCTGTAGACTTGAATTTCGGAATATAGCAGTAGCTTCCGGCGAAATCTCTCCGCATTTTTGGTTGGTTGATGAACAACTCCAACATACATATTCAGTCTTTAAGCAGCAATCATATTTGGCTTGAAAACGCCGTTCCGGCAAATGTTTCCTGATCACGTCAGGTTGGTGAGTCTGGCTTGCGCGGCTGACGCCAGGATGATACAAGAGCTCTGCCGGACTGCTCGCGCTATGCGCCTCGGTCATGGATTGACTTGTTTTATCGGTGCTTTTTCTGCTGGTCATTGGTAATTGGAAAAGTCACCGAATACGGTGCCTTTCAAATGTTGTTGCTGACAAAATCTATAGCCTTTTAGTGATTTTCAAGCGCTAAAAAGAGATGTTTTGGTATTGAGTCGCAAAAAATCCTAATGGGCCTTAGATCCGTTTCGTTTTGCATTACTTTTACCGTATCAATCGACTTGTCAAAAGACAATATTTGCCGCCGCGAAGGACAAGAAGGTGGCTCGGAAATCCAAACAGAGCCTAGCGCTATAGGGTTTAGAGGTGCTCCGTCAATTGGCGCTACCTGTTGCGGAATGAAGTGCCTTCAAGCGGCTGGGAAATTTCTCAAAGTCTGAAAACCTGGTACCGCATTTGGTTCTGCTTCATCCTGGTTTTATTTTTAAGCGGACTAGCACTTGTCTAATTTTCAGTTCGTGTTTCAATGAGGAATGGAGAGCGCCGGGGCATATCAATGCGTCCTGGCGATGAGTAAATCCAAATCCTGGCGGCTATCTACCATGGTCGGCGGAAGCTGCAGCGCTGCTGATGAGAACCGAATATGGTGGCGCAGTCTAGTGAAGAGTTACATTATGATGGAGTGGATCGAATATGCAAAAATTGATCAAAGGCATTCATCACTTCACCAATGAAATATTTGCTTCCAAAAAAGAACTGTTCGAGCTTCTGGCGCTTGGACAGTACCCCGACGTTCTCTTTATTACATGTTCGGACGCTCGGGTAGACCCTCAGCTGATTACTCAAGCTGAGCCGGGCGACCTGTTTATGCTGCGCAACATGGGCAATCTGGTCCCGGACTGCAGAGCCGAGGAGAAAGTAGCAGGAGCTGCCATTGAGTATGCTCTGAAGGTGTTGAGAGTGAGGCAGATTGTAGTGTGCGGTCATTCGCACTGCGGCGCCATGAAAGGCATCGTTGATCCGGCCCTGTTGCAAGACTTGCCCGCTGTTGCAGAATGGTTGAAACATGCAGAGCAAACACGTCGAATACTCATGTCGAATTACCAGACCCTGGATAACGCACAGCTCTTGAATATAGCAACGCAAGAAAACGTGCTTGTACAGTTGGAGAACCTGAGAAGCTATCCGGCTGTTGCTGCAGCGATTAATGACGGCGATTTGGTGGTGCAAGGCTGGGTTTATAAGATTGAAACTGGAGAAATCTTCATTTACCATCCTGAAAATTCGCAGTTTCTTCCCCATGCGGAATTTGAGCGGCTGACATTGCCGCAGTGCTGCTTTAATTCAGCCGCTTAAAACTAGACTCAGCCAGCCGGCTTGGTTCCGTAAATGATCAGGCGTGCCTGCTGCAATTGTGCGCTTACACTGTTCAAAACTTGAGGATTGCTCACATCACTGCTGCCAAAGGTCCTCAGTCGTTGCGAGAGCCTGTTCAAAGTTCTGGCATCGCGATTTCCATCAATCAAGACATTCATTGCTGCTTTTGTGTCCAGCGGTGCGCCGCCGGCACGATATGTCGCCATCTCATTGGTCCAGTAATTTCGGTAGGTGACCATGCCACTTAGAGATTCCTGCAATGACTGTTGCGCGCGGGCAACCTTTTCCGGGCTGTATTTCCCCAATGAGTTGGTGGCGACATTGGCGTAGTGGTCCGCCATAATCAGCTTGTTGTAATAGTCCTGACTAATGCCTTTCGCATTCATTTGCGGAACCAAGTTCTGTGGAAGATCGCTAAGTTTGACGTTGAATATTCCGTGGCCTACCTTGCTGCCGGTGGCACCGGCTGCCGACAGAAGCACAGTATCAAAGGCAAACTTGCCGAGATGGTCACGCATGGTCTGGGAATTTTTTTCCCAATTGCGATCGGATTTCCAGGTATCGCGCATTGCGCCCGCTACCTCACTGCCATTGGCAGCAATATCTTTTAGGAAAGCCAATCCGGAGACCGCTGCGATAGTCCTAGTGGCGGTAAGACCCAGACCACGCCCTCTTGAGAGGTATGCCATACCAACGCCTATTCCGATACCTAACGCGACATTGCCTGCCGTCTCAAGTGGATGTTCAACGAAAGCTTCCTTGGCGGCGTCGGCAAATCCGCCAACGCCTGTACCGATCAATTGCACTTCGCGGCGAGCTTTATCAACCCAGGATTCTTCGGATCCGGGTTGGACAGCTGAGGCAATTTCTTGCGCAGGAAGACGCTGTTCCATGATGTTAGCCGCGAGGGAGAGGGGCCAAGAATAGGCCTTCATCTAACAGCTGATCGTCCGCGATTGCACTGGGGAAAATACGGGGTGCACGCCTGTAATACTAGATGCAGTCGTGGAGGACGAACCGAAAAGCAGAATTCGATGCATGAAGCTCGAGTCCTGCCTTTACTGGATGTCGGCGCCTGCCGCCTTAGAGCGGTTGCCAGACCTGATCGGTGGCATTGAAGCTCAATACTTCGCCGCTTTCAATTTTGTAGACCCATCCGTGCAGTTTCACCTCACCGGATTCGACCGCTTCAGATACAGCAGGATGGCTCTGCAAGTGTTCGAGCTGTAAGCGTACATTCTCCTGGATCAATGAAAGCAACAGTTCATCCTCAGTAGAAGCGTGATGGTCTGAAAAGACCCTTTCTTTTGCTTGCGCTGCGTGAGTCAACCAGTCTGTAGTGGCAGGCAGCTGTTGCGTCTTTTGCGGATTGAGAAGCCCTTTCATCGCTCCACAATGACTGTGCCCGGCAATGATAATGTCCTTAACACCGATTGCCTTTACAGCAAATTCAATGGTCGCGGCTTCGCTGCCGCTGGCGGTGCCATACTGGGGGACAATGTTGCCGGCATTGCGCAAGACAAAAAGCTCACCTGGACGCGATTGTGTCACATGCGTTGAGGCAATGCGCGAGTCTGAGCAAGTGATCAGCAAAACGTCCGGATGCTGTCCTAAGGACAGCTGTTCGAACAGCTCCCTTTCTCTTTTGAAAACTTTGCGCTGGAATGTGTGGACCCCGTCCACCACCTGATACATGCCAAGGCTGTGGGCTTCTGCGCATTCTTGTCCCGTCTCCAGCATGAGACGCGCCCTTCGCCAGTATTGCTCAGCTTTTCCAGTTGATCCTTGAGCGCGATAAAAGCCGGCTAGTGCCGCCATCGCTCTCGCCACGCGAATGTGCGGGGCTTCAAAGAAGATCTGGTTGAGCAGTAAGTGAATGTGTAGCCGGCACCTTTTCAGTGCCGCGCAAAAAGTTGACCAACTCATGATGGTCCTCCTTGAGAGGCTCTGACAGTTGCGGCAGACTTACCTCTTATTTTTTCTGTTGATTTGCTGTTCGCTCAAGACGTGGTCCGATCTACCGGCCTTAGCCATTGATAATTACAGTCAGTCTAAGATTGCGAATACTGGCTGAGCCTGTGGCGGTACTCCGGGCTTGGCAGATCAAATGAGACATCCTTTTGTACCAGTCTGCTTGATAACCTGGCAATCGATTGAAGTTCGGCTGAAAGAAGGCGGTAAAGCCCGAAAGCCTTTGGTGCGCGCAAATCAGTAAAATGAGCCTGGTCAGTCTGCGCGCGAAGCGGTGTACTGTAACCCTCGCACGAAGTTGATCAGTAAAGCTGACAGATCTCGTGCTAAGTCCGAACCAGGGTTCGATCAAGGTCCAGAATGACCATCTGGGCGCTGATGTCGGGAGCGGAGAACTGAAATCGGTGAAGCCAGTGCTCAAAAGTTCCAGACACGAGCATCCGGTTCTCGAGGCAACACTGCTGAGTGGCTTGGCCTGATCTCTTCGTCGCTCTGTTTTGCCGCCGGTGGTGCCTTTGAGTAAATGCCCTCGCCTGCCTGCAACGATTGGCGCGAGTTGAATCAGGTAAGTGGACGAGGCTCGCCGGAACTGAAAAAAAGCCGCACTGGCTTTTCCTTCAGCCAGTTTGATTCTTTGAAAGGGTCAGTAATGCGGGCATTGCGGTCACTGAAGCCCTATCGAGTTACCTTGGTGCATCTTCATAACTTTGTTAAGGTGCGGATCTAGATGTTTTTCGTCATTCCAGAGGCCGCACTCCCCCTCCGTTCAAGCAACGACAGCAGACCGAACTTCCCTCAATCCATACATCAGGCTCAAAAGGTCTGGTGCTGGCGGCTTGCCAATGACAAAGGCACATTTGGATGGGCTGAAGGCGCGGATATCTCATATCCGGAGCAAATATTCCTTCAGTTTAGTTAGGGTCCAATACCGCGACTCGGTTGAGCAATTTCAGCCTGGGTCGCCACTTCGCGCTTGCCGACAGGGCAAGCAACAACTCCCTCATTAAGGAGGTAGAACATGTCTGATATTTCGCAGCTTCGAGATCAACTGAGGCTGCAACCGGTGGAAACCGACTCCCTTACCTTCGGCGAGTTTCTCGCCAGATTGAAGGATAAGCCGGAGATGGCTGACACTGCTGCAGCGCTCTTGATTCGAGCAATTGAGAAGCGTGGCGAGGTCGACATCGAGAGCGTTCCTAAAGAGAGGCAGCCGTATCTTCGTATGCTCAAGAAGATGCGCATCGTCTCCTGGAAGGCTTTCGACAAGGTCAAAGGCTCGCAGCGTACAGTTGCTCGCGTACCCGGCAGTGGCAAAAGCTTCTTAGCCGAAGCAATCAAAAGCACTCTGGAAGGGGAGGTCGTCTACTCGGTAGCTGACTGTCCGGTCCATGAGAATCCAATCAATCTCCTCAACCTGATTCTGCCCAAAGAAGAGCCCGAACGTCGCGAAGCGATCGAAAGGCTGGCCGAGCAGCTTCATTTAACGGAAAAGGACTGTGCGCATTCTGGTAAGGCTTCCTTGCACGATCTTCTCGCTACCGCCGGCGAACCCTGCCAGAAATGCTGGTCGAAGATTATGGAAGGCGACAACAAGGCCAATCCCAATCTCTTCGATGTGGAGGTGAAGGGCCTCAGGCTCTCCAGCCGTAAGTTCGGTATAGCTACCTGGACTATGCAAGAGCCTTTGCTGTCCACCCTATCCCACGGCAGCCGCGGCATAGTCGATATGCCGGAGTTGTTCAGCTCCGCTTCGCCGATGGCTATGGGATCTTTGTCCGTGCTCCTGGATGCCACCAATGACAGGCGCATTGCCGCCACTGGCAGGAGAATGCCGGCGGAGGCGCAGTTCGACAGTGAATCTGGCTGGCTGCCCCTGGACGCCATATTGATGGGTCAGACAAATGACGGCGCCTGGGAGAGATTCATCGCCAGTCAACCTGACCCGAATAAGTTCACCCGGCGCATGCAAATAATGAATGTGCCTTACATCACATCCGTAACTGAAGAGGAGCTGGCTTACCGCGACTTTCTCGATGGCATGCGCGATGCGCCGCACTTCGGCCCGATGGCTCTAAAGCTGGCTGCGCTTCTGGCTGTAATCAGCCGCATGAAGAAGGATCACGAAGTAGATATCGTTACCCGTGCCCGTATGTATGACGGTGAACAACTGATCGTCGAGAAGAAGAACGCGCAAGCTGCCACCACATATGGTTACTACGGAGCGTCCAGTAATAGCGCTTCCAAGAAGGCGGAAGTGGAGCACTGGTCGGTCGGCGAATTCTGGGCCGAAGCCGGTGAAGACGAGGGGCTCAACGGCTTGAACATGGCTGTCATGCTGGGCATCGTTAGCCAGATCACCGAATTTGCCCTCAAGGACAAAGATCGCTGTGTCAGCGAACTGGAGATGATCAATTTCTTGCGCGCAAGTCTGGCTCAGATGGCTAAAACGCCCGGACTGACCGACAAGGAGAAAGAGGTCTACAAGAATTGCGAGGAGTTTCTCAAAGGACCGAAGAGCTTCGACGACAAGGCGGTCGGCCTGATCGAAGCGGAATACCGGCGCGTTTTGCGCCGCCAGCTCTTCGAGGTGGCCGCACCGGATTTCGAAAGGCGTGCCAATGAGCTGTTCTCTCGCTATCGCGCTCATGCGAAAGCATTTTCTACCGGGTTTGCGGAAGTGGAGGAAACAGTCCTTCAGGCTGGTGTGAGAACACTGCGCAAAGAGTCGGTTGATGATGTATTTCTCAACGACCTTGATAAGTGGATGGGACTGACAGGCATTGCGGAACGCAACGATTTCCGTCGTTCTATCGATGCGGAAATAGGCGTCGTTCTCGAGTCGAGGCTGAAGGAAAATGCCGAATCCGGAATTGATGTTGAAGTCGACATCAACTGGCAGACCGTGCCGCGTCTGGCCGACGGCATCGCCAAGAAATTGAACGAAGAAACAGCAAAACGGCTTGAGGTTGTTCTTAAGTCGGAAATCGAGCTGAATGACGAGGAAAAAGCACAACGTCGTGATGCTCTTCAACGTTTTGACAAGTTGGGATATTGCCGGCACTGCCAGAAGCAGGCTTTGGCTTATTTCCGCGACTACAAGCTCTGGAATCAGAGCTAAAGGGAGACAAACATGGAAACAACAGTAATGGAAAGCTCGCTGCCTAAGACTCCTTTCAAAGGATCTTTCAAAGACTTCCTTTCATTTGCCGCTCTGCATCCAGCTGCTTGCGAGTCGGCGCACGCCAGATTTTTCCGCCTCTGGGACAATAAGGGTTACAACGACGCCCGTACCGTCCAGGTGCAGAATCTTTTCGGCGACACAAATCTGCGCGCCTTCAACGCTACCAAAAACTTCTTTGGTACCGAGCGCGCCATGCACGAAATGGCAGTCAAATACCTCTACCCGGCCGCTATGGGTGGTGAGACCTCCAAGCAGGCCTGCGTGCAGATCGGTCCACCCTCCTCAGGTAAATCGGACCTGGACAACACGCTCAAGGGTCTTTTCCGCAACGCCGAACCGGTTGCTTATCTCAAGGAAAGCCGCGTTCGCGACAATCCGCTCAACCTCCTCTATATGATCCACACCGTTGCAGCCGATAAGGCGGACCGTGAGGGCGTGGATGATTTCGAAAAACGCGTAGTCGAGATCAAGCTGGAGATTATGGAAGAGCTTGGCTTGCGTCAATTGATCACCCTTAACTCGCGGGTGAAAAGCATTCTGGCCGGAGCCGGTCTGGAAGAGGCGTTCGAGTCGATTGCCCGTTTGGGCACCGAAGACTTCGTCTCGGCCATCGTTTATGGCTTGGGAATGCCGAAGAGCACGCGCTCTGTGGTGTTCGCTCCCGAGCCCATGGTGCAGGATCTGGTGCGCGGTTTGAAAGTAAAGCCGGGCAAACCGATTGCCATTGCCGACTATCCGATTGACTCCTTCCGCTTCTCCAGCGACTTTGAAGGTTCGATTGGTATCGTCGACGTCTCAGAGGTAAACCCGATCAACTTCGACATCTCCGAATGGATTGGTGCAGAAAACTTGTCCATGATGGGGCGCGTCGACACCGATGATCCTCGCTCCGTGCAGTTGAACGGTGCCTTCAACAAAGGCAACCGCGGAATCGTCATCCTCACCGAAGGTCTGAAGAACCCGCCTGAAGCACAGCGTATTCTTTTGGAAGCTTTGCAGGGTCGCCGTGTGCGCTTGCCTAACCCGCTGGGCGGTTCGGTAGGCTTTGACGGCGTTGTGATCATCAACTCCAACGAGTCCGAATACAACAAATTCGTTGGCGTGCGTGAAAACGAGCCTTATCTTGACCGTTTCTACCGGATCTGGTTCCCTTATCCGGTCGAGAAGTCGCAGGCTCGCCGTGTCATCGAGAAGATCTGGGGCTCCTCTGAATTCGCCAGACCTGAGAGTGAAGGCGGCGTGCATGTCGATCCTGACGTGTTCGATTACCTGGCTCATCTGGAAATTCTCACCCGTATCGAGAAACACCCTTCAGTGCCGATGAACATGAAGGTGGAAGCCTATGACGGCCGAGACCTGCGTGCCAAGGGCATGGGGATGAAGTTGACCGTTCACGATTTGCGCGAGGCTGCTTCTGCTCGCGAGGGTCTTGAAGGCCAGTCACCGCGTGAAACCGCCAAGATTATCAACTCTGTCGCTGCTGAAGTGAAAGGCAAGGGTAACACCGTTACCTCACGCCTGATCCGCGAGCGCCTGAGGGAATGGTTTAAGGCCAACGTGGTTGACGACAAGAAGCGTGAAGCCTTAATGGGCCTGATTGCTACCGAGTTGGACGAAGTGCGCAATAAGATGTTGCGTGACATCGTGCTGGCTTCTTTGATCGAGTCGTTCCCCGCGGAATGCGAAGCGACCTGGCAGAAGTACCTGGATAATATCCGCGCCTTTGCGCTCAACCAGAGCGTCAAGAGTCAGGCCGGATATGCGCGCGGGCCGGTCGGCGGTGACGAGACTTTCATGCGCGAAATCGAAACCGATCCCGATTGGGGTGTTACCCTTTCCGAGGCTCCGAAATTCCGCGCTGAGGTTTTGGCTGCAGTCAACCAGCATCTCACCGAGAAGCGTACCGCCAACGTACCTTACAATTGCCACGAAGCAATCCGGCGTTGCATCGAGCGTTATGTCCTTAAAAAGGTTCGCTCCGGTGCGCGTCTGTTCAGCTCCGCCAGCGCCCGCAACGACGAAGACCGGCGCAAGATCAGCGATGCCAAAGAAAGGCTGATCAAGCAGTACGGATTCAGCGAATGGTCGGCTGAGGAGCTGTTGCGCGAAGCCGAGGAGAATTCAGACTTCCTCGTCGAGCGTTAACATATAGCACCACCTGCGGTGCTATACGATGGATGAAAAGAGAGGAATGGATGCAAGCCATCCATTCCTCTTTCTCTTTTTGGCGGCGCTTGACAAGTTTGTGTTTCGCCAATTTAACGCGTCCTTGTATAGGACAAAGACCAAAGGAGGTCTGCCATGTCCAAACGAAAGAGCGACGCGGCAGCTAAAAATCGTTTCTTCACGCACATCGATCCCGATGTCTTGGAGCCGCCGATTTTGGCTGACCGCAACGTTATAAGACCGCCTCACACAGGCGGCGACCCCACCAAGCCCGACCGCGATCGCTATCGCGAGCGCCAGAAGGGTAAGGCAAAGAAGAAAATCGGTGACATCATCGGTGACAACCCGATTATCACCAGACCAGGCAAGATCAAGATTCCGGTCGAGCCTGACAAAGAACCGACCTGGCGCCCCGGCCGCGATGGTGAAGGCGGCGGCGGCTCCGGCAAAGGAAAAGCAGGCGACCAGCCGGGCGAATATATCGAGGTGAGCTGGGAAGAATTTATCGAGATGTTTTTCGACTCGATCAATCTGCCCAATATGCTCAAGAAAATGTTCGCTCAGACCATGGTGAAAACCCACAAGCGGCGCGGTGTTACCAAGGTCGGCCCCAGGGCCCGCATGAACAAACACGAAACCGCGATCGCGCGCATGCAACGTGCCTCGGCGCTCAGAAACAGCCGTCCGGACGAGTTTGTCGACGATTTCGCCGCCAAGTGTCAGTCGGTCTTTGAAGCCTATGTCTTCTGGTCGGCAAGCCGGGTTGGTGCCAAATCTATTTTTCCGGAGCCTGTGATCTTTCTGATCGCCGACGAGGTAGATCAATTTCTCGCCGCGGTGGAAAGCTCCGTGCTCAGCAACCTGGTCACCGATGCTCAGGCGTACCGCCAGAGTGTTCTAGAGGCGGTTAACGCATATCTGGAAGCTGAGCAGTCCGTCATGGCACCCTACAGCCTTGATGATGAGCTTAGCCAGCGCATCGAAGGCTACGTCTACGAGAAGGAGCGCCAGGGCGACATCATTCCGTCCGCATGGGAAGTGCCTTTCGCCAACTCTGACCTGCGCTTCAACCGCATCGAAGAGAAGGAGGACCCTGACAGCAAAGCGATGGTCGGGCTAATTTTGGACCGCTCCGGCTCCATGTCCGGCGATCCGCTCGTGATTGCCAAAGCCTACTTTTTCATCTGCGTGCTTTTCCTGAAGACGAAGTACAAGAACGTAGCCATCGTCATGATCTCGCATGACGCTCAGGACTATTTGTGGAAAACGGAAGAAGAGTTTTTCAAGATTGGGGCCGGCGGCGGTACCGTTGCTGTGCCTGCCTGGGATCTTCTCTTGCGTATCGCGCAAACCGGCGCCACCTGCAAGCAGACCGGCGTTCAGGCTGGACCCTATCCGGCCAGCGAGTGGAACAGATACATGTTCCACGCCACAGACGGCCAGCTTTTCGATGGTGATGAAGTGATCAGAGACTGGTGGACGAAAATCATTCGCTCGCCTTTCAACTATGCCGGCTACCTGGAGATAAGCAATTCCTGGGGCGGTGGCGGATGGGGCGGATGGGGCGGCCGTTCTAACTGGGATATGGCCGGTGAGGCATTGCTTCGCCTGCCTGCTGATGTGAAAGCCCATGTAGGAATGGCGCAAGCCAAGTCTCTGGCGGATGTTCCTGAAGCGTTTAAACAGATCCTGGATAAGGATCGTCAGAAGGAGGCCTAACTATGTCTGAAAAATTGAACCAAAGCCAAGAAATGGCTTTGCTGATGCTATACGACAAGCGTATGGGCAGAGCCGGCAAACGCCTCGGTCTGACGCCGTATCTTGTCGACTACTGGTATTTGCACGACGCCCAGATTACTCAGCTTCTCCCGTTTGTCGGTGTGCCAGGCGACTACCACTACTGGAACAAGGGCAAAGAAGCGGAAAGGAACAGGCAGGGCGGTTATGGTGGTCACATCTATGAAATGGTGCTGAACACCAATCCGAGCGTTTGCTATCTTTCCTCCACCAACACAGTTCCCATGCAGTTGCACGTTATGGCGCATGCGGTCTGGGGGCACGTTGATTTCTTCGCCAACAACAAAATGTTTGCGGAGACGCAGCCGACAACCGTGCTTGAGCGTTTCAAACAGGCACGCAACAAACTTACTGAATTGGTCGACAATCCGGAGTGGGGGTGGCAAAACGTAGAGTATTACATGGACGCCATTCATGCCCTGGAAAACTTTGTGCCCTGGCTGCCGACGATCGAAGGCAGGTTGAGCGACAAGCAGCTGCGCGAGCAACTGAAGCAAGAATTGGTCGAGCTGAAGCGGCGCGCCAACATTGAGGGAGAAGTATCGTCTTCAATGAAGCGCCAGCTTGAGGGCGGTATCGCTTCGCTGGAAGCACAGCTGAAGCGCTACCCTATTCAGCCCACAGGTGACTTGCTCGGCTTTCTGGCAGACCCGGAGAACACTCCTGATCTGCCGGAGCAGGTGCGCATGATGCTGGCCATTGTGCGTGACCGGTCCCTGTATTTTCAGCCGCAGGCACGCACCAAATTCATGAACGAGGGCTGGGCTTCATACTGGCAAAGAGAGCTTCTTCTCCAGCCGGAAGTGGATCTGCCCCTGGAATATCGCTTCGATCTGGCTCAGAGCTGGACGATGCATGACCAGCAAGCCAGCGCCTGGTACCTTGATCCTTACGCTCTCGGTCAGGGGCTGTGGCGCTATATAGACCGCAAGTACGGTTATGACGAAGGCGAAGTGAGTGTAAAAGTGCCGCTTTTGTCGAAGGACAAAGACGGCAATCCAATCGAAAGCCGCAAGAGCAAAAGTGTTTCTGTGACCGTTCGCAATCGCGACAAAATGATGGAGGTGAGACGGCACTACGACGACAACCGCTTTCTCGAGGAATTTCTCGATGAGGAGTTTTTCGAGTTTACCAACGAACAGTCCCTCGACTGGGTGCGGCGCGCCATTCGCATGATCAACAAGGCGATAGTGAGAAGCGGCTGGTCTGCCCAGCTCGCCTTTGAGCCTATTCCCCCCTCGCTCAATGAGATGATGCAAATCGTGCAAATCTGGATGCAAGTGCAGAAGACCTCGCTTGAATCCCATCAGCAGGCGGGCACGCCAATCTTCCCTGTTTCCGAACAGACGCTCAAAGAGATGGGCACCATCTTGCAAATTGTGGCCGCATTTGATGCCAACAAGCATCAGATTCGCCGCCAACTGGTGTTGCGCACCGGCTATCATTCGGTGCCTAATATTCAGCTGGTGGATACCGGCAAATTCAGCGACAATTCCTGGACTCTCAAGCATGTTGTCGATGACAACTTCGGTCCGCTCTTGCAGTCGGAATGCCGCGACACTCTCAAGTTCTTCTGGCGTTTGCGCGGTACGGCATCACCCGTGCGTCTCCTGACGATGGAGCCCAAGCAGGAAAAAGGTCCGCTTGAGCCCTATGAGTATTACACCGAAGACGGCGAGAATGTCAAAGAGCGTTTTCTGTAGAGGACGCTCTTCGTAATGCGCTTCTTCAATTGGCTGAGGGGTTTGTTGAAAAACAAGCCCCTCTCAATTTCTCGGGAATGCTCATGGCATTCAAAGGAGTCAGATATGAAAATTACCGACAAGCTCGGGCGCAGTCTATCTGTCGATGTGGTGGTAAAAGCACCGCTCATCGACATGTGGATGGAGCCTCTGGGCTACAATTTAACCGACAGCGCCACGCATTTCTTGCGTGTGCCCGAAGGGCAGTTTGCGCTCAGAGTGATGTCGCAACTGGGTGCTGACTTGCTTGTCCATCTGAATGGCAAGCTTTTGCTCTCGGCTGCGGTGCCGAAAGGCATTCAGTATCTCGAGTGCGATCAGGAAGGAAATCCGTTTTTCTTCGGTCCTCCAGACGTGAGGGAAGCCGGGAATCTGAACAAAAATGCGTTTTTCGCCGATGGAGTCATGGTGTTTGCAAACGATGGCTTCACAGGCGATAGCGTTGATGGCGATAGCACCACAGGTGATGGCGCCACGAACAATGAGATCACAGGCGACGGAGTAGAAGATCAGACAATCGTTCTGCAGGAACCCCTTGCAGCTCCCTTTGGAGATGGTGTTCTCTTTGTGGTTGCACGTTTTGCCGACGATCCGATCTATGGAGAATGTCAGCCGCCGCGTCAGGAAATCACTGCTACTTTTCAGCTGCAGGCACCTGAGGATCACGATAAGAACCTGGCCGGCAGCCTGAGCAGGCTGATCCAGCCCGCATTGCCGGACGAACCGGACGAAGTGATTAAAGTCACGTCGTCCAGTCGTCCAAAATTTGTTTGCACATGCACCGGTTGCAATACCGGTAAAGGGCATGCGCACTGAAAGGAGGAGAGCCCATGTTGTGCAGTCACTGTGAGCAAAAACAGGCCATTGCCGTTGCCGGCAGGTGCAAGAAGTGCAGCGGCGTTACTACCCACTTCGCCCATGGGCTCTGTGCAGAATGTGCTGAGAGCCTAGATCTTTGTCAGTGGTGTGAGCAGCCGCTCAAAGCCAGCCAGACGGCACTTCCCATTTCCAGCGCTTTTGTCACCAAGGTCCGTGAAGCCACGGACCTTGGCAAAACATTCAAGTCGTTGCGGGCAGGCGAGGAAATTCACATCGAAATGGATGAAGATCAATATTCTGACCGAGAGTGGGATCTGACAAAACCGTTGTCCGCCTGCTTTCGCCTCAAGCTGAAAGGTCCGTTTGTTCAGAGCCGGCAAGACGGGCAGTATGGCACTCGCACATTTATATTCGACGTCGTCGCCTCCGGCTCAGGCGACATCGAGTTGCATGAGTCGGAGCGCGGCTGGAGTTGGTACAGCACTGCCACCGGCACAAACACGCCAATTGCCGGCGGCAAGCAATTCAAGTGCACGTTTCAAGTGAAGTAATCAGGGCGGCATGCCCGCATGCGTGGTGTCTACCTAAATTGGTTCACCGACCCATCGGGCATGCCGTTTTGGATTCATTTTGGCTAGCGCGTGAGAGACAATTTTTTTTCCGCCGCTGCTCTTGGAATCCTGCGCTTGCGCACATCGTTCGAATCAGAACCAACTTTCATCAAACATCTTGTAGCGGCGCATTGCATGCGCTTCGCAAGGAGGCTATCCAATGACAAATGAAACTTTGCAAGAACTCGGCTTTACACGAGTGCAAGAAGCTAAGGGCATCGTCGAATATCGTTTCGATCGCAACGGCCTGAAGGTTCTACTCTCCGAAAATCACGCCAAACCGGTAGTTACCTACATGGCGCTCTACCATGTCGGATCGCGCAATGAAGCGGTTGGCTACACCGGTTCGACTCATTTCCTGGAACACATGATGTTCAAGGGAACACCTAAGCACAATCCTCAGGACGAAACCGGCGTCTTTGAGATGATCAAGCCCCTGGGCAACCTGCTCAATGCCACCACCTGGTTCGACCGCACCAACTATTTCGAGTGTGTGCCCTCCGAGCACCTGGCATTGTGCATCCAGCTTGAAGCTGACCGCATGCGCAATCTCATGCTCAGCCAGGACGACCGCGACAGCGAGATGTCCGTCGTGCGCAACGAGATGGAGCGCGGCGAGAAC
>JBGAVL010000011.1:0-40263 GCA_044228145.1 Obscuribacteraceae bacterium (SeqCode)
TTGACTACGAGATTGAGCGCAAAGCAAGAGAGCGCGCCTCTGCGACTGAAACCGGCGAGTCCAACGTCATCCAACTTTCTAATACCAACTATGTTCCAGAGCTTATAGGGCAGTCGCCCGAGCCAGCCGAGCCGCCGGCCCAAGCCCGAATGGTCCGCGAAGACGAAGGCTGGGATACACCGGAAGTGGTCGGAGAAGCCGAATTGCTGGCTGAAGCGCACGTAAGCCAGGAGGAAACACCTGACGTTGCTGCTTATCATGAGCCGGCTGCCGTCATGGAAAGTCTCATGGAAGCGGAGTCGGAAGCCAATGCGCCGGCAGAAGAACTGGAAGCAGGCATCCCCACGGCTGTTTTCTTGAGCGCAGTCGAGGATATGAGCGAGACTTTCGGCGACAGTTATTCGCAAAAAGTTTTCAATGCTGCGCGCTCTGGACCTTTTGTGGCCAGCGAGTTCAACCCAATGCTGGAGTTGTCCTGGAAAGACCTTGAAACTGTCTACCATTTCAGAGCCAAGTCACTGAAAGATTTTTCCAAACAGATTCAGCAAAGCCAGCCCACGCCGCCACCTCCACCCCCCAATCCGCCCAAGCAAAAAGTGAGGGTGCCGCTAGAGTTCGAAAGCAACGGAGATGTCGAAGAGCGTCATGTCGACGAAGTTAACGCTTTGCCGTCGGAGACCTTGACGGGCGACAACTGGGACAAATTCGAAGATCAGGAGAGTCCGCAGCCGGTAGGCGGCTTCGACGATCAAGAGAGACCTCAATCTTTGGGCGGCGAATCCTATATACAGAGTCCGGATGAAACCACCCAGGAGCCGCAAGCTCTGGAAGTTGAACAGGGCCATGACTTTGATAGCACGGAAGCTCAGCCCAGCCAGGGCGGATTCGACCTTGACTCGATGGACATATTCGAAGGTCTTGACGACTATGGCAATCTGGAAGACCTAGAGATCATCCAGGACGTGCAATTGACTCCGGAGGGCAATGCCCCGTCCGACGATGAATTGCGTGACTTGATTAAGAATCGCATCAGGCAGGCCAAGGAAGTTGTCGCCGAGGCACCCGCAAGTGCCGCCGCCAAAGAAGAGCCGAAAGGATTGGGCAGCAAATTCATCGGCGGCAAGGCCAGACCGAAGCCGGGCGAGACAGGTCAGGCGCAGGCAGAAGCGCCGGCCGCCGGCGTCGGGCAGGCTGCACCTCCACCGTCACCGGCAGGCAGCACTACACCGCCGCCCGCTCCCCAACCCCAGGCCGGTCAATCGGCGGGTGCGCCTGGTTTTGTCCGTCAAGTGCCGCCGGAAATTCGTAAAGCCTGCATGCTTCTTGGCGTAAGGCCGGAAGAGATGACCATAGAATCTGTTACGGATGCCTGGAAGAGGCAAATAACCAGTCCTGGTGTGCATCCCGATCAAGGCGGCGATACAGAATCAGCTATTTACCTAAATACTGCCAAGGACACTGTTCTTAGATGGCTGTATGATCAGGCGCCAAAGCTCGGCAAGAAATGGGGTCCAGGTGGTCCCAAGAGCGGTCCAGGCAGCAAACCCGGACCAGCCGGCAAGGGTCCAACACCCGAAAAATAGCGGCAAAAGATAGATAAAGAGGCGCTGAGAGGCATCCATGACCAAGCATGTGGTCGCCATAGTTGGGCGACCAAACGTCGGTAAATCAACTTTCTTCAACCGCTGCGTCGGTGCAAAGCACGCCATCGTCGACGACCAGCCGGGCGTAACGCGCGATCGCATCTACAGAGAAACCGAGTGGTCCGGGCAGGAATTCGTGCTCGTAGACACCGGCGGCATCCTTACGGAATCGGTGGACGAGATCACTACTCAAGTTTACGATCAAGCGCGAATGGCAGTAGTCGAGGCGGACTTGATTATCTTCATGGTGGACGGCAAAGCCGGGTTGAACGGCGCTGACGAAGATGTGGCCAATCTATTGCGCAGATCGAAAAAACCGATAATCCTGGCAGTAAATAAGATCGACGATCCCAAAGACGCGCCCAACGTGCTTGAGTTTTACCAGCTCGGTCTGGGCGAGCCAGTCCCGGTTTCGGCCATGCGCGGCTCCGGAGACGTCGGCGACATCCTCGACAAGATCATCAGATTGCTTAATCCCGATCAGGCACTCGAAAAGAAAAACGGCAAGGTCAAGAAATCGAAAACCGCACGGCTGGCCGATGCAGAAGTTGCCGAAATTCAGGCAAAAGAGGAAGAAGCAAGACTTTCCGAAATCAAAAACAAAATCGCCATCGCCATCGTCGGCAAGCCGAATGTAGGCAAATCATCGATAGTCAACGCAATAATCGGCGAGAAGCGCTCCATCGTCGACAGTGTTCCCGGCACCACCCGCGATGCCATTGATACGACCATATTCTATAAGGGTCGCGAACTCACACTTGTCGATACCGCCGGCATCAGGCGCAAATCCAAGGTGGATTACGGTGTTGAAGCCTTTTCCGTAGTGCGGTCGTTGCGGGCAATATCGCGTTCGGAAGTAGTAGTTTTGTCATGGACGCCACCCAGGAAGTATCCGATCAAGATCAAAAAATCGGAGCCAAAATAGACGAAGCCGGGCGCGCCTGCGTGGTTGTCGTCAACAAATGGGATTTGGTCGAAAACAAGACTTCCAAATTGATGAATGAATTTACCGAAAAGGTAAAAACCGATTTGCGCATGCTCGCCTTTGCGTCAGTGGTATTCACGAGCGCTCAAACCAAACAAAGGCTGACGAAGATTCTCGATGTTGCCGAAGCAGCTTATGCTGAAACGCAACGGCGCATCTCAACCGGACTGCTCAATCAAGTGCTGGCTGAAGCAGTAGCACTGGTGCCACCGCCCTCCGGTAAACGAGGCAAACGCTTGAAAGTCTATTACGGCACACAAGTTTCGGTTGGTCCGCCGACATTTATTTTGTTCGTCAATGACAGCAAATTATTGACCAACAGCTATAAAGTGTACTTAGAGAGAAAATTGCGTGAGTCTTTCGGGTTCGTCGGCACACCAATCCGTATCGCCACCAGAGACAAGAAGGAGAAATAAATCCTTTGGCGACTTTCATTTTGATGATTGCAATCGCTTATGTGGCCGGTTCCATTCCCACCGGCTATTGGGTAGCAAAGGCGGTTAAAGGCATCGACATTCGCGAGCACGGCAGCAAATCTACCGGTGCCACAAATGTTCTGCGCTGCGTCGGCAAGGGTCCGGCGCTGTTTGTTTTTCTCTTCGACATTTTCAAAGGATACGCGCCGGTTGCTGCCGCAGCCTACTTCGATGGCGGTAGGTCAGATTGGGCGCTCGTCGGCATGACCCATGTGTGCGCGCCCCTATGTGCCCTGGCAGCTTTGATCGGGCACAGCAAATCGATCTTTCTCGGCTTTCAAGGCGGCAAAAGCGCCGCTACCGGTCTGGGCACTGTAATCGCTCTGAGCAATCCGGTGGGAGCCTTGCTTTTTGCCACATGGCTTCTGGTTTTGTGGGCAACAAAAATTGTTTCGGTTGCATCAATCGCGGCAGTTTGGCTTTTGCCTGTTTACTTCTACTTGCTCAAATGCCCGCCCGCTCAAGTGGCATACGGTGTCATGGCGCTTATCTACGTGACCTTGCGGCACAAAGCCAATATCAAGAGATTGATGGACGGAACTGAGCCTAAATTGGGTCAGAAAGCCAAAGATGCAACGGCAAAAGCGCAATAAGACGAACTTTTGGTCACACAAAGATTCGCTCAGTGCAGAGGAAAAAATTCAGAGAACATGCAGAAAAGAATTGAAATCACAAAGTACTGGTTGACTGCCGCAGCACTTTCTACATTGAGTCTTGCCGCAACTCCAAGTTCGATTGCCGCTCCGGCAGCCGATCTGAAAAGAGTATCGGCACATCATTCAAGCAGTCTGACACCGGATGAAGCGATTACCATCCGCGTGTACAAAAGCGCCAACAAAGGCGTAGTAAACATCGCATCGAGCGCGGCATCAGAGGACATTTACTACAATCTCGCCCCGAAAGAGGGCGCCGGCTCCGGAATCATCATTGGCGACCAGGGGCTTGTCCTGACGAACAATCACGTTGTGGAAGGATTCCAGAATATCCGCGCCACCCTGTGGGACGGAACCGTGCTGCCAGCAACCGTTGTCGGCGTAGATCCAGACAGCGATCTGGCTGTGCTCAAGGTGACTGTTCCAGCCGATAAGAAATTGACCCCAATTCCATTTGGAGATTCGTCGAATCTGGAAGTAGGTCGCCGCGTGTTTGCCATCGGCAACCCATTTGGTCTGGAGCGCACCCTCACTCAAGGCATTGTGTCCAGCATGGGACGAACGATGCGCACAGAGAATGGACGATTGATCAAAGGGATCATTCAAACTGATGCGGCCATCAATCCAGGCAATTCGGGTGGACCGCTGCTCGATACAAGCGGCAGATTGGTCGGCATCACTACAGCAATTCTTTCGCGCACGGGGCAATCGGCAGGCATCGGTCTGGCCATTCCCGTAAATGTGGCGAAACGTATCGTGCCTGAATTAATCGCCCATCACCGCGTGATCAGACCGGACCTGGGCATTCTTGTCGTCGCACCGGTCGATAGCGGCTTGCGCATCATCAAGCTCGATCCCAGAGGGCCGGCAGCACAGGCCGGACTTTCCGGACCAAAAGTAGTGGTTTATCAACAAGGACCATTTACTTTCAGAGCACTTGACGTCAATCAAGCCGACGTCATCCAGTCTATAGATGACCGTACTGTCCGCACTGTAGACGAATTGTGGACAGTAATCGAGGCAAAAAAACCTGGGCAACTCGTGACGCTACAGATTTTACGGGGCGGGCGGCCGATGAAAATTCCAGTAAAATTGTCGGTCATAGGTCAAGCCTGACCATACTGAGGAGAACAAGTTGTCAAGAATACTCGTTATTGACGACGATGCCGCAATCGCAGAACTCGTCAAAATCAACCTGGAACTTTTGGGACATCAAGTAACTACGGCCAGCGACGGTCACAAAGGATTGGCACTGGCGCAACAAAATCGTCCCGATCTCGTTGTTCTTGACGTCATGATGCCTGACCTGGACGGCTTCACTGTCTGTCAAAGGCTGAGGCAAAATCCTCAGACGCATCCGATTCCGATTCTTATGCTCACGGCTCTTGGCATGACAAAGGATAAGGTCTCAGGCTTCGATGCCGGCGCCGACGACTATCTGGTCAAGCCTTTCGAAATTCCCGAGCTGCAAGTGCGCATCAGAGCCCTGCTCAGACGCTCGGGCGGAGTGCCGCAATCGGCCACACTGCCGGAAATTTTGCACGCAGGTGAAATCACTCTCATCCCGGAAAACCTTCAAGCGAAGGTGAAAGACAGGATGGTCAAACTGACGCCTACCGAATTTGAAATTCTTCACTGCCTGATGCAGCATCACGGTCAGACAGTCTCCACTGGCAAGCTCCTGGAGGAAGTCTGGGGTTATGCACCGGACGATGATGTAGATACGATTCGCGTGCACATCAGACACCTTAGAACGCGTTTAGAAACCCCAGATCGCAAATACATCAAAACCGTATATGGCGGCGGCTATCAATTGATACCGGAAGGATTTGCCAAAGGCGCCGGCGACTGAGAGCCAGCGTTTGAAACTGGGCAAAAACACGAATTAAAAAAAACTCGCGTTAGTCTTCAAAATTGAAGATCTCAGGTGGGGAGAATTTCTTGTGAATTTCTCCCCACCTGGGCATACGCAATAACCGGACAGTCGTGCCACGAAAAAACAACATCAGAGCGCGATGGCGTAGACATTCAAATTGCTTAAGGCAAACAAGTGTTGGTAGTGGTATCACCGGTGATGGTATGCACATTTGCAAAAACAAATTGCAGATTATGAGACGGCGATACCATATTGCAACCAGGTCTCATTACAACCAATCACCTGGCAACCAATTTCATTATTCGATGTCAGGTGCTCGTTTTTCCCGCCAGTGGCGGCTTTTGAAGATCAGGGATAATCCCTTCGTGCTGGTTCCTATAACCTTTTTAGGTTAAGACAATACGTGTCGGGTAGACATTCTTGAAATCCAGCTTTTACAATGGCGAGTGCCATTGATAACTTTGCAAAACTCTCTTAGATATTGGGATTTGCATCAAGTGACGCGACAAATCAAATCAGTCGAGTTAAGTCGAAGTAAAAAGCGTTCCGTTATCAATAAGGTTCCTGGAAACTAAGGAGAAGTAGCTTGCTATTCAACAGTCTGCAATACCTGGTGTTCCTACCAACAGTATTTCTTCTGTTTTGGTTGACGCCCCACAGATTCCGCGTGCCACTACTACTGGTGGCTAGCTACGTCTTCTATATGTCGTGGCGTCCGATATACGGCATCCTGATATTCGGATTGACGCTGGCTAACTTCATTCTGGTTCCATTCATAGAAAAAGCAACCGTCAACAAGAAGCTCATACTGGGCATCACCGTTGCGGTCAACTTGATCACATTAGGCATCTTCAAGTACGCCTACTTCACCATGGATGCTGTGAAAACAGGTCTGGGTTTCGCCGGTATTGACTGGAAAGAACCCCACCTGCATATCATTCTTCCACTGGGCATTTCATTCTTCGTTTTCGAATTCATTCACTACGCGGTCGAAGTTTATCGCGGCAAACCAGTCGTCAAAAATTTCCTCGATTTCGCTCTGTTTCCATCCTTCTTCCCTACACAAATCGCCGGCCCTATCAAGCGCTATCAAGACTTCGTGCCGCAGCTGCACATTCCCGTCAAATTCAAATGGGAATATGTTGACGAAGGCATGCAACTTATATTGATGGGTTTGGCCAAGAAAGTTCTCATCGCCGACAACCTGGCACTTGTAGTACAGGCAGGTTTTGCCCACCCCGAGCAATTCTCTTCCTTAGATATGTGGATGATCACATACGCTTTCGCCTTCCAAATCTTCTTTGATTTTGCAGGTTATACAGACATTGCCAGAGGTTCATCGCTCTTGTTCGGCTACAAAGTGCCGATCAACTTCAATCTGCCTTACATCGCCTCCAACGTTGCCGATTTCTGGCGCCGCTGGCACATCAGCCTCTCCACATGGCTGCGCGATTATCTCTTTATTCCGCTGGGCGGATCGAGAGGCAAAAAGTGGCTCACTTATCGCAACTTGTTCATCACTATGGCATTGGGCGGTCTGTGGCACGGAGCCGCATTCCACTACCTGGCCTGGGGCGCATATCAAGGTCTGGTTTTGATTGTGCATCGTGAATACGAAGCGGCAATGCAGAAGATAGGCGTTCACGAAAAGCTGCTGAAATCCAAGGTTTATCACTGGGCATCAGTTGTCTTCACCTTCCATGTCGTTTGCATCGGCTGGGTATTCTTCCGCGCCGACGACATGAAGATAGCCGGACAAGTGCTCAGCAAACTGTTCGAAGCCCCCACTGCGCTGCTCAACTTCAGTGCCAGTCAACTGGCAATTCTGCAAATCAGAGATCCGATTATATTCCCGGCTCTCGTGCTTATCTTGCCTGTACTGATGGCTTCGACTTTGATCATCAACTGGTTGAACGACAAGAAGTTCTACCAGAGCCCACCCTGGGCAGTGCAAGTCACTGTCATGGTGGCCTTGATGTGCTTGCTCACCATCTTCACGCCGGACAGCTCGCCCAGATTCATCTATTTCCAATTCTAAAGTCTAATTTCAGTTCTAAAGCTGATGCTTAGAGCAGAGCCGGACAAAGGCAAACGGAATGAGTTAATGGGTATCTTGAGAAGCAAATTCTTCATATCGGTAGTGCTGTTCGCGGCAGTCTCATCGCTTTTAGCGATAACGAGACTGGGCAACATCGCTCCCACCGACTTTCCAATTCGCACCTGGACAGGTTGGGCTGTGGAAGATTTCCTCTCCGACAGAAAAGGGCGCCCGCAAGTTGTTTTCATGGGCTCTTCACTTGTTCTCGTCCCTGTGGCCGGTGTTGATGCGGATTATTTGAAACATTCGATCGATGGTTCGCGCCATCATCAATCTCAGTATTTCGAAGATCAATTCAAACGCGCATCCGGCATGCAAGTGAAAAGCTTCAACTTCGGATTGCCGGGCGAAATGCCTTCCGATGCCTATTTGATCACCAAGTTTCTCCTCAAGGGAGAAAAGCGCCCCGATGTAATCGTATACGGCGTCGGCCCGCGCGATTTCATGGACAGCTTGCTGCCCAGCCCGGCAGCAACAGATCCCTATCAATATTTAAATCGCTTCGGCGACGTCACGTCACATCGTCATTTGATTGCGCCCGAATGGGATCAGCGCCTCAATTTCGAGCTTGCTCAGTTTGTCTATCCTTACGGTCACAAATTCGATTTGAGCGTGACAACAGAGCGCATTATCGCTGCCGCACTCAAAGAAATTCTTCCTGCACCCAAGACCGACAAACCTTTCACGATTCAAGACCGCAGAACGCTTTTCCCCTACTACAAGCAAATGGAAATCACCTCGAATGAGGCTTTCTTCCGCCCAACCACGCCTGAAACTCGTACGTTCGACAACGCCAACCTGAAGGAATACAAGAAGCGCTACGCTCATCTCAACTGGCGCACATTCACTCATCAAATGAAATTTCTCGCCGACCTGATGAACACAGCCAGAGAACGAGGCACTCAAGTGATCCTGGTTTCGATGCCGATCACGGATCTCAACCGCGAGCTCCTGGAGAAAGGCACCTGGAATTCATACAAGAAAAGCCTCAAGGTTTTGGCGCAATCGAAAGATGCCACCTTTGTCGATCTTGGCGATTCAAAACAATTTGCGCTCAGCGATTTCATGGATACCGTGCATTTGCATTCCGGCGGTGGCATGAAACTGCTTGATATTGTGGCGGAAAAGGCGGCCAGAGACAGACGTGTGATGTCGGCGCTGGACGCGACGAATAGTTCTATCGCCGGACTGAAAGGAGGGCAGCTTTGACCGCTCTCCCTCAAGAAAAAACGGAGCGCAGAGCCTACGTGAGCCCGGACGTTGCCATAAAAGCGGCACTGGATCCGACCATACCAAAACGGCGCGCCACCGACAGACTGCCGCTGCTCGAGCACCGCAGAAGCGGAATGAGAGCAGCCACGACCTGGGCACTGATGCTTTTCTGCCTGGGCAATTTCGCACTGTCCTTCTACAACCCGATTGAATTCGACCCCTACAAATACCTCTACAGAGGTTGGACATGGTGGGGCTTCAACGAGATGAAGAACATCAATTTCGTTCACAACGTTGCTCTGCTCGGCTCTTCCTTGATGGTCAGCGCAGTTGCAGGGGTCGATGCCAATTATCTAAACAAGACTCTCGACCTTTCTCAATACCACAGAGCCAAGTACCTGGACGACAACTTGATCACCAGATTTGGTGGCGACTTCAGATGTCTGAACCTGTCGATTCCAGGTCAGATGCCGTCCGACGCATACATGACGCTAAAGGCGATGGTGACGACATCCAATCGTCCGGACATCGTTGTCTATGGGGTTGCGCCAAGAGATTTTATTGACAGCACCATGTCCAGCGCCGCGGACACAGAAACATTCCGTTTTTTACGCCGCATCGTCCACATCGACGATGTCGCCAGTCACGTTTTTAGAACCCCAATCGCCCGCCTCGAATGGTTCATCAACCGGACGTTTTACATAAGCGAACACGCCGCCGATTTCCAATTGATCTTCAAGGAAAACACGGAAAAAGTCGTAGAGAAAACGGTTCCCTGTCCGCCTGCTGCGCCGCGCTTCACATGGTGGGACCGCATCAAACTTCTTCCCAACTACCTGCCGGGCGAGATTCGACCTCAGGCAGTCATGACCGGCCCGATCAGCGAGGATGCTGCTCGCAAGCGCTGGATTAACAATGCGCCGGAATATATCGAGCGCTACAAACATCCGGACAAACACGTCTACCAGACGCAATTCTTCTTCCTTCAGGAGATCGCCAAGTTCTGTAAAAAAGAGCGAATCGAGCTGGTTTTGATCAACATGCCGCTCACTGCTTACAATATTCACTTGCTTGGCCCGCCGAGATACATGAAGTATGTCGGTGACCTTCATGTATTCGCGTTGAAGAACAATGTCGCTTTCTACGACATGTGCACACCTGCAAATTACTCCCAGCAGGATTTCCACGACTCCGTCCACCTGAATGCGTACGGCGGCAAGAAATTCTTCGATCAACTGGTCAACATCATTTCGCTGTCCGGGCGAACACGTCAGGCCTTTGCTCTGTCCGGCAAGGACATGGAAAGACATCAGGCTGTTGCCAACACCAAAAACCCTCTTTATCAGTAATGGGAGCCAGTAATCCCATGACTGATTTCCCAAAGACCGAACTGCCGACGACGAAGAGTATTGCCGATGCATCGAAAGGTTCTAATCGCAAAGCGCTCGCATGTGGTTTTGTTGTTGCCGTCATCGCCTTTGGATTGATCAACTTACTGGCACTGGGCACCCTTTCAGAACGCGCGTCGGGGCTGACAAGGGAAGCATTGAGCAAGCGATCTGAAGAATCCAGCCAGCAAGGGTCCTGGTCATTTTGGGTTGCTCGCAATTATTTGCTGAAAGAGAAAGCACCACCTGTGGTGATGTTCGGCAGCTCTTTGATCGGCTCGGCAACATTTTCCGCTGATACTTTGACTGTGAAAAATTTTCGAGACTGCGTTGTCGATCGGCGCGCCGCCACGCTGGAAAAGGACCTCAAGCTGTGCCTGGGCGCCAACACTGAAGTCTTCAACGCTTCGATTCCAGGCTCCATGGCGTCCGATGCTTTCATATTATCCAGCGCGCTGTTCAAAGAGGACCATAAACCGCAGCTGGTTATCATCGGTGTAAATCCGCGCGACTTTATCGACAACACGGTTATTGCACCGGCGGACACAGAACCGTTTCAGTTCTTCTCGCGCTATGTCAGTCTCGGCAATCTGTCCCGGGCCGCCTTCAGCGATCCTTTTGCTTACCTGGATTGGACCTTTCACCAGTATGTTCCGCTCAAACGATTGAATGCCCGGTTGGGTGAGGTTGCCATGCAACTCTCAAGGTTCGGGCAAAAATCGGGAGATGAACATCCGCGCACGCTCGTCTCGCATTTGAATGTAAAACGTTCGATAATGCAAATATTCATGGGCGGCGGCATGGACATTCGCAAGGGCGAATGGTTGATTCCCTATCCAATGCCTTATGGATTTCAGGACAACATGCCTGAATACACGCGCCGCTACAAAAATCCAAAGACCGCGCTTTATTCCGCCGAAAAGCGCTTCTTCAATGCCTTTCTTTCTCGGCTAAAGGACGAGAATATCAAAGTTCTTGTCGTAAACATGCCGTCCACATACCCAAATCGCTCCTTGCTTCCTGATTCTTTCTGGCATGAATTCCGGACATATCTGAGTTCTACCTGCACCAAATACGGTGCCGACTATATGGACCTCTCAGACGACTTCAGATTTATCGTCTCCGATTATCTCGATACTGTGCACCTTAATGCAGCCGGTGGCACCAGACTGTTCAACATCATCGCCTCGAAAATCGGAGCATCGCCGGCTCTCTCAGCCGCTGCAATACCGCAAGATCTGCCGCCTGAGCTGCGCACCAATGTCAAAACCAGCTCCACCAATAACAGTTGGAGATGATAGACATGCCGCGCAGACAAACCAACCAGAGGGCTCTTAGCTTAACAATTCAGCATTAGGTCTCAGGTCGCCTCAATCGCATTCATGCGGTCGAAGTGCCTGGTTTAGAAGGAAACCCCGCAGTGACTGCGGGGTTTTCCTTTTGTATGGATCTATCGCCGACACGTTGAGAAAGACACTCCCGGTTCGGTTTGTAACAACTAACTTTATCGACCTGCGGAATACTATTGACAGAAGTTTTCTCTTCGTCAACACTGAACGTATGCATATACACGTCACATTCGGACCACCCCCTACCACGCGACCTCGCACCACGGGTTAGTCTTTGCGTTCTGATGCGACAAGGCACGACCTCGTGAGCTACGGGGTCGCTTTTGCAAGGACATTTCTTTCAATACAATTCTTTCGCGCAGAGGTTTTCGATTATGCGATGGTCACAGCTTTTTATTCCGACATTGAAAGAAGATCCAGCTGCCGCTGAATCAACCAGCCACAAACTGCTGATGCGGGCAGGCTACATACGCCCGCTCGGCTCAGGCATCTACAGCCTTTTGCCGCTCGCTCAAAAAGTGCGGCTAAAGGTCATAAACATCATAAGAGAAGAGATGAATGCAATTGGCGGGCAGGAATTTGTTTTGCCGGCTTTGCATCCGACCGAACTATGGGAAGAGTCGGGAAGGCTCAGCACTATGGGCGATATCATGTTCCGACTCAAGGATCGCAAAGGAGCGGAACTTGTGCTGGGAGTTACGCACGAGGAGATCTTTACCTCCATTGCGCGAAACGCAATGTCGTCTTACAGGCAACTTCCGCAAATCTGGTATCAGTTTCAAACCAAATTCCGTGATGAGCTTCGACCGAAATCAGGTTTGCTCAGAGTAAGAGAATTCACAATGAAAGACTCTTATTCCTTCGACGTTGATGCCGCCGGGCTTGATAAGAGTTTTGACCTGCACAAGGCTGCATATGAGCGCATTTTCGAACGCTCCGGTTTGGACTTTGTCGCAGTGGAAGCCAGCTCAGGTGCAATGGGCGGAAGCGCTTCGACAGAATTCATGGTGCTCGCTGATGCCGGCGAAGACATGGTAGTCCTCTGCAAAAGCTGTGGCTATGCTGCTAACCTTGAGAAGGCGGTGGCGGCGATTGAAAAAGTTGAAGATGGTAATGCGCAAGCCGCCCTCGAAAAGTTTCCCACGCCGGGATTGAGAACGGTGGAACAACTGGCCAATTTTGCGGATTTCGCGTCTGCGAAAAACCAGATTAAGACTCTCGTCTATGTTGCTGACGATCAATTGGTTCTTGTCCTTCTTAGAGGCGATCATGAACTCAATACAACCAAGCTCATGGATTTCCTTGGTGCGGAGAACGTGCGCCCGGCAGAAGACCAGGAGATATTCTCGGCGATGGGAGCGCATGCAGGGTCGCTTGGCGGTGTTGGCGTTAAAACTTTAGGCGGCAGCACCATCAAGAGATTGATCTTAGACAATGCCTTGAAAGGTCGCACAAACATGGTCACGGGTGCCAATCACGACGACTTTCACTACAAGGGAGTGAATATCGAACGCGACATTGAAACCAGCGCCTGGAACGACTTCAGGAGCGTCAAGAGCGGTGACGCTTGCATCAAATGCGGTGGCGCCCTGGCAGTAGAAAAATCACTCGAGATCGGGCACATTTTCAAACTCGGCACGCGATACTCGACCACCATGGATGCCCATGTGCTTGTCTCTTCAGGTGAGAAAGTGCCGATTGTAATGGGCAGCTATGGCATTGGCGTGGAGCGCATGATGGCAGCTGCAGTAGAGCTAAGCCATGACAAGAAAGGCATCATCTGGCCGCAATCTCTGGCGCCTTACGACGTTATCGTCAATGTCATCAACGGCGCCGAAGAAGAGGCCCTTGCAGCAGGAGAGAAGCTCTATTCAGAACTGCGCGCACAGGGCATAGATGTGCTGCTCGATGACAGAGCGGAGCGTCCAGGTTCTAAATTTGCCGACAATGATTTGATTGGTATTCCCCTTCGCATCAACATCGGCAAGAAATTGAAGGATGGAATTGTGGAGCTTATTGAGCGTGCCACAGGCGAAAACAAGGACGTCCCTCTTCACAATCTGGTCGACATCGTCAAACAGAGAGTTTCAAGCTCCCTGGAGCCAGCAGCAAACACATAGGAAAGGGACAAAAGATATAGATGCGATATAATGACGCGACCGGGCGTCATGAGGCAGCGATTTGTTCGTGCCTGTCGCCAATTGTCGATTGTGTAAAACCCGACTGCACCTTCAAAAAGAGAAAGAACATGCAAAGAATATCCAAATCTACTTTCCTGGCAATCAGCCTTGCAGCCTCTCTTTCGCTGGCATTTGCCATTAATGTCCAGGCACAGGATGCGCAGCCGGTAGGACAGACCAGCATGACCCTCTACCAGGTCGTCACCGACAATTCCGGGCAGCAGTACGTCGTCACCAAAGCCGGTCCCAAGATTCCTCTTCCTGGCGCCGGACTGCCTCCAGGCACTCAGCAAGTGGCAATTTACAGAGACCAGGCAAACAACTACTGGTACACAGACCGCAACAACAGCCCGGTTGAAGTAACAGCTGCACAATTGCAGGGCTATCTCAATCGTCTCTATGCCTCCCAGCAAGCGCCTCAGCAGCAGCAACAGCAACAACCACAGCAGGTGACAAACAACTACAACTCAGGAACTACCAACAGCTCCGGCAGCGGCAGCAGTGGCATGGGCGCGCTCGGGACGGGATTAGCGGCAGCAGGTGGAGCGATGGCCGGCTCAGCGATATCAAATTCCATGTACAACAACAATCAGTACTACCACGGCGTGCCATACGGAGTCCCGATGTATCGCAGCGCCACAAACAACCAGCCCTACTATGTTAATAGCGGCGGCAACCAGGTTTATGTCAACAACAGCGAGAAAAACGCTGCTGTTATGAACCAGTGGAATCAGCAAGGTGACTGGCAAAACAAAAATCAATGGGCTAATCAAGCCAACGGGCAACGGGCAGGAAATCTGCAACAGGGCAATGCCAGTAACGGTCAGGAAGCCGCGGCTGCAAGTGGATTACGCAATCGCAGAGGCGGAGACGACGCACAAGCTGGCGGCATTCCCGGAGCCGGGCAAGGTCAAGAAGGCGGCGGACGATTCGGCGGCAGATTCAAGCGCGGTGATTCAAACGGTCAGGCCGGCGCGGCACTTAATCAAGGCGGCGCTGACGGCGGTGGGCGCTTCGGAGGCGGTGGTGCGGGCGCAGGCCAAGGCGGAAGATTTGGCGGCGGCGGAGCTGACGGCGGCGGGCGCTTCGGCGGTGGCGGAGCTGACGGCGGCGGGCGCTTCGGCGGCGGTGGAGCGGCTGCAGGAGAAGGCGGAAGACTTGGCGGCAGGCGCCGGGGTCGCTAACTTCAAACACTTATCTTAGATTTCAAAGTTCAAAGTGAAAAACTGGGCGCGACATCATTTCAATGGAGGATGTTTGCTCAGGTACTTCGCCGCACCGTCACTGAGCAAATCTCTGTGCATGCGCCATTCGTCCTTGAAAAAAGCGACTGCTATTTTTCTGTCGAGAATATGAGTGCCGACGAGATTTAGAGCATCAGACTCTTCAGATAGACCTTCGCAATAAAAGAGACGCGATCCTTCGCGCTTTTGCTTAAGCAACTTTGCAAAATACTGCATATTGGAATTGCGTTCGCGCGGCATGTGTCCGCTCACAATGACGACGTTTAGCGCATCCCATTTTTCCGGACCGAGTTCTTTGCGCCATTGCTTAACTTGCGTATTGACAGCCAGCAACTGATCGGCAATCGCTTCGTCGACATTCTGCATTGTCAGTTTTTGCGAATTCCTGCAGTAATCGGTCAGCGTATCGGACGAAACTCTTTTCTCTTTGATGGTGGTATTTAAGAGCGTAAGTGCCATGTTGATCAACTGTTTCTGACGCTCCAGAACTTCGCCTTTCAGCCCGCACTTGTCCAGTGAAGCCAAAGCCTTCCTCGAGGCAGACTCGAACTCGCGCAGCTGTTGCAGCTTTACATCGCCAAGCATCTGGTCTGTGTCTAATTCCACAATCACAAATGTTGCAAGCACGATATGGTCGACTGATTTTAGCAATGTGTATTTGTCGGTTACTACCTGCGTTGATTCGTGTCGCGGACCGTCATGCAAGACAAGCTTTTCATCGATGGCGACAATGATCGGCTGAGACTTCTTGATTGTGCGGGTTCTGGTCTCGGCATAGATTTGTCGAAATTTGTCGTTAACTTCTTGAAACTGCGGCTGCATCTTAATCTTTACACCGCCTGTGGTGCCCGGAATTTCCACAAGCTGACTATCTCTTGCGATGGAAGGCAAACACATTTGCGAGCAAGAAAACTGGCACAAAAACAGCACGGGCATAAGCGCACTCAGAGCAATCTTTCTCATGGGGTCCCTTTGATCACTACAACGAACAAACCGCCAAGATTGTTGCACTTTTAGAGTCAAAATACTACTTCAGTGAAGCGGTGCGAATAGTTCCGGATCAATCACTGTTTCTCTCGAACCATCCTTAATCTTCACGCCTCTTAACTCTTGCTTCAGTCGCGCCTTCTCACCGGACTTGAGCGAACTACCACGAATGATGATTGTCCGCAGCATTGGCAGCCCACGCAATTTTTTCAATCCATCTGCGGTTATCCATGTATCAGTGACATCCAACATCGTCAGACATTTGTACTTGCGCAGACTGTCTATACACTTATTCGTTATGTTATTACGCCGCAAAACAAGCGTCTGCAGCCTGTCGAAGCGCGGCAGCCTGATTACGGATTTGTCTTTCATTTGAGTGCCTGTGAGATCGAGCAAATACAGATTTTTCAGCGGTTGAAGCCGTTCGACGACACCGTCTCCAAGTGTAAGACGAGAAAGATTCAAGTTTCCCAAACCGGGCATGTTGCGCAGCACACCCAGCCCCTTTTCCGTCACCAGAGTGTCGCAAATATTCAGTCTGTATAATTTCGTCAAATGACTGAGCGATTTAATTCCTTCGTCAGTCAGATCTACTCCTTGCAAGTTGAGTGCTCTCAGGTCTTGCTGCGTGCACAAGTCAGCTACAGATTTATCGCCGATTTCTAGATCCTTGCAAGTCAGATCTCGAATGATCGTCGGTGGCAGCTCGCGTATGATTTTTGTATTCTGACTGCCATTGAAGTTCAGGGTCAGGCTTAGAAGAAACCCGGGCGGCACTTTGATCTCTCCAACTGCAGGAGTGCCTCTTTTGAAATATTCATCGTTAATTGGGTCGGCAGCAGGGCGAATGAGACTATATCGACCGATCGGCTGATCTGGAAAATGAAGGATTGTAGTACCGCCGGCACGGGCAACCGGCACAGCAACAAGAAAAATGAACATCACAAGTGCCAGTGCCGCCACATGATTTTGTATGATTATCAGCTTCATCACCCGCCCAGTCGCTGATTGATTGCCATCTGTACCTACCATACAACACGGCAATCGCCCGCAGGTCACCTGTAGTGAAAAAAGAGCCGCCTGGGGGGTATATAAGATCTGTTCGAAAGCCTTTGGTCTTGAAAGGCTAAACTCCGACTCGGGACCCTATGACGCCGAAAGACGAACCGAAGAAAGAGGGGATGGATTCATGGCGCGATGAGGCAACACTCAGCGCAGAAGATTCGCGTGTAGCAGCTAACAATTCATTCCTTTCCATCGGCAGTCTGGTCGAAGGGAAGTATCGCCTTGTCGAAGGATTGGGCGAAGGCGGCATGGGTGTAGTCTACAAAGTCGAGCAAGTGCTTCTCAACCGGCAGATGGCATTGAAGACACTGACCGGCAACGAATTCTCCGAGTCGTCGATCAGACGTTTTCAGGCAGAAGCAAAATTACTGGCGAAACTCGACCATCCAGGTCTAGTGAAAGTCCAGGATTTTGGATTTATCGACAATGTTAAACCCTTTCTCGTCATGGATTTCGTACAGGGAAGAACGCTCTCATCCGTTCTCAAATCCTCGGGTGTGATGTCGCTTGATGTTGCAATCAAAATCTTTGTAGAACTGTGTTTTGCACTCGGATATGCACACAGCAAGAATATCGTGCACCGCGATATCAAGCCGAGCAACATCATGCTCACCACACCGGGTCTCGACTCTGAAAACGAGCACGTAAAAGTGCTCGACTTTGGCATTGCAAAACTCTTGCATCGCGGTCTGAACGAGACTGATTCGCTGACGCGCACCGGCGAAATTTTCGGAAGTCCTTTCTACATGAGCCCCGAGCAGTGCCATGGCAAACCCGTCGATCACCGCTCAGACATCTATTCAATGGGCTGCGTGATGTTCGAGGTTCTCACGGGGGCGCCACCTTTTACTGGTGAAACATCCATTGCAACGATCATGATGCACCAATCAGAAAAACCGCTGACTTTGAAAGAAGCCTCGATGGGAAGAGAGTTTCCGAAAGAAATTGAAGAGCTGGTCGCAAGCATGCTGGAGAAAAATCCGGACAATAGAATTCAGAGCTTGTTGGATGTAGCACAAATACTCATTGGTGTTCAAAAAGGATTGTCCGGCGGATTGTTGTTGGACAAATTGGCAGGCGCACCCGCGCAACAGCAAAAGCGAGCTGACGCAGAGTCCAAGCGGCGCAATAAATATTTTGCTTGCACTATTGGTGCGCTGGCTCTTGGGATAGTGGGCATGCTCACGTGGATGTTTTTCAACGAACGACATGATGCGCCCGCTTCGATCGAACAGGCATCCGATTTGCCTAGAAACAGATGGTGCAGAATTTCTAAAGACGGCGGATTCAAGAAGTTTTCCTTTCCAAAAGACTATTCAATCGGAAGGTTGTCCTACGGTCCCCACGAAAAAATCAAGCTGGATGCGCGTGGGGAGGTAAGCGTTCCGCTAAATGTGACTCTTACATTTGTACCTAATGGCACTTTTCTTTCACACCCACAATTTCTTCGCAATTTCGGACCCGACGATTTAGACATTTTGGACTTCAAAGAAACCGGAATTTCAGAGATGAATCAGAACAAGATTGCCCCAAGAATGCCTCTAAGCGATGACGAGTTGATCTACTGCAACCATCTTTCGGGTCTCAGTGGTCTGGGTTTGAAGAACTGCAATGTCTCCGATGAAGGTTTGAGCCACATCAAAGATTTGCCGCTGATAGACCTGAATATAGATGGCACCAATATCAACGGCAAGGGTCTGAAGGGGATGCGCTGCTTTAAAAACCTGGTTTACCTGAGAGCTTGTTTCTTGAAACATGGTGAAGAAGTGCTCAGAAGTCTGGCCGGCTCGACACGCATACAGGAGCTTCATCTGACCGATTCTAAACTGAAGGACGAAGATTTGAAGTGGCTTTTGACAATGCCTAATCTTCGAGAGTTGAACATCAGCTTCAATTCCCAGATTACCGACAAGGGATTGAAATATATCGAACAATTAAAGAGCCTGCGATCGCTCTGCATCGACGAAACCAACGTAACGCAGGAGGCGGCACTCAAGTGTTTCGCAAAGATGAACCTAACACAAAAACCACGTCTGAAAAAGTTCTTTCCCAAGGATACGCCAAAGCAGAA
This sequence comes from Obscuribacteraceae bacterium (SeqCode), assembly GCA_044228145.1. Lineage (GTDB taxonomy): Bacteria > Cyanobacteriota > Vampirovibrionia > Obscuribacterales > Obscuribacteraceae > QKMZ01. The sequence continues at coordinate 19,228 of JBGAVL010000011.1, forward strand.
CCTGGAAATACCCTTGACCGCTCCATAGACCTTCGCCCGATCTAATGTGAAAAATGACCTCTTCAAAAACAGTGTGTGCTAAACATATTCTATGGCGAAGATACTCATAGTCGAAGATGATCCGATGATCCGTCAGCTGGTGCGCGACGCGCTGGAGACGGAACGCCACGTTGTCGATGACTGCCAGGACGGGCGCAGCGGCATGGCATTTATCGACGCCGGCAGCTATGAGCTACTGGTTTTAGACTGGGAAATGCCGCACGCGACGGGAATCGAGCTATGCAGTCACTTCCGCAACCAGGGCGAACAAGCGCCGGTGCTCTTCCTTACTGCGCGCGCTTCCATGGACGATAAAGAGAAAGGATTTGCCGTCGGCGCCGATGATTATCTAACCAAGCCTTTTGATGTGCGCGAATTACTGATTCGAGTGAAAGCTCTTCTAAAGCGCCCGCAGCAAATCACCAAAGATATCTTGAAGGTAGGCGCCATGGAATTGGACACCAATTCAGGCGTGGTAAAACGCAACGACGCGCTCATTCGCTTGCAGCCAAGAGAGCTCGCGCTACTTGAATTTTTGATGCGGCATCCGGACACTTATTTTACGGCAGAAGCCCTTATGGCGCGGGTCTGGGACACCGACTCGGAAGCAACGGAGGTGGCTCTGCGCAGCTGCATAACGAAAATGCGCCGTAAAATGGATGTCGAAGGTCAACCATCTTTCATCGAAACCTCGAAGGGATTAGGCTATCGAATCAATTCCAAGAGTTAGACACGTGAATCTGAAACTGCCGAGACTAAAGATTCGTCATCAACTCTTGCTTCTGATTATCGCTCCTTTGATTTTTCAAATCGGCATCAGTGCCTTTCTCTATACTGAAGTGAGCAAGGTCAACAACAACCTTGCCGATCTGGTGTATAGACGGCGCATCCTTGCTGTTCTTGACGATCTTCAACGCGTGCACGTGGAAAGCGCTTACACTTCGTTTTTCTATAGCATAACAAAAAAACCCGTGTTGGCTAATCGCGCCATGTGGGCGCGACAGCAGGTGGTAAAAGAGAAACAAGAGCTGACAGATCTCACACGTAATCATCCTGAATATGAGCGTGATACCACGCTCTTGCTCAGGCGAATCGACGAGTGCAATCACGGCATCAACGTATTGCTGGGAAGCGACGCTTTGAGCTACTTCGGCAGGGATTTGAACCCTATCTTGATAGCCAAGATCAATATTGCAATCAACCAGTGGTTGAATCCGATGAACAACTGTTTTGCTGCGATTCGATCCGAGCCGGTAACACCTGAATCATTTTCCGAGAACGCCGATCGAATGCGTAAATTGATTTTCTTACTCTTTGCCACATGCGTGGTGCTTACTGGATTAATCGCGGTCTGGGGATCGCGGGTTTTGATCTTCAGGCTCTCCAAAATTTATTCCCACGTCAATCAGGTGAAAGCAGGCAAGAAACCTCTTGCCCCTCTCGCGGGCGATGATGAATTGAGCGAACTAGATCAAGCAATTGCCGTGTCGGCAGAAAAACTCCTCAGCTTGCGCAGCTTTAAAGAAGACCTGATTCAAGCAGTCAGCCATGACTTGCGCGCGCCTCTCACATCGATGGGAGGAATGCTCACACTGGCGCGTGACGGCGCCTATGGCGACATCGGCGAGCACGCAGAACAACTGCTTGCGCAGCCAGTCGATAAATGCAGAGCGCTGGCAGCTCTTGTAAATGATGTGCTGGATCTCGAAAGAGTGAAGGCAGAGAAATTCAACTTGCATTTCGACCAGTACAGTCTGGCAGAACTGGTTGAAATGCTGCAGGCAAAACCTCAATTGCGCAATAACACAATCGACTTTTCAAACGAAGATCTTGACCTCGAGTTTTACGGCGATTTGGAAGCCGCAGCCCGCGCCATCATCTGCCTCTCTGTCGAGGGCAAAAGCTCGATAACATTCTCACCGGACCGCCATGGACAGATTGCTGTGACAATCTCACCGGCAATTGATGCAAAAAACGGCTACCACCAGAGCATACGCTCGGCTTTGGCAAACTCGTTGGCCGAGTCTTGCAGTATCGCTATTGGTGCCGACATCGAACAAACCACATTGATCTTTCCGCAGTCCGCTGCCAATATAAAACCAACAAAAACCCAGCCGGCATCAAGCGCTACGGAGGTCAGACGGTCTCGTATTGCAGAGGCAGGGCTGGCGCTGGTGATCGTTCCGGCAATTATTTGCTGCAGCATGCTGTGGATGCTCAGTCAGATGATCGATGAATCGCAAAACGAAATCCAGAGAGAATACCGCTCGTACCAAATTCTGCAGTGCCTCAATGCCATCCACGCGTCACACATGTATTCCGGCATTTGCACCATCATGTTCAATATGACGAAAAGCGCAGAATTTGCTGAAAAAAGAGTGACCTATGCTGAAATGAGCAAAAGCAGTCTGGATAAGCTTGAGGCGATATTCAAACAAAGCTCCGATCAGGCAGAGCGCGACATGGCCAGGCGATTGGAACAACAACTTGCCAACATAGCTGCCACAGAGCAAGCATTTCTCAAATCTCCATCATCAGAATTGAAAGACAAATTCACCAACCTGCCTTCAGTTGAAAATGGACTGCCGACCGAAATCTTTGCGTATCGAAGTCGCCTGGTTCTCGAAAGAGAAAAGCTGCTCCTGGATGACCGGTCAAGAGAATTGCGCGACAGAGAGAAAGCAATTTTGATTCTGCTTATCGGCATCCTCTTAGTCACAGGCAGCACCGTAGTCGCTCACCGACTGCTAAGTCGCATGCTCACCCAACATCTGTATAACGCCATCGGCAATGCAAAGCGACTGAACAGCGCAGAACCATTGCAGCTGCCTGCAAATGGGAGCGACGAGATGGCGGTGTTGGATAAATACATATACGATTCGGCCGTGGAATTGCGCCACCTCGAAAACCAGCGACTGGAGCTGCTCTCCTTGCTTCGTGAGGAGTTGAAGCAGCCGATACTGGAGGCAAGCGCCGACATCGCCAGAGTCCTCAATACGGAAGGCGCTCCCCTGCCGCCAAAAGCATCGACCAATATAGGCAATGTGGTTGCCGAGCTGAGCCGCCTGGGCGCACTCGTCGATGACTTGACGAACATCGAAATGCTCGACAAGAACGCCTTGCAGTTGAATGTGTCGGAGTTTGCCGTCACGGACGTTTTCGCCTCGACGATCGCGGCGTTGCAACTGCTGGCCGATCTCAAATCAATCAAACTGGTGGCTGAGCCAACAGACATTAAGGCGTTTGGAGACCGCGAGAGGGTATTGCAGATACTGGTAAACCTGGTCACAAATGCCATCAAGTTTTCGCCAAACAATAGCCAGGTGACGCTCATCGCCACGCGCATCGAAAAAGCAGTCAAGATTAACGTCACCGATCGGGGTCCCGGCATATCGGAGGAAGACCAGGCAAAAATCTTCCAAAAATTCGAGCAGGCTTCGAAATCAGCCGCAAACTCCGGCGTTTCCAACTCAGAACAACATTCCGGCTCCACGACCGCCCCTGTGGCCGGCGCCGGTCTGGGCTTGCACATCTGCAAAATGCTCGTAGAAGCCCACGGGGGCTCGATTAGCGTCTCTTCAGCCCCGGGGCGGGGCGCCACCTTTTCGATAGTTTTTCCGGACAAATAGGACGGCAACCTTCCGGCAACATTGGCTGAATATGATTGCAACGTTGGCAGCGACAACCGGTTGGAAAACTGAGAGCTGGCAACTTTGCCGAGAGATTTCTTTCCAAGTCATTGGCGGAACGAGTGGTCGCGTTCCGCCAATTGACTCTTGTGACCTATTTATTTGCAGCGGCGCATTGCATGCGCCTCAAAATTTGGCTCGGGCAATGAGCCCCTACAACTACTTCTTAATCTGCTCAATCGGTCTGATGCTGGTATTGACCGCGATCATTTTGCCGGTCGCATCATATTCAGGAGTCTGATAGACGATCGCTCTGGGAGTCTCACCCACTCTCACCACACTGCGGCGGCTGCTGCCTTCCAAGGTCTGGTTGTATGAGTATGTCTGTTTCAGCGAAGCATCATCCACCAACCAATTGCATTCTCTGCGGCGATTGCCGGGATTACCGATGTTTTCCTTGCCGCAATTGGCTGCGCCCTCGCTCAAGCGGGCTACCCGCACGGGCTGACCGTTTGAGTCATAAACAAACCTGCCACCGACAATTTTCTCTTCAGACAAGGCCGGCTGGTATTTCTGAATATTGTTGCCGTTAGCATCGGTGCGCGTTATGGCGATCGTGGCCAGATCGGCACGATCGAATTGATAGTTTTTTTCCGAGGAGAAAAACTCGAATTTATCCTGCTCAAGCAACTTTCCTTGCCCGTCGCGAATGCCGAAATTGCCAACCAGGTGCGTTCCCAAACTCGGCCAACGCATTCCGGACTCCATCGGATTGAAAGCTACGCTCTCGGCTTCAACTGTTCCAACAATGCTGAAATTCTTCAACATAGGATCGATTGCACCTGACGTTCGCACGTTCAGCCCGCCATCGGCAGTTGGCGTGATGGTGCTTCTAAAGGAAGTAGCCTTGCCGCCGGCAAGCATACCGTCGATTGCCGAGTCGCGCAGGACTGCAAAAGTGACTTCATTCTGAGCGAGCGTGGACATCTCGCGGGGAACGTCGTTTCCCATGTTTGGTTTACCTGGTTGCGCTTAGGGGGACAGTGAGCATCTTAATGCCATGCCGTCGCCTTGTAAGTGGGGAAATTACGCAAGGATGAATTAGAACATTAAATGAGCGGACTAAGGTGCTCCTATTGCTGAAAGCTCTTTTTCAATGTCTTTTGGATCTGAATAGCGTTTTTTCAAATCAAATGCAGTACAGCGCTGAACGATCTGATCGAGCTTTTCACATACTTCAGGACGCACAGAGCGCGGACTCGATACGGAAAGAGGTTCTGGATCTTCGCCGGTCAAAAGAAAATGCATTGTCGCGCCCAGCGAATATATATCGCTTTGCGGGCAGGGGTAACCCTTCACTTGCTCCGGCGCCATGTATGATTGCTTACCGACCACGGTGGCCAGCCGCATCACCTCGAATTGGTGCGCAACTGTGAAATCAAACAGTTTGATATGGCGATCGCCTTGCCAAATGAGATTATCCGGCGTCAAATCGCGATGCACGATCGGCGGCTTCAAATTCTGCAAGTAGCGGAGAATCGAACATAACTCCAGAGACCACCAGACAACGAGTAGGTCGGCTGCCGGTCCTGTCGACTTGATATGCGCGCGCAACGAAGGTCCGTCAATGTATTCGAGCACCATGTAGCCGCGATGATCCTCGACGAAACAATCGTGCAGTGTAACGATGTTTGGATGATCGATAGCAGACAAAATCTTTGCCTCATTGTCGAGCGTATCCCTGAGGCGGGCGGACAATCCGTCGTTTGCATGCACGGGCAAAATGTACTCTTTGATCGCCACTTCCTTTCCGGCTTCCAGACCGTCAGTGATCGCACCCACGCTTGCTGCGTCTGACGTTCTTGCCAGGTATGCAGTGCCCTGCCCTCCCGCTCCCAGCACCCGGAGAATCTCAAATCTGCCGCCGTTGAGCGTGTCTCCCGCCTGGAGATGTCCCTTTCTTTCGCGCTTTCCTGCCGGTGAAAGATATTGAAGCCAGATATTCGTATAGCGTGAATCCGGTCGTTTGACGTCTAATGCGCTGCGTTCGATCAAATACTTTGCGTTGGGCGCATACTGTCGCGCCTTCGTCATCACCGTTTGTTCGTCAATCCAGTTAAATCCGATATCGCGCCGCAGCTTATAGGCAAGATAAGCGCCCATGCGGAGGATTATGTATTCATGCGGTTCTTTGCCTGTTTCATCAATACCTGTTTCGACGCAGGTGAGCATATTCCAGGGAATGAAAAACGTGGTGTCTTTACGCCCCATACCGGGACGTCCCATGACGATACCCTTCGCATCGACTTTGGTGATGCGCAAAAGACCGCGTGTGCTTCTGTTTTTCTCGTCCATCGAAAGTCCGACAAAAAATAGCAGCGCGGCAATGACAAACAACCACCAGTTGCTCGCAAAGAAAGTCGAAAGCAGTACCCACAGCGTAAATAGCGCCGCCTGGTGAGAGAAAAACATCAGTGCAAATGCTATGCCGAAACCACCTGCCAATTTCCAATACAAGCCCGCATAGTTCTTGGGTTGGCGATTGGCAACGGTTTCGACCACAATGCAGCGCAGTCCGGTTTCTTTCTTTCCAGCAGGTCGATGTGTGCTCACTTGCAATTACCCCGCGCCGCGTTCGCGCATCAATAGTCCAAGCCTATCGGCGATCACCTGAGCGGTCGGCCGTGCTTTCAGATCTTCATGCTTGCATTCACGAATCAACTCTTGCAAAGTCTTCCAATCATTGAGGCCTGTTGCTGTTGAAGAATAGGAAAACGGCTCAGGGTCAATGCCAAGGAGGAGAAACTGCAACGTGCATCCGAAAGAAAATATGTCACAGGGCGGACTGGATTTGCCGCGAAACTGTTCCAACGACATATATGAGGTCTTGCCGATGATAGTACCGGTGGCGGTGCTCAGGAATTGGTTGGCGGCACCAAAATCAATCAAACTAATCGCTCCGTCTTCCTCCACTATTAAGTTGTCCGGCGTCAAGTCGCGGTGAATGATCGGCGGCTCCATCGCATGGAGATAGGCGAGTATGTCGGCAATCTGCTTTGCCCACACAATTGCCATGTTTTCCTTTTGAGGGCCATGCTCTTGAACAAACTGGCGAAGGTTGCGTCCCTCGAGGTATTCCATGAGCAGATAGTGGTGATCGTCCTCGATGAAGAAGTCATAAATCTTGGCGATGCGCGGATGATCGATTCTGGCAAGCAGCTGCGCCTCGCGCTTGAACAATTCCAGCGCGGTCATGCGTGCCTCATCCTCAGAAGAGAATGGCACCACCGATTCTTTCAACACGCAGGTTCGTTTGTCATCTGTCTGCGCCAGATAAATAGCCGACAGTCCGCCCAGCGCGATTTGTCCGATTATTTTGACACGCCCATCTTGGAGCATGGTGCCCGGGTCAAGCGGTACGAAAGCCGTACTGCCAAGCCGCGATCCGATTTCGTCAAGCCACAATCCGGTAAACGACAGCTGAGTCATTGGAGCCGCGGAAGGGGAAATCAACCTGACATTTTCGTCACTGGGCAACCACTTTGCCTGCGGGCAATGATTGCGAATCAACAACAATAACAATTCCAAATTCTTCTTCGTGAAGCCCGCCAGTCTCAACTGCACATCACAACCGTCCTTGTACACAATACAGATGCTGTCTGGCGTGTTGGTTACAAATCGATCGCGAGTGAATTCAACCGCGCTGATATCACTCCAGGGTCTGGTAAACCGAAACCTCAAGCTGAGTGCGTGCAGCGGTGACCATGTAATACCGTCTTGAGAAGTAATAATCGGATAGTTGCTGAATAGCCCCGAGCTAAGCAACAGCAATCCGAACATTGCCATTAAACCGGCAGTCCAACAAAGCGTTTGGATCGGATAGAGGACAAAAAATCCAAGAAAGGCGAAGCAACAAATGCCTGTGGTAGTAACGTCAAAACCCTTGTCCGACAGATTGTCGAGAAATCTCATGAAAATTGAGAAAACGCCTTCTTCAGTCTGGTGCGTGTACTCAATCGTGCAAGCGTCTGTCCCTGCAGTTTCCAGCCAATGATCTCTGGCGGGAGTCCGCGAGGTTCCGGCAACCGGCAATTTTGGGTCAGACGTTATGGTCTTATCTCCCGGGAATTTCTAACAGCCTAAGATTTTTAACAGCCTAAAGTTTCTAGCGGTCTAAAGCTCTTGGTAGCTAGCAGTTATTAGTAGCTAAAAGCGATCAACAGTTAAGAATACCTAGAGGTTTATATATGTATGTACCACCTGAAATGAGTTTTGCTCTCGGCTGTCAACTTTCCCGAGAAGGTAGCCAGTTGACCATTTTCATCTCTTGCGAGTAGAGAAGCGAGTCGGCCTGGGTATCCAAAGTTAAACCGAGAGGAAGGGCCATAGAATTTACGGAAATTTTCGCGCGAGCGGGGGCCAATTGCCAGGGAGCGTGGTGGATGTCCGTGCGATGGACAATACCGCGCTGAGAGATCATCAAGCAGTATCTCTCAGTCAGGAAGTGTTGAAGCGTGTCCGGCTCTGCAATTTCAGGAGCACCGATTGCTTCGTATTCAGCAGTGAAGTCCGCTGATTGTCCGGCGCCAAGACGCTGAGAAGAGTAATGAATTACACCGTTTTGGTTCTGGTAATTCATCTTGGCTCTAAAGTACGGCAGCCCGTAAAACGTGCGAGCCCCCCACACCGACAGAGCGTGATCGGCGTCAAGACTGAAGAAATAAACACCGCGCCTTGGCCCGTATTTGACGTATGTGCGCACGTTCAATTCCAGGAAGTCGATATGAAACGGCATCAGTCGCCCTCTGATCTCGCACATACGAAAGGGCACCACACCCAGCCAGGCAGAACCATCGAAAGTGTCGACTTCCAGCGGCTCTGCTATGAGTTTTTGCAGAACATCGGCCGGAACACGCCAATGTGCAAACAACAAATTGCGCCACGCTTGTGACATCACATACGGTGCTGTCGGCAGAGGGTATGGACGGTGGGCAACTTGTTCTAAAAAATCCATTCGGTTAACTCGTAGGGGCGACGCCATGCGTCGCCCGGTTTTACAAATGCTTACCAGGCAGTAGTTGCACGGCACAGAAGCGAACCAAATATATCATGGGTTTGATTCACTCAGTAAAATCTCACTATGCCAAAACAACTCGCAAATGAAATACCGGGCGACGCATGGCATCGCCCCTACAGCTAGAAGCGCGGAGAAGGTGCAAACGCAGCCAGCGGCAACACCAGGATTTTTCCACGGCAAGCTTCGCACAGTGTTCTGGCTCCCCGTCTTCCGTCTTGTCTCAGAGATCCGGGGTTTCCACAGAATTCGCAAACTTTGAAACTCTCTGATATAGCAATCTTTATCAGTTTCGACATTTCCTCTGTTGCATCATTCATGTAAAACTCTAATCCTCCAAAACGCTCTCGTATTTCTATACAACGATAGATCTCTTGCTCTTCGGCTGGTTCTTGTTCGATCAGTCTTTCGATAGCGGCGGACAACCATCTCACAATAGGCTCCCAACCATCACCACAAGCAATTCCTTGAAAGCTCGCGCTTTCATATTTCCGGCGGGTCCCGATATACACGCGCGGATAGTCAAATGCCAGCGCCCAAATAAGCTCTTCTTTCATAAACGCCTCCGAGAATCTGTTTGCTCAGCCAGTCTCTTCCTTACGCTGCAAATGAAGCTGCTGAGACGATCTGCAATGTTATGGGACTCCAACTTGGGGTTCTGAACACAAATTCGACCGGTGCCTTTGATCTCTTCGATGTGGTCCGGAAACTGCGGGTTGAGAGCTCGCCATGCACCGAAATGGGGGGTCTAGCTATCCTAGCCTGATTCGACACCCCTCAAAAGGTGCAATTGCACAGACTTACAAGTCCACCCAGTTACCCTATGTATGGATAACTGCAATCACACTTATGGGGTGAAACAATCCCTCCCCAGGAGAATGCGGATATTTGGTTCGTCAGCGAGAATGAGGAGTGTGGATTCATCGAACAACGCAAAAGCGGCTCGAATCGCGAGCCGGGGGTTTTACTATGTCTGCATACAATCCAGTCAGCCAAAACAGCCAATCGGTTCTTCTCTTTGAGCTGGGTGGGCACAAGTATTCGCTGCCCTTTGACGTGGTAGACGAGATTCTTCCGGCTGTGGAGCTTCTTCCAGTGCCGGGCTCGCACTCCGCCATGGAAGGGTTGCTCGATGTGCGTGGAGAAATCATCCCTGTGCTGGCGCTGAGCACACTGCTCAACCTCGACCCACGCCCGATCAGCTATACAGATCACCTGATAGTTCTAAATTTCAACACAGAGAGACTTGCAATTCGCGTTGACCGCGCCTGTGAATTGGCGAATCTGTCCGAGTCAAATTCGCAATCGAGCGCAAAAATTCCATTTTGCGGTTCCCTTGTTGCACGCATCGACCGCTACAAAGGCGACAGAGTGACCGCCCTGGAGCCGGAGGGTCTGAGCCAGATGCTCCAAAATATCCCTTCCCTGCAGACTGCTACTAAATGAAAAGGAAACTAAGTCGTGCAAATCCAGGCTCTAAAAACAGATGAATTGAATTCACTCAAGGAATTGATTTCGGGATTCACCGGATTTACTTTCAACGCCAGTAGAGAGTACTCACTCATTCAAGCGATGTCCTCATTTTCCAAAGAGCACAATTGCGCCACGCTGCACCAGTTTGAACGCCTGCTGCGCTCGAACAATGAGCTGATGAGGAAATTCACTGAATGTCTTCTTGTGCACGAAACATATTTTTTCAGAGAGAAGGAATCGCTAGAACACCTGATCACGCTCTTGCAAAGAAAAAGGCTAGCAGCAGGGACTTGCGATCAACCCGTGCGTATTTGGAGCGCCGGATGCTCTACCGGTGAAGAACCATATTCCTTGGCGCTTTTGCTATTGGACAGTTCGTTCAAATCCAATTTCAGCATCGTCGCGTCTGACATTAGCCAACAAGCGCTCAATCATGCCAGTTTGGCTCAGTATTCGGAATGGTCGATGCGCGGCCTCAGCGCTGAGCAAAGAGCAAAGTACTTTGAGAAAGGACTGAAAACCTATCGCCTGAAGGACGAGACCGCAAAGCAAAGAGTCACTTTTGTAAATGCAAACCTGACAGAAGAAAGCCAGCTCTCCAGTGAATGGTCAGCGCTCGATGCCATAATTTGCAGGAATGTTCTCATCTACTTCGAGCAAAATGTAGTCGCGAAGGTAGCGCAGACCTTTTTCAATCGATTGAAGCCTGGCGGAATCCTGTTGACGGGCGCCTCCGATCCACCGCTAATCGGCTATACCAATTTCGAAGTGGAATATACCAAAACAGGCATCGTCTACAGAAAGCCGGAAGAAAAAACTTTCACGGCGGACGCTAAAAAATCACAGGGTGCACCGGCGACGTCCAGTCGAAAGTCCCTCAACAAGCCAGTCGCAGCGAGCCGGAAGTCTCAAAGTGCTCGCTCCTCGCAAGCTCATCTTCGCGTCGTGAAAGTAACAACCAACAACACTACTCTCGTCGAGAAAGCTACCAAACTATACGGTGCCGGACAGTGGGGTGAAGTGGTTTCTCTTCTGGCACCTCAGCCCGCGACATCGCGCAGCCTGCTCGTACGTTCGCTGCTCAACCTCGGACGCATAGAAGAAGCAACGATAATTGCCGAAGCTGCCTGTGAGAGCGAGTCACTTGATGCTACAAATCATCTCCTGCTGGCGCTCGTAATGATGTCACAACAACGTCAAAAGGATGCGGCAGTAGTAATCAAGAAAGCGCTTTTTCTCGATAGAAATTACATCGTCGCGCACTTTCTGCTCGGAATCTCATCTTTCTGCACCGGCGACAAAAATCAAGCCATCAAGTCAATGAAAAACGCGCAAGCCTTGCTCAATGCACTACCCTGCGATGCTTCCATTCCGCTTGCGGAAGACGAGACTCGAGATCAATTCATCGCCAATGTTAATCGTTATCTCTCAATAATTTAGTGTTCCAAACAACAAACGAAATTGGTGAAAAAATGACCAGCTCCAATAACCAGACATCGACTCTCACGGCGCCTTCGAAAGAAAAAGAAGACCTCGAGTCAGTCTACACCCTCAGCCAGTCGCGTGCGAAAGAATTGATGAAGGAGCGCGCCATCAAACTCGCAAACGTCGGCGCCAGCGAACAAAAAACTTTCGATATGGAAGTGGTTTCATTCTTACTTGACTCGGAGACCTATGCTTTAGAAACCTGCAATATTAGAGAAATCTCCGCGCTTCACTCGATATCACGAGTGCCAGGAGCACCTGATTTCATTGCCGGCGTGATGAATCTGCACGGTCAAATTGTGGCGCTGGTCGATTTGAAGAAAGTCTTCGGATTGCAAAGTATGGAGTGGGGCGCTGAAGCCAAGGTTCTCATTCTTGGAACCGACCACCTCGAATTCGGCATCATCGCCGACTCGGTCAACACGGTTCTCAAAATACAAAGTTCGGATTTGCACGACCCGCCTGACACCATCACCGGAGCGGGACGCGATCATTTGCTCGGCGTCACACTGGATGCTCTGATTGTTCTCGATGGAAAAGCAATGATTCAAGACAAGCGACTATTCGTAAACCAAACGAATGATTCGCTGCACTCAGTTTAGGCACTCGCGGAGGGGTTATGGCAAAAGGAAGCGTAATGCAAAACCAGAACAACGGAGAAGTGGAGAATTTCTTCGTCTCGAAGCTCGAAGATCGCATATTTCGTCAAATGGTTGATTCCATCAGAGACTATGAAATCATCGTTCTTGACACCAAAGGCAGGGTTATGAGCTGGAACGAAGGCGCACGCTGCCTGAAAGGTTACAGCGAAGAAGAAATTCTTGGACGCCATTTCAGCTGTTTCTACACGACAGAAGACGTTGCCCAGGGCAAGCCCGAAGCGGAATTAAAAATGGCGCTCACGACCGGCCGATTTGAAGATCTTGGCTGGCGCGTCAAGAAAGACGGATCGCACTTCTGGGCTAACATGATCCTGCAACCAATCCGCGATGATGAAGGAACATTAGTCGGCTACTGTAAGATGGCTCGCGATTTGACGGAAAAGAAACAGGCAGACGATGCCATGGCCGAAAGCGAAGCAAGATTTCGCGCTCTGATCGCCGCCATTGAAAATTACGCGATCATCCTTCTGGATGTTGATGGAACAGTCGTGACGTGGAACGACGGTGCCCAGCAACTGAAAGGTTTCAGGGCAGAGGAAATCATCGGTCAGCCGGTAAGCAAGTTCTATCTCGATGAAGACGTGCATAGCGGCTTGCCTGCGCAACACCTGAAGATGGCAGCCAGTCAGGGCAGATTAGAAGTCTCAGGATGGAGAAGAAAACGTGACGGAAGCAAGTTTCTTGCCAACATAATCTTTACTGCTGTGCGTGATGAAACCGGCAAGCTCAAAGGTTTCACAAAATTCACCAGGGACATCACTGAATCCGATCGCATTGAAAATGCTATCGGACAAATCGTTTCCAAACTAGCAGCATTGAGCAGCCAGATGGCTGTGATCGCATCCGAGCAGCTGTCCGGCATTCAAATTCAAGCATCGAGCGTATCGGAAACAGCCAGCGCCACTGATGAAATTTCGCAGACCATTGCGCAGACCGCCGACCGCTCCAAGGAAGTCGCCGAAATCACCGGCGAAACAGTCAAGATAAGCAAAGACGGCTGCGAAGCCGTCAAGGACGCTATCGGATCGATGGAGAAAGTGCAGGAAGAAGTTGAATCCATTGCCTCCAATATTCTTGCGCTGGCAGAACAAGCAAAAGACATCGGCGAGATCATTACGACAGTAAACGAAATTGCCGAACAAACCAATTTACTTGCCCTCAATGCCGCTATTGAAGCAGCAAGAGCAGGCGAGCACGGCAGAGGATTTTCAGTTGTTGCAAGCGAAATCAAAGCGCTTGCAGATCAATCGAAGAAATCCACACACCAGGTACGTCAAATCCTGAGTGACATTCAGAAAGCGACAAACCGCGCCGTAATGTCTACCGAAGAGGGAACACGCAGCGCCAAGTCGGCGGTCAAAGTAGTCAGCCAGGCAGGCGAAACGATCACCACATTGGGCGAAGCGATTGACAGAGCATCGCAAGTAGCAATTCAAATTGCCGCTGCCACAGGTCAACAAGTTATCGGAATGAATCAGATTCAACAAGCAATCGGCAGCATCGATCAAGTCACTCGCAGCTATCTCGAATCGAATCGGCAGACCGAGCAATCGACTCAAGAACTTAGCAATCTAGCCACTGACTTGCGCTCTCTGGTGAAAACAGAACAATGACCAAATTCAATAGAGACGAGTTGATCCAAAAGCTAATGGGAACTTTTCTGGACGAGCTGGACGAGCATGTGCTCACACTCAATGACGGCTTGCTCATGCTGGAAAAGTCGACGCCCAATACGCCTGAATATCAGCAGCAAATGCGCTCGCTGTTTCGGGCTGCACACAGCCTCAAGGGTGCCGCACGCTCCGTTGATGCGCAAGCGATTGAAAGCGTTTGCCATGAGATGGAAGAATTCCTCGGTCTGTTGAAAACGACAGGTACAAAGCCAGGAACTGAGGTCTTTCAGATTCTTTTTTCAGCGACCGATTCGGTCAGACAGATGGGACAAAAACTGAGAAAGAAACAGAAAGTGGACTCGTCCAGCATTCAAGAGCTATTGGAAAAACTGAAACAAGCAACGACCAGTCTAAGTTCGTCAGAATCGAATTCAGATGAAGAAGCGCTCAATGTCACTATTGAAAACGAAAGCATGGAAACAACGGAGTCCCAACAACTGGATCATCCAGCTGAAACCGAAGTTTTGCAACCAAAAACCAACGAACCCACGGCGGAAACCAACGAGCCTCTGTCGACAGGAGGCAACGAGGCACAAAGTATCCGTGTTTCCTCGGAGCGCCTCGACCAATTGCTCGCTCTCAGCAGCGAATTGCTCACTTCGTATCGCCGCACAGAAACCTGGCAGCTCTCTGTTGAAGAGCTATCGGAGCGCCTGCGCGACCGCCTTACGGAATGGCAACCGATCGAAAAGCAGTTGCGCATGTTCATCGAGGAAGGGCTCGACTCCACAAAACGGAGCTCTTCCTCCCTGCACACCACAGAGCAAAGATCGCAGCTCAAGCGCATCAGCACTAATATGGGCCAGCGCTTGCTCGCTGCACCAACCGCAAATACAAAATCTCTGAAGGAAATGGTGCGAGAAGTCGATCGCTTTCTATCGACAATGAAAGCAGAGATTCGCACAATTGGTGAAACCGCCAGACTGGTGGATGAGGAAATTCGTGGACTGCGCATGCGCCCCTTCTCAGATGCATGCCTGGGGCTACAGCTGGCAGTCCGCCAACTTTCCATATCGACAGGTAAAAGTGTTGATCTGGAAATCGCAGGCGGTGACACCGAGCTGGATCGCTCAGTTTTGGAAAATCTCAGAGACCCGCTGCTGCATATCATACGCAACGCCGTACAACACGGAATCGAATTTCCCCAACAAAGAAAAGCATCCGGAAAACCGGAAGAAGCCGTGATACAGGTGTCCGCATCCCTGCGCGGACAGCATGTCCAGATTGAAGTCAGAGATGACGGGCAAGGCATCAATGAAGAAGCGGTCAAGGCACGGGCACGTAAAAATGGTCTTGCCGAGCCGCAGACGAAAGAGGAAGTGGCAGCCCTGTTGTTTACGCCATGGTTCTCGACTTCTGCAAGCGTAGATCATGTATCCGGAAGAGGCGTTGGTCTGGATGTTGTGGCCAGTCAGGTCGCTGGTCTGCAAGGCGATGTTTCTCTGTCCTACGAGGAAGGAAAGGGAACCTGTTTTGCCCTTACCGTTCCTCTCACCCTTACAAAAATTCGAGTGCTGCTCGTCAAAGCAGGAGGGCAGACACTGGCTTTGCCGTCAGCGAGCATTCAAAGGCTGCTTCGCATTCAGCTGTCAGAGATGCAATCGGTCCAGGGGGGACAAGTCTTTGGTTTTGATGGGAGTCTTATCTCAGTTTGCAGTTTGAGTGACGTGCTAAAACTTGCCCCTATATCAAATACAGCTCACGAAACCCGCGTGCCGGCAGTAGTCCTGGTACAGGGCGCCGCGAAAAGAGCATTTCTTGTTGACGAGTTGATTGGTGAGCAGGAAGTTGTCGTCACAAATCTTGGTGCGCGGCTGCAACGCCTGCGAAATGTTTCCGGCGCCACCATTCTCGCCAGTGGAGAAATCGCGCTCATTCTCAACACCGTTGAATTGATGAAACGCAATCAGAGCAGCGGCTCTGCCCACCGTCAAACGCAACAGCAATCTATGGCGACGCGACAAAAACGTTTGATAGTCTGCGACGATTCACCAACCACGAGAATTCTGGAAACCAGCATTCTGCAATCAGCGGGTTACGACGTCACGGCCGTGGCAGACGGACAGGACGCTTGGGAATTGCTGCAATCTCAAGGAGCCGATCTGATCGTCTCCGATGTCGAAATGCCGGTCATGGATGGATTTTCTCTGGCGCGCACGATTCGCGCTTCGGACAAATGGAAAAATCTGCCTGTAATTCTCGTCACGGGTCTGGCCAAAGAATCAGATCGAGAAAACGGTTTGAAAGCCGGTGCAAACGCTTATGTCGTGAAGAGCGAGTTCGATCAAAGTGAACTCATTGAAGCAATTGAGCAATTCGTATAGGAAAGAATACACATGATAAAAGTGCTCATTGCTGACGACTCACCGACATGCAGAATTCTCATGAGAAAACTGCTCAGTCAACATGAAGACATTCAAATTGTCGCAGAAGCGAAAGATGGCGCCGAGGCCGTTTCACTGACCGCACGTCTTAGACCCGATATCGTCGTTATGGATTTGGTTATGCCAGTGCTTGACGGCATTCTTGCCACCGCAGAGATTATGGCAGCAACTCCCACACCCATAGTGATCGTATCTTCCACTCAGAGCATTCACGAAGCGTCCACGGCGATGAAAGCCCTTACAGCAGGAGCGCTGAGTCTGATCGACAAACCAGCAATGTCTCCAGACCCAGCTATCTTTTCAGAAGCAGTTTCGGAATTTTCGCGCACTATTCGCCTTATGTCAGCGGTGAAGGTAATCAGGCATAACAAGAAAGCAAACGAAAGCGGCTTGGGAGTCGCAATAACCAAAGCGGGAGCAGGGAGATTCTCATCTCGCAGCGACAGCAACCAGACACTGCAAGGGGAGCAGATGCTCTTCAATCCATCAAGAGCGGACAGTGCAGCAGTCGGAATGACTGGTGCCTATTCGACAGGAGCGTTTTCGCCAATCAATGCGAAAAGCAGTCTCTTGCCAGGTGCAGCGAATACTCAAGCAGGCATTGCTGAGTTTGATTTCCCAATGCCGCAAAAGCGCCCCCGCGTCATCGCAATTGCATCCTCGACTGGAGGTCCGCCGGCTTTATGGCAAATCACTCAAACTCTGCCGGCAAATTATCCAATTCCAATTTTGGTTGTTCAACACATAGGTCGCGGATTCGTCGAGGGCATGGTGTCATGGCTCAACCGCGGCGGCGGAGCCAGAGTCAAAGTTGCTCAAGCCGGCGAAGTAATGCTGCCCGGTGTCGTATATGTAGCACCTGACGATCTTCAAATGGGCACCAGCAGTGATGGCAGAGTTCAGCTGTCAAAGACACCTGCAATCGGAGGGTTCAGACCATCGGCAACTTTCTTATTCGAGTCCGTGGCGTCTTCATTTAACGGTGATGTCGTAGCAGTAGTTTTGACCGGAATGGGAGATGACGGAGCGGCGTCACTCTGTCACATCAAACGGCGAGGAGGCATGGTGCTGGCACAAGACAAACCAAGCTGCATTGTCTATGGAATGCCGGCGGCGGCAGTGGAGACTGGATACACTGATTTAGTTTTGCCACTTGCTCAAATACCGGCCTATTTGAAGTTATTGGGGGAAATATGAAATTCGAAAAGGCTAAGAGAAAGAAGATTCTAGTCGTTGAAGACAGCGCCACACAACGAGAACTTCTCAAAGTCATGTTTGACGAGCTGGAGATGGACGTTGAGACAGCCGCAGATTTAGCATCCGGATTGGCACTTCTCAAATCAAATCAGTACGATGCAGTCATGCTAGATTTAATTTTGCCGGACAGCGCCGGCATCGAAACCTTAATTGCGGTTTCAGCCGCACAAGCATGGACACCCATTGTCGTTTTGACATCGCTTGAAGAGGAGAGCCTCGGAGACGAAGCGCTGAGAGCTGGTGCCGAAGACTATCTCGTCAAGGGAGAAGTGAGCCAGCAAAGCCTGTCGCGTTCGCTGCGTTATGCAATTGAACGAAAAAAACAGTCCAGCCGAATTTACGAGAGTGAAAAACGTTTGCGCACCACCATCGATAATTCTTACGACGCATTCATAGCCGTCGACGAAAATCTAAACATCGTCGAGTGGAACACAAAAGCAGAGGAGATGTTCGGCTACACATTTAGAGAAGCTCGAGGAAAAGATCTCACCGCCATGTGTTTTCCTCATGCTGACGGAGCAGCAGTGCTAGTCGAGTTGCGCAAATGCTTTGAGCATAAGCAATCCGATCTTCTCAATTGCAGAAGAGAAATTGTCGGGCTGCACCGGGGCGGGCGAGAGTTTCCCGCAGAGATAGCCCTCTTTCCAGTCGAGCAGGGGCTGAATACTACAATTTGCACATTCGTCTCAGACATCACAGATCGCAAAGAATTCGAAAGGCATGCATCCGAGTTTTACTCAACAGTCGCCCATGAATTGAGAGCGCCTCTAACATCAATCAAGGCTTCGTTGCGTTTGATGGAGGGAGGACTGGTGGGCAATTTACCGGAGAAAGCCAAAGGAATGGTAACAATAGGAAGAGACAGTTGCGACCGTTTGATCAGATTGATTGGAGACTTGCTGGATTTAAGCAAATTCGAAGCGGGAAAAATGCCGCTTACTCTCAAGGAGGTTCAAGCAAAATCGCTGGTAGCGCGCGCAGCTTCCGAATGTGAAGGCACCGCCGCCAATGCAAAAGTAAAGCTTTTGGAAGAATGTGACGAAGACTGTCTCATCCTTGCCGATGGCGACCGCATTCTGCAAGTACTGGTCAATCTCCTCTCCAACGCGCTCAAATTCTCACCGGAAGGCTCTACAGTTACGATCCGTGCAAAACAATTTGGTGAGCATCGCATGCGCTTCTCAGTCAAGGATCAGGGGCCCGGCATCGCCAAAAACGATCTGGAAAAATTGTTTCAAAAATTCCAGCAATTGCAAAACTCAGCCAATGCCGAGGGCACGGGCTTGGGTCTGGCAATTTGCAAAGCAATCGCGGGACAACACATGGGAGACATGGGTGTATCCAGTGTGTTGGGTGAAGGTTCAGAATTCTGGTTGGAATTGCCGATCAATTGCCAAAATGAAAAAGTTTCGAGCAATTCCAAAGACTTGCAGGCAGCTAACTCTTAAGGAGTATTCGTGGTTTAAATCTAGTATTGAAACTTGATCAGATTGTTGACCGGGTCAACAATGTATGGGCGATCGCCAAAAAACTTCGGACCAATCAATAAGCAGTCCAGCCCATTTGCAAAATGCACCTTTGCAAACTTTCGGATTATTGGTCCGATTTCCGCGCGCTCCGCATAATAACCGTCAGAATTGCTCTCTATTCCCAACTTGCTCACGAAGCTCATCGGCATAACTAGTCCATCAGGAGCACAGCCCGTGTCGAAGGTCGTTGGTGTTGGTTTTCCGTTTACTAAAACTTCCACAATCATGCAATTGCCGGAGCGAACAAACGGAACCGAATATTTGTCAGTCGGCCTTTTAGCGACGCTCGGAGTCTGGCTCTTTTGCTGATTGCGGGGTAAAACCTTGTCGGCTGAGGCGCTGACTACATTCGTTTTCACAGCACCCGACGCACCACCAGACTCGACCGCAACCAGAGGACTGACATACGGCGCCTTCGTCATACGAATGTAAAAGCCGTCAATTTCGTATGTGTACTCTTTGAAAAAGTTTTGTCCGATTACAGAGATGCCGGGCTCTCGAGTCAACATGATAGTGCAATTTCTCGTGACGCGGTCGACTGACACTTCGCCATTGACCAGCTTCATAAGTTCAACTCCATGCGGGCGCCCCACAGGTATCGACGGTGCCTTCGCGATTTCAGCGCTGGAAAACAGATTTGGATAATCAGGAAGGCTGATTCCGCACATGCTGGCACCAGTGTCGAAGACGATGTTCATGTACTGTCCCTGGACTTTGGCTTGCACGTACATGTGCCCGTTTTTCATTTGAAATGGAATACGAGCGGTCTGAGGTAAAGCTTTCCATTTAGCTTCGGAAATTTGCTCTACTTTCTGATTCACCGCATCCAAAGCCACTTGAGCAGACGACTTCGCCGGACCTTCCGCCTGCTGCGGAACCCGCTGCAGATACGAGTCACACATTGTTGCTTCAGCGCTTCCCTTGAAATTCTTGCTTATATGGCGAAACAACTCAATTGCTTTTGCATCATGCTTCATATGCTGGTGACACAAACCCAGAAAATAAGTAGCACGCACATTGCCCTTCTGTGCGGCGCTGGTGAAATGCGGAATGGCCGCCTCATAATTCTTTTGCTCATAGATAGCCATGCCGCGCTGAAAATCATCCGGGCTTTGTGAGAAAGCGACGGTAGCGCTGAGCATCCACACTGATGTGACAGTGAGGAAAATCCTATAAAAGTGAAAAATTCTCAAAACGGGCAACCTCTTATCTAATTTTATAAGCCCCACAATGTAGTTATTCAATCGCAAAGCGCGTGGTTGACCCATAGTACAGACTGGTATTCAGACCAAACACCGGCCAGCCCACACATTTGAGGTTGGGGAATAAAACCAAGACCGCCAGCGTCTCAATTAATGGAAGCCTGACCA
This sequence comes from Obscuribacteraceae bacterium (SeqCode), assembly GCA_044228145.1. GTDB lineage: Bacteria > Cyanobacteriota > Vampirovibrionia > Obscuribacterales > Obscuribacteraceae > QKMZ01. The sequence goes on from JBGAVL010000011.1 coordinate 39,803, forward strand.
AGCCACCGGAAACAAATTGACCCAAAAGCCTTCAGAAGCAAATTTCGAGGAATTGGCCCTGCACTTCGTGGAGCCTCTATTTCGACTGGCATTTGCCAGGGTGGGAAACGCGGAGGACGCCGAAGACATTGTGCAGGAGACATACTTGAAAGCGTACAAGAACTTCCACACTTTCAGGCACGAAACCAGTATTAAGAACTGGCTCAGCCAAATTCTGATTAACACCGTTCGCGATCATTTCCGCAAAGGCGGGCGGTCGGTTGAAACTGTCGAATGGGACGATTCCTTAGAGTCTGAAGAAATGTTGGCAGAAGCAGGACCAGAGGAGCGTTTCTGCAAATCGGACTGCCATCCGGAGCTCATGAAAGCGCTTTCTGCCTTGCCGGAACAGCTATCGGTACCGCTGTTACTGCGAGAAATTGACGATGCCACTTACGAAGAAATCGCGCAAGTCCTGGAGG
>JBGAVL010000120.1:0-16127 GCA_044228145.1 Obscuribacteraceae bacterium (SeqCode)
CAGCAACAATGGCTACAAAGTCATCAATCTCGGCATCAAGCAGCCGATTGAAAATATCATTTCGGCTGCTTTGGAAAACAAAGCAGATTGCATCGGCATGAGCGGGCTGCTCGTTAAGTCGACGGTGATCATGAAGGAGAATCTGGAGATTCTCAATCAGCGCGGCATTGCGCTTCCCATCATTCTCGGCGGCGCAGCATTGACGCGCCGGTATGTCGAAGATGATTGCCGGAAAGTTTATAAAGGCACACTTTTTTACGGGCAAGATGCTTTCGACGATTTGAAGATTATGGAAGGTCTGGCCAACAAAGATCAGGTATTGCTCGACAAAATGATGGGTGCCAGACCGGATCACGATGATGAAGATGCGGCTGAATCAGTTGCGTTGGACTCGAAGGACTCTATCGGATCGATGGACTTCAGTCCTTCCGTTGAAAGCGCCGGACGTGGTCGCATGGATGCCACACCTCCGAAAAACGGCTCCAAGTCTAATGAAAAGTCCGATGTAAAACGCAATGCGGATACCTATGCGCCGCCATTTTGGGGAAGCAAAATCGTCGACGATGTTCCGCTTTCCGAAGTCTTCAAATACATAAATGAGAACGCATTGGTGCGCGGTCAGTGGCGTGTTCGTCAAGGCGATTCATCCGATGCAGAGTATGAAGAGCTGCTCAACACGCGAATCCGTCCCGTCCTTCGTGAGCTGCAAAAAGAATGCATTGAAAAGAAACTTTTGGTTCCGAAGTCTGTCTACGGATATTTCCCATGTCAGGCTGAAGGCAATGATTTGATTGTATATAAAGTCAACGATTCGTTCCTCAAGAAAGTGAAGGAATTGGGCGCAGCACCCGGTCAGGTTCTAAACTTGAAAGCTGTTGAGATTGCCGATCTTGAAGAGTGGACGCGTTTCTCTTTCCCTCGCCAGGATCATGCGCGGCATCTGTGCATCTCTGATTTCTTTCACTCGCGTGCTGAGGGATTGCTCGATGTTTTGCCTGCCCAAATTGCCACCATGGGAGCTGGCGCATCGAGACATTCCGAGCAGTTGTTCAAGAACGATAAATACACTGACTACCTGTATTTCCATGGGCTGTCCGTCGAGTCTGCCGAAGGCCTTGCCGAAGTTATTCACAAACGTATTCGTGAAGAACTCGGACTGGTGAAGTTTGACTCAGAAGACCGCAACAAGTTTTTCCAGCAAGGCTACCGGGGCACTCGATATAGTTTTGGCTATCCCGCCTGTCCCAACCTGGAAGATCAAGTCCAGCTTTTCCAACTCCTGGCGCCTGAGCGCATTGACGTGTCTCTCAGCGAAGAGTACATGCTGGTTCCGGAACAGTCTACATCAGCGATTGTGGTGGTGCATCCCGAAGCAAAATACTTCAACGTCAGACGCCAGGAAGCAGTCGCAAAAAAGGCTAAGTCGATGAGCTAAGCAGACCTGTTAGGCGGCAACTCCGAAATTCATGCCGGGTTTGTTGGCTTTCAGGCGCTTTGTAATGGGCAAACTACACCTGCGCCCTCAGCGCACCGCTGATGGGGGCCTATACGGCCTCTAACGAAGATAGGTGTCGTATCTTAGGTCAAAACCTCAACTGGATGACACTCTTGCCTTCGCTGTCACCGGGTTTTGTATCCCCTACCCCGTACATCTTTATAAGAATGGGGAGGTTCTTCCAATCTGAAATCAGGGGAGAATGATAACGGGTCCTCCTGCGGGCAGGATTTCTCCCGAAAGGGGTTTCTAGCCGAATACAAATTGGCCAAATTGCAGCTCAGTTGCGAGAGCACCGTGCGTGGTGCTCATGGCGCCGCCTGTGCTTCATTGCCTGGCGTCTTTTGATAAGTGGAGTGTGTGGATTCTAATCCGGTGCCAACATGAAAGTAAACAGTATTGAAGACGTCGAAAGATTTTTGTCCATACAAGAGCAAGCGTTGGGCTCGAACAGTCCGGAGGTCGCCATAACCCTCCAGCGTTTAGCCGCCCTGCATCTTGAGAATGGCGACTTGCTGAAAGCAGAATCGATCTACGAACGCGCGCTCAGCATTCTTGAAGTAGCAGCTGCACCGCACCGCGCCGGCGCCGCCGCTGTCGGAAAGAAGCTTTACGAGATAAGCCTTCAGAAAAGAGAAAAAGAAGCCGCCGTTGCACGCAGGGGAGGCACGATTCCACCTCACGCGCGTCGCACGCTGCAAGACACACCTTTGACCCTCTCCATGGGCGGCATCCCATCGGTAGACGCTTACTTCGCAAAGATGAAGTCGACGAATGATAGTTGTAATCATCCTGCTGCAACCAGCGATCACGAGGAAGTCGGACTCTCGCATTCGGACCTGAGCGGAAAGAGCGACAAACCAAAGAAAGTCAGCGAATCGATGATTGTGGAAGCTCAATCGGAAATCACTCTGCTTCGGCAAATGGTCGGCAATCGCAATGTCTCTGTGGCTGATGCCTTGACGAAACTGGCGGATTTGTACTGCCGCAAGAAAATGTACAATGAAATGGTGCCGCTTCTCTTAGAAGCACTTCAGATTCGCGAGGATGCGTTTGGTGATGAACACCACACGGTCTCGACCGAGTTGAAAAACCTTGCGCGCGTGTACATGGCGCAAGAGAGATATTCGGTTGCAGAGCCGCTGCTCAAGCGCGCTATCAATATTCGCACCAAAGCTTATGGGCGCAACCACAGAAGAACTATCGATGCTCTACAACTTTATGTCAGTCTTTTGAAAAAAACCAATCGCTTTGAAAAAGCCGATGAAATTCAAAAACGCATCAGCGATCCCAATGATACATCGGCTATCAGTACCGATACTTCGACCGATCACGATGCGTACAAGTTCGACAAAGTTCGCTAAGGAAGTGTTCAATTTTCGGTGCAGAAGCCTGGCCCGGTCTGACCAACCGGGCCAGCAGCTTTATTACTCTCGGCTGCGCCTTATCGTATTTGACGGCTAATGTGCTTCACTTGAGCGGAAAGTCATACGCGCCACCGCCTTTGCCGTTGGACAAAATTACTCGCGCAATTTTCGGGTGTCCATCTCCATTTTCGTCATAGAAGCGACTTAGCGAGATTGTCCCACCCCACGCTTTAGCCTTCCTGTCGAGTTCTCTGAAAAGGTCTTTCACAAGAGATATGCCGCCTGTCTCGTATGCCATCTGTATGGTTTGACCGACTCGGTATGAAGCAAAGCCTCCGTCCATCTTGTGAACAATTTCACTCAGGTCGCTGGCGTATGCCTCGATAAAATCTTGTTTCTTCTTTTCCTGTGCTTGCCATTCGGGATTGTCCGCATTTTGTTTTGCGGTCAGTTCTTTATTCGAATTTTCGAGCCATTCATTCAATCGTGACTGATAGGCTGATGCGCTAGCGGCTTCCACCATTGTTGGATCGATAGTGGCTTTGGCAAGAAACTTCTGCATACCAGTTTCTAGATCGACGAGTCCAAGTTGCCCGGCTTCATCTGATTTACCGGCCAGCGAGAAAATCGTCTTCGCTGCATCCTCAGCCATAGAATGCGCGCCTTTTTCTTTTTGCGCATACAATTCGTCTAGCGAGATGCCATTATTGAGCAAAGAAGCATCGCGGAGGTCAATGCCGAGCCTGTTTTTGAGCACCACGTATCGGTGCCCTGCTATTAACTGTTCGGGAGCTGATCCTTCGTCTATTTCTGATTTCCATTCTTGCCGAACAAGATCTTTGAAGCGAGTCAATTCATCCTTGTCAAGCCGACCATCATTGTTTCCGAGCTTGCCATCTATCGCTACAAAGACCTCCTTAACCCTTTCGAATTCAGACTTCTTCAAGGCATCCTGGTAGATGTTGTTGAATTCCACGGTTAGCTCGTCGCGGCTCACCCCTGCAACACCATCTTTGTCTGCTCGCTGAAATAGCTCTTTGTAGACAGGATCGCCTTTATCGATGAGAGCATTGGTATTGAGGAGTTCTTGAGGGGATTCGAGCAGTGCCGGATGGTCTACAGTCTCATGATTATTGAAAATCATAGTAACCTCGTGTTGAAGCGTCGAATTGCGACGATTCCTGTGGAGTTGGGGGATGGCACTACGATGCCGCACCAAGTTAACAGTCACATAACAGGTGCAGACGAGGGGCGCTCCAATAAGTAGCACCTGCCTGCCATCTGACAGCTGGATATCTCAAACTCGGTTTAGCGACCAGGCTAGAGCGGTAATCGGGGCTTTTTGCGGAGAATATTCGTATTAATCTACGCAGAATTTGCGGAGATTATGTTTGGTTGCGGAGATTATCTGGTATATTCTCCGTATGTTTTGCGGAGATTAAGCTCTTGTACGTCTACGAGCACAAAGCCTGGCCTGAGTTTTACTGGGATGCTGACCAATTGGCTGCTTCTCTTGCTTCGGTGCGTCATCAGCAAGGACGCTTGATTGGGCGTATGGAGTCCCTCGGTTTTAAGCTGCGTCAGGAAGCGAATCTTGAAGCCCTTGCTGAAGAGGCAATTAAGACGAGCGAGATCGAAGGCGAAATCCTCAATCCACAGCAAGTGCGTTCTTCAGTAGCGAGACGGTTAGGCCTGGAAATCGCCGGTCTGAAAGTATCAGATCGAAACATAGATGGACTCGTTGATATGCTACTTGACGCAACTAGCAACTATCAAGAGCCGCTGACCAGCCTTAGACTCTTCGATTGGCATAATCTTCTGTTCCCATCTCCCAAGAGCGGGAAATCGCCGATCGTGGTTGGACACTGGCGTGATGACAAACGCGGTCCAATGCAAGTGGTATCAAATCCATTGGGAAAGCATCGAATTCATTTTCAAGCACCACCGGCGAAGTCACTGAAAAAGGAAGTTGACGCTTTTCTTCAGTGGTTTGAGGAAGAACAAAATATCGACCTGGTTCTAAAGTCTGGAATCGCACATCTCTGGTTCGTCACCATACATCCTTTCGATGATGGAAATGGCAGAATTGCACGAGCGATTGCAGACCTGACGCTAGCAAGATCGGAAGGAGTTGCAGAGCGCTTCTACAGTATGTCCGCACAGATCAGAGCCGTACGCAAAGACTATTACGAGATTCTTGAAAAAACTCAGAGAGGATCTCTAGACATCACGATGTGGCTTGATTGGTATCTCTCTTGCTTGCGAGATGCCATAAGAGAAGCTCAAAACCTTCAAGAATCAGTAATTCAAAAGGCACGCTTCTGGGACTCTCTCTCTGGATTTGCTCTGAACGAGAGACAGAAAAAAGTATTGAATAAAATCCTTGACGGGCTGGAAGGAAAGCTGACTTCATCGAAGTGGGCCGCATTGGCAAAGTGTTCGCAGGATACGGCCACCCGCGATATCAATGACTTGATCGAAATAGGCATCCTAGAGAAAGACGCTGCTGGAGGCAGAAGTACGAGTTATTCGATCAACTGGAAAGACAGAACTTAAGCCAGCAAGGAAGTCCGATTTCTCCTAAGATTTCGCGCCGGCCTTCGAATGCGATTTTGCTTTGATGCGTTTGACGAACTGGCACATGTCGTCGTAGCGTCCGAATGATGGGACGACGTAGGTGCCCTGACAGAGTGGGCGCAGTTGTTCCAGAAGTTCTTCCGCCAGTTCCAAACCGACGGCAGCGCCCTGGTCACCTGCCTTTTCCATGGCTTTGCGAACTTTGTCCGGAATCGTGATTCCCGGCACTTCGTTGTGCAAGTATTCTGCGTGTTTAAAACTATGCAGCGGCATAATGCCTACAAGAATTGGAATTTTGCACTCGCCGAATTCTTCCAGGAAGTCTGTGAGGTCTCTCAATTGGTAGAGTGGTTGAGTCATCGTAAAGTGAGCGCCGGCCTCGATCTTCTTTGCGAAGCGATCGAGTTCTTGGGCGCGATTTTCGTGCGTCGGATTCAGTGCACATGCAATTGAAAGGGTAGTCGGTGTTCCGATCGAATTGCCGGCAATGTCCAAACCATGATTGAGCTGGCTGATGATTTTGATCAATCCAACAGAATCAACGTCATACACGGCAGTCGCATGCACGTAATTGCCGAGTGCGGGCGGGTCGCCGGTGAGCGCGATCACGTTGTGAATACCGAGGGCCTGGCAGCCGAGCAGGTCTGCCTGAATGCCCATCAAATTGCGATCGCGCGTGGTGAAGTGAATGATGGTTTCGATTTTGACGTTTTGAGAAATCAGCTGGCAGGTGGCAAGCGAAGACATGCGCACGCGAGCCATGGGGCTGTCGCCGACGTTGATAGCGTCTGCACCCGCGTCTCTAAGCGTTTCAGCCGCTTGCAATATCTTTTTAGCGATGGCGCCTTTTGGTGGATCAAGTTCGACGCTTACAAAAAAGTCACCGTTCTTCGGGTTTTCTTTTGCAGCCAACAGTCGGGCAGCCAGGGCTGGAAGCTCACTTTTCGGATTTGGTGTTTCCTTTTTTCCGTCGTTGGAGCGTGCTTTGTCCTTTGTCGATATTAGAGCTTCCGGCTTCAATGCCGGCAGTTCTTGCGCTGTCGCAGTCGAAGATGCGTTTTGCGATTCGATGTACTTATCCAGTTCAATACGCATGGCTTTGATGTGATGCGGAGTTGTACCGCAGCATCCACCAACCAATCTTGCGCCTGCTCTCACATAGGGTTCTACATAAGATGCGCAGTAGTCCGGTCCTGACATAAATTGATATCTGCCGCCGCTTAAGCTCGGCTGACCGGCGTTGGGCAGGCAGGAGTAGTTGAGCTTCTTCGCATCAATGCCTTTCTCTTTCAAAGCATGCGACATGCGTAAAAGTGAGTCGAAAACTGGTCCGGGGCCAGCACCGCAGTTGATACCAATGACATCAGGTGCGTCATCGCCCAATTCCAGGAAAAGTTTCACCACGTCTTCCGGCGTGACGCCCAGAAGCGTGTGTCCATCAGGGGAGAAACTCATTTGTGCGACGACAGGAAGTTTGGAAACCGATCTTGCTGCGCGCACGGCAATGGCTGTTTCTTCCAGCGAGGACATCGTTTCAATCATAAACAGATCGACGCCACCAGCCAATAGAGCTTCCATTTGTTCTGTGAAAGCAGCTTTGAGATCGTCTTTTGTCACATCTCCAATCGGAGCCATGAGCTTGCCTGTCGGACCGACCGAGCCGGCAACAAACACCGGCTGACCGCCCACCTCGCGTGCGTTGCGCGCGATCTTTGCCGCCCACAAATTGATCTTATGTGTTTCTGCCTCCAAGCCAAAGTTGGCCAGGCGGAATCTGTTTGCCGAAAAGGAATTTGTCTCGATGACATCGGCGCCGGCGTTAATGTAATCGATGTGCACTTTCTGAATCTCGTCCTGCTTGGTCAGGTTGAGATGCTCGAAGCTTGCCTCCGGGGACGCGCCCCGCGCGTATAGCAGCGTGCCTATGCCCCCATCTGCAAGTAGCGGTCTTTTCGCAAGCTCTTTGAGGAATGGATGCGTCATGGGTCTCCGGGGTTGCTTTGTCATAAATCCTGGGTTGTCGGGTGCTGTCTGGTCCGTGAAATTGTCGCCAATGGTTGCCAGAGCGGTAATTGCGCTTTGGAACGCCCGTGCAGGCGCCTGAGCTCAACAACACCCTAAAACCGAATTTTAACACGTCGTTAATCCTCATTGAGACAGCGCGCCTGTCTGCGTTACGGAACGTCTCATAGGCTGCAAAATGCCGCTGCCCGGCAATTCCGAGCAAAGCTTTAGTTACTGTTTTCTTGTCAAAACCTTCAGGTGGTACACCTGCCGGGGTTTTGCCTGTTAATATACGGTTCTTGTAGACCTCGCGCGCGTGCACCAGTCTATGTGAAGCCGCGCTCATCAGTTTGAACATTGGAAGCCAGTGACAGCAGACCCCAAACTCATCCGCAATTTTTCGATCATCGCCCATATCGACCACGGTAAGTCGACTCTGGCCGATCGCCTTTTGGAATACACCAAAACAATCGCCAAGCGCGATATGCAGGCTCAGATCCTCGACACGATGGACATTGAGCGCGAGCGCGGCATTACCATCAAGGCGCAGCCGGCGCGGATGGAATACGTGGCGCAGGACGGCAACAATTACATTCTCAACTTGATCGATACCCCCGGGCACGTCGATTTCGGCTACGAAGTGTCGCGCAGCCTGGCAGCATGCGAGGGCGCACTGTTGGTCGTGGACGCCAGTCAGGGCGTGGAAGCGCAAACGCTCGCCAACGTCCACCTGGCGGTTGAAAACAATCTGGAAATCGTCCCGATCATCAACAAAATCGATTTGCCCAGCGCAGAGCCGGAGCGCATTCGCGCGGAAATCGAAGAAGTAATCGGGCTGGATGCAAGCCATGCGGTTTTGGCATCTGCGAAGAATTACATCGGCATTGAAGAAACGCTGGAAGCGATCGTCAATTTCATTCCACCGCCGCCTGACACAGCCAAAGAGCGTTTTCGCGCGCTGGTCTTTGACAGCTATTTTGAAAGCTATCGAGGCATCATCGTGTATTTCCGGGTCAAAGACGGCGAAGTGCGCATGGGCGACAAAATTCGCTTCATGAACAACAACACTGATTTCGAAGTAACCGAGTTAGGCGTGTTGCGCCCGCAACAATTCAAAGTCGACAAGCTTGGTCCAGGCGAAGTGGGCTATCTGGCCGCCTCCATCAAAGACGTGGCGACACTGGTCGGCGATACCATCACCCATCAGGACAAGCCCGCTAAAGAGGCACTGCCTGGCTATCGTCCCGCCAAGCCGATGGTTTTTGCCGGACTCTATCCTGTCGACAACGAACAATATCCGGACTTGCGTGAAGCTCTGGAAAAGCTGATTCTCAATGATTCTTCGTTGCAATACGAGCCGGAAACTTCGGAAGCTCTCGGCTTTGGTTTCCGCTGCGGATTCCTTGGACTCTTGCACATGGAAATCATTCAAGAGCGCCTTGAGCGCGAGTACGACTTGCAGCTGATCACTACCGCACCGTCTGTTGTTTACCGCGTCACCAAGACTGACGGCTCGGTGCATATGATTGAAAACCCGGCTAAATTGCCGGAGCCGACTTACAGGGAAAAAATCGAAGAGCCTTATGTCACGGCATCAGTTATGGTGCCCAATGATTTCGTCGGCCAGATTATGGAACTTTGTCAGAATCGTCGCGGCATTTTCCAGGATATGAAATACCTCGATCCTCGCCGTGCCATGCTGCATTACGAGCTGCCGCTCGCCGAAATCATCACCGACTTTTTCGATCAATTGAAATCCCGCTCTCGCGGTTATGCCAGTCTCGATTATCACTTCCACGAGTACAGAGAGTCCAATCTGGTAAAACTCGATATCTTGATCGGCGGTGAGCCTTGCGATGCACTTTCTGCCATCGTTCACCGCGAGCGGGCGGCGAGTTACGGAAGACTGCTGGCAGAGAAATTGAAAAAACTGATCCCTCGCCAGATGTTCGAAGTTCCAATTCAAGCTGCCATCGGCGGCAAGATCGTTGCGCGTGAAACTGTCTCTGCCCAGCGCAAGGACGTTTTGTCCAAGTGCTACGGCGGTGACATTTCTCGTAAGCGCAAACTTTTGGAGAAACAGAAAGAAGGTAAGAAGCGGATGAAGTCCGTCGGACGTGTCGAAATTCCGCAGGAAGCATTTATGGCAGTGCTCAAGCTTGAGGAAGACTAAATGCCCAAGCGAAAATCCGCTGATGATGAGAAACCGAAGAAGTCGGTAGCACGAAAGAAATCAGTTGAGAATACTGAGAAAGTTGCCGTCGACAAGGTGCCGAAAAATGACATCAACCTGAGCGGTTCTGGCAAGGACTCTGCGAAAAAGGAAACTGCACAAGAGAAATTGGCTGCACCACACGTGGATGATGACGCGGACGAACTGCCGGATTCTCGTGTTTTCAAAATGCTCCAGGGCATAAGACTTTCGCCGGAAGAATCGCGAGATGCTGCAGTATATTCTCGAAATCTACTCATCGAAGCCTGGCATAGTCGCGATGATGTCTACCGCGAATTGTTCGGTGAGCCTGCTTATGTGACTCCCGGACCATATGCTGCTCCGCCAGTTCTCAAGCATGAAGACGTAGTCTTGCCAGAAGAACAGCACGAGCGTGGAGAGACCGGCGACCCGGGAAATCCCAATCTGGACGAGCAGCATCTCAATATACTCGTCTATGCGCCAGACCCGACACGACCCTATTGGACATACGTCACCGCAGGATTGAGCAGCCCCTGGTTGCAAGACGCGCCTGCGGAAGTGACCGGATTTGGTTGCGAGATCATGATCAAGACCAAGGAAGACATGCCTTGGGCAGTGCAGATCTTGCGCACTATGGCGTTCTACATTCTCAATCACGCCGGTACTCTTTCTCCCGGTGTGCGCATTGATTTGAACGGACCAATCATTCCGAATTCAAGTTCGAAACTCACCAATATCTTCATCTGGTATCCCGATGATGCGCCGGATTGCTGGTATTACCTTCCTTCCGGCGGTTTCGGACTATTCATCGCCATCGGCATTACGCCGGACGAGAGAAAGTTCGCCGAATCAATCGAAGAGTACGGCACCTGGTGCATCCAGCAGGTTTTGCGGCAAATGGGTCATGACCAGATTACTGATCCGCATCGTGACAGTGTTATGGATCAAGAAGGCATTGGACTGGCTTTGTTGAAGACAAAATCCTTCGCCGACAATTTCAGAGCCAACGTAGCCTACGGCGGCGATTCTTCCGAAATGTAGGGGCGATGCCATGCATCGCCCGGCCTTTGTAGGGTCGACGCCATGTGCCGATCTACATCTGATGCGTCGCTCGGCTCAAATTCAAATTTCATCCACGCGCTGCGCCCACTTGCCCATTAGCTCGCGCGCAACTTCAACCATGTCCGGATCGAACTGACTTATATACTCTCGGTAAGTTTCAAACTGTGGATCTTTATTCAATATCTCGACAATTTCCCCATGAGTCTTTCCGCTAGAGAGCAGCTCCAGCAACGCATCCTGGTACTCTTGCAGTGGCGAAGGCTCAGGCATAGCAATACTCCAAAATCTGTTCGATGGATTCGAAGTCGTCGCGAAATTCTTGTTGTTCATCAAGTGCAAACATCGTATTTCCCAACCTTTCCAGAATTACAAACTCAATGTTCGGGCACAATTTCAATGCCAGGGCGGACAGATTGAAAACTTCCTGGGGGACGCCATCATCATGCGTATCCCGACGTACAGCTGCCCGTTTGCCTGAAACAGAAGGACTCCATGAACCACCGGATAGATGAATTTCACGAACCTTTGACAGAGGGTATGAATTCAGCAATTCAAGTTCGGAAACACCAAAATTTGCAATCTGACAGTAGATGTTGTGCAGATCCAACAATAGGAAACCATCGACACTTGAAATTAATTCGTCGATGAATTCGCCCTGTTTTTTTACATCATCAAGGCTGAATGCGAACGCCAGATTCTCTAGTCCTACTGGGCATCCTGTGGCATCTGCATATCGTTTCATCATTTCTTTCCCTGTGCTCAGAGACTCTTTATTCATTGGCACCGAAAGCGGTGCTCCCTGTTTTATGGGACCTGCCTCAGAAAATCCGAAGTGCTCGGAAGCATGCACGTACTTCCGCGTTCGAAACTCCTTTTGCGCATATTCTAGCCAGTCTTTCTGCCTTTGCGAAAACCGCGCCGAGAGCGGCGAAAGATTAACTCCATGCCCAGTCAAAGCACTGATCGCACTGAATTTGTCTATTAACTCTTGCGCCCACGGTTCGATGACCACTCCATTCAAGGTTAGGTCAAAGCTCCACTCGAGTGCCTCAACCTTATTATTTTGAAAGAGCGATGCGGTCGCTTCATGGAAGTCGTCCGTCGGCATTAATGAAAGCCCCAGTCTAGGTTTCTCTCTACCCATATCCGCTAACCCATGCCACAAAAACGGCCATTACCACAACCATGAGTACGCAAAGGGAAAAGAGTCCCATTGTCTTTGGAGCCAATCAGTTTCGATAAGATGCCTCTTTGTATATTTGCTGACTCGGTTTTTCCGAATTTCATGTACCAGAGTGCCAGGCTCCTATGCGCGTGTATCCTGCTAACATGGTCACTGGGCAATCTATCAAACAAGGCTGTTGCTCTCAAACGCAGTTTCTCACTCTGTCGGAATGCAATCTCTGTATAGCCGCCGTTAACCGCAGCATCTGAGACAGTGATCACTTCAATGGGAATCTCGTCTGGTGGTAGAACCGGCAAAATTAAGGTTGCCAATTCGTAGAAAATCCAGGCAGTTGAGATCAACTCGTGCTCAGTTGCTCCCTTATTGTTTTCGCAGGCTTCGCAAACTGATAGCAAGAACTTCTTGCACTTGTTTTCTTCTGCTAAAGCTCCGGTTTTTCGGAAGAGTTTCGCTGCACGAATGTATGAATCCGTTCGCAAAGACAACGTAGGGACTTTATCAATCTCTCGAAGTGATTCTTGGACTGTCAAATCTATGCGATTTCGGTCTTCTCGTGAAATAGGCGCTGAAAAGTCAAAGTGAAATTTCGAATTTGATTGAATTTCTTTAGACGTTAGCCTTCCATAGGCCAGGCTTTCCGCCCATGTCAAAATAAACGAGGATACTCGCGAGTGATAACTCTCACTTCCCAAGTCCGAAGGCTTTAATCCTAGGCTTGCATGTGGATTCCTTGTCTTACAAACCCATAGTGCTTTTCGAAACGTGACCTCTGCCAGTCGTGTTTGTCCATGCATGTAATATTCGTTGGCCAATCTCATGAGTGCTTCAGGATAGAATGGTTGGAGCCTTTTCCGCTCTTGTTCCTTCACCAGGAGCTTTGCTTCCTCTATGCCATTAAGGCACAACCCAGATTGTGGGGCATAGCTAGTACTCGCGAAGTAAATTAGAGCAATTAATGCTTTGTGCCGCATCATCAAATCAATCCTGTGACTTGTTCATAACAATTAGCCCATCCCGCAGTCATAAGTAGCTATCACTCGCTCCTTCTGCCACCAAACAAGATGACCGCACCCTCCTCGTTGTGGATACAGAATTATGTCGTCTTTGCACCCAACTAACTCGAAGAGAATCTGTTTTTCCCTTTCCGCCAGTTCCTTTTTGCCAAGTAACATGTACCAGAGCGACATGTCTCGATGTGCTTTCCTTCTCTGGTGATCTGTTGTCGCTAATCGATCAGCCATTGCAACGGCTCTTAACTTGAGTTTTTCGCTCTCTTTGAAGTCTCTCTCGGTGAAAGGCTTTATGGCTGGCTGACTGCCAAGCGGACCATCTTTTGGGTTTAAGTCCGGTACTTTGACGGGAATCAAACCGTTTGCCATTGAATTCAATATCGATATTGCTGCTTTTGTTTGTTCTTCATCAATAGACGAGGTTCCCTCGCAAGCTTTCAAGGCTTCTTCCAAAACTTGGTCGCACTTTCGCATGCCAACTATGTCCTTAGCTTCCTGAAACAGCCGAGCCCCAATGAAGTAAAGGTTCAGCCTTGCAAACTTATCGGTTACTTTATCGAATTGCGACAATGCAATGTGGATTGCTTTAGCTGCCAGGACGCGGTTTTCTTCAGCTACCGAATGTGAATCTGGTTTTGCTTCCGCATTTGTATTTTGATTATTTTTGATGTTCCTAGATTGCACGTCTGATGAAACCATGTCGGCCCAGTTTACGAAAACGAGTTCCTTGTATCTTGAACTGTTGAAGTGCGAATGCGTGGTTATTTCCTTCACGATGGTGGTGAAGCGTTTTTCGATTTCATCCTTGTTGCCGTTTGTGAGATAGTTCCTTGCCAGACACAGTAACCAAAATGCCCGCTCTTCCGTTGCAATTCCTGGTTGATTCGCAAGTTTCTGAGTTACCGAATCCGTCGATTCGGATTTGGATTCAGTTTCAGATAATGCAGGCAACTGCGAATTGAGGATTCCACCAGCAAATGCAATTGCGAGTAAGGCTTTACTTCGCATTGGTTTCTTAAATGATGCGTTCAAGGTCAACACCTCTCCCTTCTGATTTTCGCTATTTTATACGCTTTCGGGGCGGATGCAGCGCGAAGTGTACTCGCTGAAAGTTACCCCCGTCCGCAACCCGGGCAATACGGCGGCGGCGGGAAGAGCACGCTCGGGTCCGTCGACCCAAGCAGCGTTCCTAACTTTTGCAACTCAGTGCTGTATTTCTTGTCCTGTCCATAAAGGTGGTACCAGGCGACGAGCGCACGCTGTGCATTGATTCGGTTGGAATCACGCGCAGGCAGCCTCTCGAATTGAGCCATTGCACGCAGTCTGTATCCTTCGCCGATTTTGAAGTCTTTTTCTCTAACTCCGTAAGTGTCTTTTGGTGTGGAATCCGGCAATAATCCGACAGGTTTTTGCCTCATAGTTTGTCGCCAGGTATGCATCGAGCAGTAATTGTCTGCCATTGCTTCAAGATGGTTCGCAAGCTTTATGATGCCGTCTGCCGTGAGGTTCCTATCCTGTTCCATCGTTCTGAATGTTCTGTCCAACTCTGCGAGCACTTGCTGTTTCTTTTGAGTGCTGTTGGTGGATTCGTAAACTGATGCGGCGCTGAAAAGTACATTGATTTTCTCCTCGCTGGTGGGCGGCATCTTGCTCGCCATTGCCAGTGCGTTGTCCGCGATTTGCGCAGCTTTCACCAAATCTCTTTGGTACTCGACCTTATCGCGCGCCTGGTCCCGCTCCATCGCTTCTTCCGAGGTTCCGTTCGGATAGCTGAATTCGTTTCGCGCTACCGTCATCGAACTCGCCCAGCCGAGCATCAAGCTTGCTTCGCTTTCTCCTTGCGGCTTTTGTCTCCACAAGGTCAGGAATTTTTGGAACGTTTCATCAGATTTTTTCCGCATTCCATTTTTGCGATAGACACTGGCGAGATAGTAGAGATGTCCTGCGTATCTGGTGTTTGGATCTTTGTCAGCGGAGTAAGACTTTAGTTCATCCTCTGCCCTTTTCACGTCAGCTTCGTCTGCGCGCGCTGCATCGGTCCCGGCGGTCAAGCCGAGAATCATCAGAGAGGAAAGAATGCGTGTTGACTTGATATTCATAAGTCCCCTTGAGCGGATTTTACGAATCTAGCACAGGATCAATTATCGTCTCTATTCTAAAACTCGACCTCTTTTGCTTGGAGCCGCATGCTGACCCTTGCGTCCTCAGCCCATTCCGCAACCTTCGCAACCGCGCTTCGGTGGTAATAGTACTTTTAGATCGTTTGAGCCAAGCAGGCAGCCCAATTTTTTCAGTTGGGCATTGTACTTAGCGGTCTGTCCGTACGTGCGATACCATGACACGAGCGATCTCTGTTCTTCAATTCTCACGTCGTTGCCTGGCGGAAGTTTATCCAAGAGTGCCGCGATGCGAATTCTGTACTTTTCTGAGGACGCAAAATCGGATGCTCTGACTCCGTTTGTGCCTTTGGGGGCAGAGTCTGGCAAGAGCGCGATCTGCTTTTGATTGCGTGCCCGCCGCCAACGTACCATTGGACAATAGAAATCCGCCAGTTGCGTGAGTTGCTGGTATATGAAATAAACTCGATCCTCCGATGGTTTATTTTCCTGTTCCATCGTGCGCAGCGTCCTGTCCAGTTGTTCGACCACCCGCTCTTGCTTTGTGATGTCGCCCGTGGCCTTGTAGTTTTCAGCAGCCGTAAAAAGCACTTTGAATTTCTCCTCACTGCCCGGCGGAATATTGTTCGACCGTGCCAGCGCCTCGTCAGTGATTTGGGACGCTTTAAGAAGATTCGCCTGGCGCACGCTGGCTGAAATTTTAGGTTTTTCCGGAGTTTGTGTGGTCAGCCAGTTAGCCCACTCCAGCATAAAACTTGACTCGCTTTTCTTGTGTGGCTTTTGTCTCCACAATTGCAAATACTCCTGAAACGCCTGATCGGCCTTCTGGTGCATTCCGTTTAAATGATAAAGACCAGCCACTTCGTAGAGTTGATCGAAATATCTGGGATCTTTGTCTGCGGCGTACATCCTGAGTGTCGCAGCTTGTTGCTCCACGTATTCAGGATCAGCGCATTTCCCTTCCATTCCTACCGCAAAGCTGAGAGCGACCAGCACGGAAATAACAGGCGTCTTCTTCATAGGTACATTTCTCCCAGTAGAATCACCAATCCGGCAGCCAGCCTCCGCCGTGTCCTCAATGTATCACTAGGTCCAGGTGGAGTAGATAGGGTTTA
>JBGAVL010000121.1:0-16125 GCA_044228145.1 Obscuribacteraceae bacterium (SeqCode)
CTGCTTCTGGCTTCGGGCGTAGCCATCGTCACTAAATGGATACGTCTGCCATATTCAATTGCGCTTGTAATCGTCGGGCTTTTCATCGGAGTTTTTCACTGGCTGCCGGTCGTCACTATGACGCCCGAACTAATTCTTCTTATTTTCTTACCGGCGCTGCTTTTTGAAGCCTCGTGGAATCTACACCTGGAGACTCTAAAGACTTGCGTCAAGCCTGTAGCTTTGCTGGCTACTCTGGGTGTTCTTTTATCAGCATTGATAGTGGGGCTGTTATTGCATGCAATTACCGGCTTCGACTTCAAGCTGGCTCTACTTTTTGGAGCGATGATTTCGGCCACCGACCCTATTTCGGTTTTGTCTCTATTCAAAAGGCTAAGAGTCAATAAGCGTCTCCACACAATACTTGAAGGAGAAAGCCTGTTAAACGACGGCACAGCGGTTGCTCTTTTCAGAGTGTTGCTTGCATCGATTCTTCTGGGTGGTGACTTGTCCTGGACGAAAATCGGAATGGATTTTGTAGTCATAACATGTGGCGGAATGATTGTTGGCACAGCAATAGGAGCAATTGCTTCAAAACTTACCGAGTTTTTCGACGATCACTTGCTGGAGACAACATTGACGGTCCTAGTCGCATATGGCTCCTACATCTTAGCCGAGCAGTTGAGAGTGTCGTCTGTAATCTCAGTCCTGGTCGCAGGCTTCGTTATGGGCAATTTCGGCAGCAGAAGAAGCATGTCGGCTACCACAAGACTGGCTGTCGATTCCTTCTGGGAGTATGCGGCTTTTATCGCCGAGTCACTGGTTTTTCTCTTGATCGGCATGCAGATCAAGTTTCCTCTTGTGGTCAAGTATTTGCCCTTTATCGGCGCTGGAATTGTGGCCATTCTTCTTGCCAGAATTGTTATCGTCTACGCACTTATCCCGTTTGTAAGCGAGAAAAAACTTCCTATTCCGTTTACCTGGCGGCATCTGCTCTTCTGGGGAGGACTGAGGGGGTCTTTGTGTATGGCTATGGCATTGAGCCTGCCATCAAACTTTCCGGAGCGAGAGATGCTAGTTGTCACCACATTCGGTGTGGCGCTTTTTACACTTCTTGTATCTGGTCTGTCCATGGAGCCTTTGGTCAAGGTTTTAAAAGTTTCCGGCAGCCGTGCACCGAAAGCGACTGAGCTTCTCAATAAGATAGTCAAATTGCAGGTCGACAAAAAAAACTTGCAAAAAGCCGTGAAAACGTCTCAGTTGAGCAAGAAGGAGTTTCGGAGGAAAGAAAAAGAGATTGATGCTAAGTTAGTTGAAGCAGAGCAATTTCTCGAGCTTCTGGACAGCAGCGAAAACAGCGATGATGTAGAGCGCCTGCACATCGAGACGGCTCTAATCAAGGCGCAAAGAGACTGCATCGTGCAACTTTCTCGCAAAGATTTGGCAAAACCTGAAGTTTTGGAAGTTTTTCGCGAACGAATAGATTCACGATTTCTGGAGCTCCGCACTGAAATGCAAGATCAGGAGGCTTCCCTGGAAAAGGAAATTCGTCCGCAATAAACTGTGCTGACTGTAGTAATTAACCTGATCGGCTATATTATTGGCGGTCGGACGCATCTGAATCAACGATCTTGACTTTACAAACTGGACTATTTTTCGTTCTTGCCATGGTTTTCAGCTCAATTCTAGGGTTGATTGCTACGCGCCGTCTCCTGAAAACCCCTGAATTGAGGTCGCAGCACGACATTGCCGATCCATATTCGCAATTTGTGGCTATGTTGTTTGCGGTGCTCCTGGGCTTCATGGTCGCCGACTCCATGCAGCGATTTTCACAAGCGAAAGTGACTGTCCAGCATGAGGCTTCGGCTCTCGGTAACGTTTACAGGCTGGCTGAAGGAATGCCTGTTCGCGAGTGTGACAGACTGCGTTTGCTGTGCAAGAAATATGCAAAGGAAGTAATTGAAGACGAATGGCCAAAACTGGCAAATAAAGAAGACAGCAAACTGGCATGGGCAACATATCGCAGCCTCTGGAAGACTTGCTCGACCTATGAGCCAAGCTCTCAAAGACAAGTAAACGCCCAGGCGCAGCTATTATCGGCGATGCAATCGGTTGGCGAAAACAGACGTATGAGAGTGGAAGCGCTGCATACGGGTTTGCCAAACGAGCTGTGGGCGGTGCTAATGCTGGGTGGCGCAGCAACAATAATTTTCACATACTTCTTTTCGGCCGATAGCCTCAGAATCCAAATATTCATGGTGGGAATGGTCAGCCTGGTTATTTGTTTGAACTTATTTCTACTCATGACCTACGACGATCCGTTTGCCGGGGATGTAAAAGTGACGCCCTCTGCATTTGAGACTCAATTGCAGTTGTTTCAACTCGACTGATATCAAGGTGAAAGCTGTTTAGCAGTGTCTAAAATCTCGGGTTGTACCTTGTTTTGCGAGGTCACTGCAATAGGCTGTAATGCAGATTTCAGCCCGGATTGCGTGTAACGGCATACAAAGATTTTGCCAATTAGCTGAAAATAGAAGGCAAAATGAAAGGATGCCGTGTTGCACCTTTCTAAGTGCCGTCATCTCTTAGAAAGGTAACTCAGGTAATCTTTGTGTACGTGGAATTACATGAATGGCAGCTTTAACCGTACTGAAAGAAAAATATTGGCAAAACCCGCTCGGAGACATGATCGGGGGACTGATGGCGGCAATCGTAGCCTTGCCGTTGTGTCTTGCTTTTGGAGTAGCATCCGGGCTAGGCGCCGCCGCCGGTTTGTATGGAGCGATAGCCTGCGGAATTTTAGCAGCATTATTTGGCGGCACGCCAGGCCAATGCTCGGGGCCGACCGGACCCATGACGGTTGTGGCTGCTGCCATTTTGAGTGCCAATTCAGGTCGGCCGGACTTGATTTTTGCCGCCACTGTACTTGGTGGCGTGATTCAAATAGCAATGGGCTATGCAAAAGCTGGACAACTGATCGGCTACATTCCTTATCCGGTCATATCCGGCTTCATGACGGGTATCGGCGCAATCATCGTCTGTATCGAAATTGGTCCTTTGTTTGGTCTACCGGCAGCCGGCAATGCTTTAGCCGGTCTTGAAAGCCTGGGGTCATTGTTCGATAAATTGAATTCAAGTGCCATGATGATAAGCGCAGTCACGCTTGTGCTCATTTACGTTTTGCCGCATTTGTCCAAGAAATTGCCTGCATCGCTTGTTGCTCTGATGGCATCTGCGATCCTGGCGCATATTCTGCATCTGGATGTTCCCAAAATTGGTGAAATCCCGTCGAATCTTCCTTTGCCCCGGTTGCCCGGTGTTTCCATTGACGACATGCACCTGATAATCCAGAACGGATTGACTCTTGCTGTATTAGGCGCAATTGACTCTTTGCTTACTTCACTTGTACTCGACAAAGTCACACGTCGCCGCCATGACAGCGATCGAGAATTAATCGGGCAAGGATTAGGCAATATGGCCTCCGGACTGATTGGTGGATTGCCTGGAGCGGGCGCGACAATGCGTTCGATGGTCAATGTCAAATCGGGCGGAACAACAGCGCTCTCCGGAGCTTTACATGGGCTGATACTTTTGGCGGTGCTGGTTTTTTTCAGCAACATAGCATCCGAGATTCCTCTGGCTTCTTTGGCTGCAATTCTTCTGACGGTCGGTCTGAGCATCATGGATTGGCGTGTGCTGCGGGCTTTGGGAAAAACGCCCCGGGCAGACGTGTTTGTCATGGTCACAGTGCTTGTCTTAACTATTTTTGTTGACCTCATCATAGCTGTCCTGGTCGGAGTGGCTCTTGCCTCTGTCCTTTTCGTCAAACAGCTGACGGATGCCCGCCTTTCCTCAATCAGCGACCTAGAAACGCTTGAAGAGTTGCGTGAGGTAACCGAGCACATTCCGGAGTCGGTGCGCAAAAGCACTTACTCCTATGTTTTGAACGGACCACTCTTTTTTGGGGAAGCAAAAAATCTGGCGGATACGATCGACAAGCTGGCTGACGCAAAATATATTATCTTGCGATTTTTGAATGTTCCGCTTATCGACCAGACAGGTGCCTTTGCTCTGGAGACGGCCATAGAAAAATGGCAGCATAGAGGCATACGAGTGCTTCTGGTGGGCATACAGCCTAACATTAGGAAAATTCTTGAAGATATAGGAGGAGGTGTTAACGAAGAAAACTGCTTTGAGCGATTTGAAAATGCTATCGAAGCGATTAATTTGTGGGAAACTAGTTCGACAGATGATCTGTCCCCGGGTGTTCATTAACGAAAATGGCAGAACCGCAAGGGAATAACTATGTAGTAGCAGTGGGGCTGGATGGCTCCGACAGCTCTTGGAAGGCCTTGGAAGAAGCCATCCAGCAGGCAAGGTTGAAAGAGGCGTTGTTGCACATAGTTTCCATACAGGAAACGGCAGACGCCTCCTATAGTGCCAGTGAAGTCCTGGCCGTCGAGAAAACCTCTCGAGCGAAGTTGGAGCGAGCTCAATTGAAGGCAAAGGAGCGCGCAAAAGAGCAAGGCGTTAGCGTAGTAACCGAAATTGTGGCCGGCAGCTCTGCCCTGGCAATGATCGACTACGTCAAGACACATAGGGTAGATCTGTTGCTTGTTGGTGACACCGGGCATTCCAGTATTTGGGGCGCGCTTATCGGCACAAACGTAGAAAAAATCGTACGCCATGCGCATTGTTCTGTTCTTGCCGATTGCCAGACGAAGCCGGCGACACGACGTGACAGTCATTCGCTGGCAAAGCCTTAGAAGAAACCCTTGTGCATCAGGTAGAGATAGATAGAACTTAGAATCAACGTCTCCAGCGTGATGATCATTCCAACAGCGGTGAACTCAGCAAATCCCAGTTTTTCGCCATTTGCATGAGCTATGTCGGCAGCAACCACGTTGGCTGTGGCGCCTATCAGCGAACCATTTCCCCCTAGGCATGCACCCAGGGAAAGAGCCCACCAGAGCGTATTGTTGGGAGGAGTCGTTTGAATGGTTTCCACAATAGGAATCATTGTTGCAGTGTACGGAATGTTGTCGATAACTGCTGAGCAAAGAGCCGACAACCAGAGCAAAGCCATCGAAACCGCAATAGGGCTGTGGCTATGCACAATTCTCAGAAGTTCTTGTCCAGCTAATCTGAGGACGCCAGTTGATTCAACTGCTCCGACGATGATGTACAAGCCGATGAAAAAGAAGATTGTCGTCCACTCTACGTCGTCCCAGATGTTTTTCCTGTGCTCGAAAATCAGCAGCACCGCTGCGCCCGCCACTGCAATTGTTCCAGCTTCAAGATTTAATGCTCCGTGAAACATAAAGCCGAGAACAACTAATGAAATGATGCACAGGGACTTGATCATCAATGGTCGATCCTTGATTTCATCGCGGGCTGACATGCTCAAAAGCTCTTTGCTTGCTTCGGCGGAGCCTTTTAGGTTTCGACCATACAGAGAATACAAAGTGGCTAAAACAACCGGAAAAATGAAGATAATGAGAGGCCCCAGAGTAATTAAGAATGCGTAGAAATCAAGTCCAGCGGCGCTTCCAATCATGATATTTGGCGGATCTCCAATGAGCGTTGCCGTGCCGCCAACATTCGAGCAAATCGCTTCACATAATAAGAACGGAACGGGTTTGAGCTTGAGCTTGCGAGTAATTACACACGTTATTGTGCCAAGCAGCAAAACCGTTGTCACATTGTCGAGAAACGCTGACAGAAATCCTGAAAGAGTACTAAATGCCAACAGGAGTTTGCCGGGGCTGCCATCGGTGGACTTGGCGGCCCAAATCGCTATGCAATTGAGAAGCCCGGTGTGACTGAGAATGTTGACTAAAATCATCATGCCGAAGAGTAGCGAGATGACATTGAAGTCGATTGAATTAAACGCTTCCTTTTGCGAAATTACGTGACAGCCAACGAGCGCGGAAGCGCCCAGTAGAGCTGTAACCACGCGAGGGATTCGCTCCCAAATTAATAGTGCGTAGGTAAGCATCAATACGGAGACGCTAAAAATGAGTTTCCAGTCCAAAACGTTTCCTGGTCCGAAGATTAGCCGGCAGAAACAGTCTGCCGCTTCGGTGAAGATGAAGTGACGGAATTCATTATACGCAGGAGCGCCTGATCCTGATAGAGCTGGGGCATGCTCTGCTCGGGGAACTCACCCCTTGAATGCTGTTTAGAGGGTAGTAAAAAGTGTAAGAGTAGTAATTAGTTGGTTTGGCAAACGAACTAATTGCTGCTAATCTGAAGGAGTCTTTCGAGTCGAATTTCTACCGCCCGCAATGAAGGGCCTGGTCGAAAAGGAGCGCGAGAAATGGAGACGTTTTTCATGACCGGAAATCTTTTGACGGTTTGTCTGGTCTTTGGAGTGTTGCTTGGCTACGACCTCAGGCGTAAGGAAATAGAGAACCTTCGCGGAGAACTTAAAGCGATGAAGTCTAGATATCGGCAAGCACACGGATTTCATGAATGGTTCGGTACTTACGATCTTGAGACATTCGACGGGGGGCTGAAGTGGTACGCAATGAAGAATACCCCTGGCGGTGGACGTCATGTAAGTGGGGAAGCGGAGCAGTTGTATCCAGGTCTTTTGTCAGAACATGGCATAAGTGAGTTTCAGAACGTTTTGGGGGCGGAACTGCCGGAGATGATGAACTCGTCCCCGCCACTTAAGGATAAGCGCAATGCTTATAGCGATGATGAAGATTCACTATCTGTCGCCAGTCAGTTTGACAGATTAGAACGGGATTTCATTAGAGAGAAAGTGCGCAAACAGACATACTGCAGAGCGATGCCAGTATTGCAACAGGTCTCGAAGCTCGCAGACTTATCGCGCTAAAAATCAAGCAAATTGAAGTAGAAGTTTGGAGACCAAGACAAAGAACTCGGTGAAGGGAGCACAGATTGCTTAGCTTTAGTTTTCTGGAAATGCGCAAGAGAAATGCTGCGAGCATATTGCGAGCTGTGCGCAAGACACCTGGTTTAAGCCGAGCTGACGTGGCAAGAAGTTGCGATCTTGCAAAGTCAACAGTCTCCAGTATCGTTGATGAATTGGTTCAGCTGTCTGTCGTTCAGGAAAGCGGTTATAGCACATCTATCCGAGGACGGCGACCAACTGGCCTGCTCTTCAACTCTGCTGCCCGTGTGACGATTGGCATAAGTCTGGACGACGACCGAATCGATTTGGCAATGAGCGATTTGGACGGTAAGGTGCTGGCCGTTCGCAGAAAAAAGTATGCCAGGAAATTGGATTTGAATTCGATCATCTTGCTACTTTTGACAGCTTTAGATCAACTGCTCACCACTGAGAAAACCAGAGCTGAGGATGTCGTCGGGCTGGGTCTGGCAGTCCCTGGACCAGTCTCCGAGACTGCTATTCCTCGTATAAACGGAAAGAAATTGGACATTCCCGGTCTGACTCAAAGGCTTGCTGGTGTGCTTCCATGCGCTGTAATAGTTGACTCAAATACAAATATGTTGGCGATTTGTGAAACCATTCGTGGTGCGGCGCAGAGCAGCGACGACGCTTTCATTGTCAGGCATGGCCGTGAAATACGCTCGGCGATTGTCAAGGACAAAAAGCTACTCCGGGGAAACCATGCGCTGGCGGGTAATTTTGGCCACCTGCGCATACCTGGAGTTGACGCGATATGCATTTGCGGCGAACGTGGGTGTGTAAATTCCCTGGCGGGAGCGGAGGCCATCGTTCATCGCTGTTGGTCGCGAAAGTCCACAATCAAGGAACTTGACGATGTGATTTCCCTTGCACTCGACGGCGACAAGAAATGCAGGGCGGCTCTTGCAGACGCGGGCAAAGCGATTGCATATGGACTTTCCGGCGCAATCAACATTATCGCCCCTTCGGACGTGATAGTGACAGGCAAGATTGTCTCTGCAGGCGATCTATTGATAGAGCCACTGAAATTTGCCTTAAGACAACACGCTTCGCCTGGCAATCTGCAAAATTGTAATTTGATATTCAGTAACTATCAGAAGCATTCTGAAGCAATAGGATCGAGTCTGGCTCCACTTTATCAAGATGATTTCTTGATGCGATTGGTTGTGGACGAATTTGAGGCTGAGACGAGGGAATTGCAGCGAGTTTAATAGTTACTCCAAACACACCAGAGATCAATGCCGTAAAGGGAAATGAGGAACTTGTTTCAATGGGAAGTCCAAAGCGAAGAGCTTCGCTGATTCTTCTGCTTTTATTGCCACTGAGCCTGGCTGTGCCGGTCGGGTTAAACGCTTCATCAGATGCGCAGGAAGTTAGCGCGTCACATAGAACTACATCGAGCATGCCGAATCCAGGACGCGGCGATGAGGAGAACTTCGAGAATCTGGGTTTTCGGTTTGATCAGCTGATTTCTTCACTCAATACTGGTGACAAGCCCGTTAAGATCTTGTCGACGCGAGTGTGTGATGAGTTCTTTGAATTGCAAATGAAGGAAGTCAAAGTCGTTGGATATTATCGAAACCTCTCCAAAAAGGTCATTTATGTTGTCGTATCTGGCAACGGCGCTCAATTCCAAGCATGCGTCGTGAGTATAATCAAGTTGGCCAATTCCAATAACAAAGCGGCACTTTCCAAAATTGTTGCTCGATTCACGACAAGTTTGCATGGGAAGGCAGGTCCCGAAGAGTATTTTCAACAAGGCGGCATTAGATACCATTTGCAGAACATTTCTGGAGTGCCCACATTCCACTGTACTAATGCAAAAGCCGACGACCGAGCCATTATCAGGGCACAACCAGGCTAGATGTGAATCTTAACGCTGATAATCCACAAACCAGGGGACATAAGAAATTACTTGCCTGTGGGCTTTTCGTCATGCAAGTATTTAGCCCTCGTGTCAGGAGCAGTCAGCACGGAGTCTTTCAGTAGCTGAAACATTGCTGGTTTTATCTGCAGTTCACCGCTATAAGGGCTGCTGTATGCCGACAGAAGCCAGATGTTAAGCGCCATCGCAGTAGCGACAAGTGTAGTCATTGCGCCCTGGACCTTAGGAAATTGCGATGCAAAAATGTAAGTGAAAGCCACAGTAATGATGGCTCCACAGCCAATCACCATCCAGAGCGCCTGAGGGGTGCTTGTCTCGCTCAAAAGAATGCGGGCGCGGCGCTGCTCCCCTAAGTCCTGCATGGAACTGATTAGCCCCTGCTGTAAGTTGTTTTGCCGGTCATTTTCCGGGACCGCCGCAACTACACTTTCCCATAAATCCTGATAGGTGACCCAACCGTGGTTAATCTTCTTTCGTTGTTCCATGAGCGGCCATTCGCTCTCGATCACATCATCTACATACTTTCGACACAGGTGACGAATTCGCGGTCTGTCGGCATCAGACAAGCCCCTTGCTACACGAAACACGCTTGCTACATTGCTTGCTTCCAGTTGCCCGTACATTTGAGCATCCTGATATTTCCCCATTGCAGATGCAACCATGAAGCCCAGGAGCACAGAAAAGAGGGTTCCAACAACGCCCATCATCGCTTCACCAGCGCTGTGATGCTTTTCAAGGACGTCAATTTTGACGAGCCGATTTACAATCACCTGGCCAATCAGCGCGATCGCTATGAACCCGAGGATGAGTAGAATCGCATGACCGATAGTGTTCATTGTTACCTTCCGTAAATCCGTTATGACTTTGTCAACTGGGTGCGCACTGATCATCACATGATATCAATACCTGATACGATGCGAAACCAGTTTGTCCCTGCAGACTTCAGCTTAGGTTGCTAGAGAATTCACTGCCAGGTCAATCAGCTCAGCAAGTCGGTCTGATCTTTCGTAGCTGTCGTCAAATACGACTTTTCTTTACGGTGAACACATAGTAGATTTTTTTGTTCATCTTATGCGGTATGCGGATGTGAAAAAGCACGACTTCGTTCCACGGAATGCTTCTGGTCCTTCCACCCGTTCATACTCTGATACCGTCTGCAGTGGCAGCAAACGTTAGAATAGGAGCACAAACCGGCTTTTAAATACGCTCGTCGAGGTGCAATGAAGATGGCCAAAGGTGACCTTAAATCAGCGCTCGATGATTTCAACGAAGCGCTCGCTCTGACACCCGATTACAAGGAAGCTCTCGAGCATAAGGCTGAGTGCCAGGGCAAGCTCGGGAAATAGAAAATCTAAGAGCCATCGATAAGGTCTATGCCAAGGTAGCACGCGTGAAAGGTAGGTGAAGGTCTATTTGCATTAATTGCGTAATGACTATGTGATAAAGCTGGTTAACGACGGCGCCTTGAAAGAGATTTGCAAGATGGATCCTGTTTACTTGGAGTAGAGCATATGCTGGGAAAGCTATGCCTTCCAAAACGGCGAGGTGATATCCAAATAGTGCGAAAACTGATCACTGGTCTTCATCACTTTCAATCGCAAGTCTTTCTTTCACACAAGGAATTGTTCGAGCGCCTGTCGCAGGAGCAGAATCCAGATGCTCTCTTTATCACGTGTTCGGACTCAAGGATTAATCCCAACTTGATCACCCAGACCAACCCGGGTGATTTATTCATTCTCCGCAATGCGGGCAACATTGTGCCGGCCTATGGTGCGACTAATGGCGGAGAGGGCGCCACTATCGAATTAGCTGTCACTGGTCTGAATATTAAGGACATCATCATTTGTGGACACTCTTGCTGTGGTGCGATGAAAGGCTTGCTCGATCCGGAATTAATCAAAGACATGCCGATGATGACCGCATGGCTATCCTATGCTGAAACGACACGGTGTATTGTCAAAGAGAACTATTCAAACCTTCAGGCGGATGAGCTTTTAAATGTGGCCGTACAGGAGAACGTACTTGTACAGCTGGAAAACTTAAAAACTCATCCGGTCGTATCTGAGCGCATTGCGCGCAATGAACTCAACTTGCACGGCTGGACATACAAAATTGAAACCGGCGATGTCTTCAGTTATCAGCCTGACCACGGGCAATTCTTGCCACTGACAGATATTGAGGTTAGCAAAGAAAGGCGTCGACCAAGAGTTTCAACAAGCATATCCATTTAAAAAGAGCCAATGTGACGTAATTATGTTTCCTTTGCTGCCGAAATGACCTTGAGAGTTTTTAGAAGCCTTCCGTGATTTTTGCAATCGTGACTTTGTTGCCGCCCATGGACATAGTCTCAGAGCAAGCCTGATCCGCCTGCATTATCATGTAATCCTGATCGCCGGCGTGTCCAGGCTTGTGGACTACTCCAATGCTGATAGTCAAACGCATGTTCCGCGTGTTCAAGACAAAGTCCTTTTCGTTGACAGACTTGCGCAGAACCTCGGCAAATTCTGCCGCTCTCGCCCCGAGAGCCCCGGGTAGCAACATCAAGTATCGTCCGAGGACATACTGACCGAGCACAATTTTGCTGGAAGATCCGTAGAACTCGTTTCTAGTTTGAATCAGTAGGTTCAAAACAAAGGCAATTGCAGTCTCGGCTGCCAGGTCACCGTAATTTAGTTTTAGACCATCAAGCTCGTCAATTGCGATCATGAACACACTTAACGGCATTGATCGTTGGTGCGAATCAACGCATGCGTTATAGATCAAAGTTCGCATATCGCCGAATTCGACTACTTCCTCTGGAATTCGCGTCAAACTCAAGTCCGGCTGATTGAGCTTGGAGCTTGTCTCGCTTGCTTTCCTTGGTGTTCCGCCCAGTGCGCGGAAAATGCCACTGTCGTGTCTCCAGTTTTGATTGGGATCGTCCATAGCGTTAACTCAATAAATGGTTTGTTATGTATCAGACGTTTGGAAAGACGGTTGGTTCGATTGTTGATCGTGAGTTACCTGAGAGAAATCATTGGCTTTTGCATCCGGCAGCAAGCAATTCTTCAGGCTGGGACTTCGCTTGTTGAGCGGTTCTTGAGACGATAACTCGCAATTTTCTATGAGTCGTCTTGCACATTGTGTTTGCTCGAACTCCTGCTCTCATGTGGAAAGCAAGTGCCTTGACTCCACGGACTATCTACCCAAAAAGGGTCTGGCGCAAGCATTTTTGTCGATGACCAGACCTTTCGAGCTCAAGTCACATACATGGTGATTCCATGATATTGAAAGGAACAGCGATAATTTCCCTGCGCAGCTAGGCGGAAGTAGGAACTGGTCGGACAACTTCAACGGAGCAAGGAGAGACTTGGGTAACAGCGTTAGAAACACTGCCAAGGAAGAACCTCGCCAAAACTGATTTGCCCCGAGAGCCCATCACAATCAGGCTGGCCGGCCAGGTGTAAGCCTGTTCTATTATGCTGTCGCGAGCGTCCCCCCTGACCGCCACCGAATCGACTTCATGCGATCCGCCAAACGCACTGGCAAGAGATTTTGCACGATTGCGAAGGGCTGCTGATGCCTCTTCGAGCTCATCGCCCTCTTTGTCAAGCTCGTGAATTGCCGCGCTGCCGCTGACAGGAAAAGCGCCTTGTGAAAGCTTATCCGGTAAGACGGTCAACAAACGAAAGCGTGTAGCCTGGTGCCAGGGGCGAGAACGAACCATGGCCAAAGCATCCTCTGAGTAACGTGTATTGTCCACCGGGATGAGAACATTGAAACTATTGTCGGTTGCAGGAAACATTGCTTGCTTTATTATTCGCACGGAGCATCGTGATTGACAAAGTACTGAAAATGACACGCTGCCTAATAGCAAGTGGGATAGACCCTGTTTTCCGTGGCTACCGAGGACGATCAAATCAGGCTGCCAATCGCCCGCTATGCTTAGAACCGTTGCGGCAATAGGCTGGTTTTCTTCTTCGTCTTCTGAGAGATGAGACGTAAACTGGCAATCGGGAAAGCTCTGTTTGAGCCTATCTACGAATTCTTGCAATAGTTGAATTGCCGCCTTCCTCAGTTGCTCTTGCGCAGCGGTCAACGACTTTTGCCATTCCGGCGAAGAGATGTTTGACGGAGTGCCCAATTCCTCGAGCGACCTGAGCACATGAATGATTTTGAATTGAGATTGTGGTGGCCAAAGAGTTTGCGCTATGGCATCAATTACCTGAGATGAGGCATCTGAGTGATCGATAGAAACTAAGATTTTCATGAGGCTTTCGATTTCCCTTTCGTCTTTCTGTCCCGAGCCCATCCTTCATAAGAAGCGGAGCGATCAGTCATTGAAGCCAGAAGGCTTTTAGAAAGACTTGATGAACTGCTTCGTATTTTAGCGCACTGGAGAAAAGTCTATCGTTACGACGTAGAATTAGCATATTGAAGTAGCAGTTGTGAAACGTCTATGAAAGTTAGTTCTCCCCGTTTTTCAGGTAGCTCGCCGGCATGAACAAATTTTTGATCCTTGCCTATGGAATTGTTGCTTACGCAGCATTTCTCTCTACGATCCTCTACATGATTGGTTTTGTCGGCGGTGTCATAGTTCCGAAGAGTATTGACATGGGAATAGAGGGACCTCTGCCGGAAGCCTTGCTCATTGACTTGGCGCTGGTTTTGCTGTTTGGTGTGTCTCACAGTGTTATGGCACGCCCAGCATTCAAGGAGCAACTTACCAAATTTATTCCACCTGCAGCTGAGCGCAGCACGTTTGTTTTGGTGGCAAGTGTTGTCCTCGCGATTCTCTACTGGCACTGGCGACCTATCAATGCGGTGATTTGGACTAGCGCGGCTCCTGTAAGTTGGCTCTTGTCCGGTGTTTCAATTGTGGGCTGGGTAGTTGTTTTTTTGTCGACATTCTTGATCGATCATTTTGACCTGTTCGGGCTGCGGCAAGTCTGGCTCAACTTTCGCGGACTTGAATACAGCCAGCGTCCCTTTGTCTTGCGAGGTCTGTACAAGTTTGTTCGTCATCCACTGATGCTTGGGTTCTTGCTTGCATTTTGGTTTGCGCCTGCGATGACTCTCGGGCACTTGCTTTTTGCAATTGCTATGACGCTCTACATATCGATCGGGATTTTTTATGAAGAGCGTGATCTGGGAAAAATGCTTGGTGAAGACTATTTGCGCTACAAAGAGCAAACGTCAATGATTTTTCCGATTAAATGGTCGAACAAGAAGAAATGAAACTCATGTTTTTCATTGGGTTCTCAGTTGCAATAGGTGGTGTCATCTCTATTCATTCGTCGAACTTTGACTCAAGACAGGTCTTGATCGCCGGTTTGGACAGAAGCTCTTGCAGCGAAAGATTTGTCTTTTGGATTCGAGACAGGATCATGCCACAGTAAATCCATTGCTCTTCGTTAGTCAGTCCGAGATTGCCATCGATGAGCTCGTAATCACTCACCAGACCGTCGAGTTCTTGAGCATTATCAACTAATGGTGGTTTTCTCATTCGTGCAACGATGTCTAAGACCAGCTTCTGCCTTTCATCAAGCGTGCTTTGGAATTTCGGTCCAATATAGCTGCTCTTGTCCACAATCATCCTGGCGTAGACTTGTTCTAGCCAACGATCAAATTCCGAAGTGAAATTGCAGTTTTGCAGGATCGTTCTCAGATTCTCTTCTGTCACGATCTTGGGTGCCGTCGCGCCCGGATACACGTAATTGATAGGTTGACCAGCAAGCATTTTCGAAAGAGTCTCGTAATAGCCCCAGGTGTTTTCCCGGCCAAGTTGCTGAGACATTGCGGCGTCCTGTGACGAGAGGTCTCGCAAAAGGGCGTCACGAATGACGAATACTTCGTGAGGGTTATCGTTGCAGCCAGCTACTTTGCTCAACTTATGTTGGATACCGGCATGTTCGCCTTTGTCAATTAACATTCCGACGATGCGGTTCGAATTTGCTTCGACAACAAAATCTCCCTCAACCCAATAGTGCTCTGAAGCCGGCGAGATTTTGTCAAAATTGGCCGCCCAGGTAGGGTCACCAGGAATGGGCTGGGCATATGCTATGAGCGTTGTTTTGCCCCAGTCCCAGCCTTTGACCTGATTTCGCAACGCATCACCATAGCTGCCCTGCAAAACCGCGCTGACAAACTGGCTAGCCAGCCCGGCACCCAGGCTGTGACCGGTCACGTAGATGTGTTCTGGCGCCGGATATCTCTCACCAAGGGATTTGCAGCAAGCAGCGATCGGTCCGAGCATTGTAGGCAGCGACTCCGCAAATCCCTGGGTCACCTTACCAACCTTGCTGATCAATGGCTGCTCAATCTGCTTGGTGCCGCGAAGGTCGGTGATCCAGTCAGGGTTGCCCTTATGTTCTCCGATTGCATCCTGTGCTCTCCAAACTGTCTTGCTCAGCGACGCACCACTGCGGCTGCCGCGAAAAACAATGTGGGCGTCGTAGCCTGTGGGTGTTTTTCGCATCAGCACAAAACCCATGGGGCTCCACGATGGTTCGGTGGTGCCGGCGATTCCCGTGCCGCCCTCGAACATGATCAGGTGATCTTCTCCTGTGGGGTACTCGCGAATTCGAAATTGCTCGACGTCGTAAGACGGGAAGCCTGCCGGCTTAGTTCTGTAGCGAATGCCGTCCATCACTTTGATGTTTTTGTTGACGTACTCCGGCGCCAGTACTGCAAGGAATATTTCGCCGTCTCGGTTGAACGCTGGTAGCCTTGCGTCAATTTGTCTGTAGTTGGTGAGGATAGGATCTAGATTGGAATTGCTATTGGTCCATCCGCGCGCGGCGTTTGGACCGCTGTAAAATCCATGCTCCATACCGAGCCTTGCGGCATACTCGTGTGTAAAGCGGCAAATGTTGTCGCGTCTGTCGCTGCCGACGCGGGACATCATGTCGTACCATGGGTCGAGCGGCAAACATACCGATTGATGATAGAGCTGGTAGGCCAGTGTGCACAGGTCTAGATTGAAGACAGTCTGCGGAACAGCATCTCGTTGCGTTTGTCCGTCGTCTGCAAGCGCCGGTGAAGTGACCAACATACCGATCAAGAGCCAAATCAGGACAGAGACGTTTCGAAATTTGGCGAAGGTTTGCAATCGGTTGCTTGTGAACATCGTATTCTTCCGGAGTGCGGGCAGTAGAACGGACTGATATGACGTGTGATGACGCACGCCATGAATTCCTCGCCGCTATTCTAACAGCGATGCCTGCCAAGCAGTTGTGTGGTCTTTTCCGCTACCACCACCAGAGAGAGTGCTTTTTCTTCGGCTCAGGCGGTTTTGCTGCCGCTTGCGATTGACTGGCTGCACTGTCAGGGCGAGCTGCTGCAGATGCTACGGGCTTCGGGGCTTGCGCGTTTGCCTGCG
>JBGAVL010000122.1:0-16003 GCA_044228145.1 Obscuribacteraceae bacterium (SeqCode)
AAGAAGAGATCTGCGGAAAATTACTAAGTTCAAAACTTGTGGTCCGATTCAAATACAAGGACCCGGACGGTGTGCTCACCATCGACGGCAGTGACGGTCAGGAATTGCGTTTTCATTTTGGTGAATGCGAAATTCAGCCGGATGTAGAAATGACCATGAAGTCAGATGTGGCCCACAATTTCTGGTTGGGTAAAGAACCACCGGCAGTGGCATTGATGCAAGGACGCATAAGCAGCAAAGGCCCTGTTCATAAGGCCCTGGCGCTCTTGCCAGTGATCAAGCCGGCGTTCAAAATCTACCCTTCTATGTTTGAAGAGGGCAAATCAGCCTGATTTCACACTGCAAAGTTACTCAGTGCCTGGCTTAATTTATTAACTCGGTCTAGCTCAGGTCAACCCATTTTGGGCAGACTTCTTTGATTTGCGCGAGCAAAACAACAACTTCCTCACCTTCAGGGGTAAGCGTGTACTCCACTCGTGGTGGAACTTCCCTGAAAGTTTCCCTGGTGACAAGCCCAAGCTTTTGCAATTTGCGCAAGCGCTCGGTGAGCGTCTTTGCAGACAGTCCTGGCAATGATCGCATCAAATGCGTAGTGCGCCTTGTGCCACCGGAAAGCTGAATCAGAATGGCAGTGGTCCATCTGGGACTGAGTGAGTTGAGGCCACTCTCAACTAGCTGTGCGTCCTGGGGCTTAAGTGTAGTGACGGTCATAGGTTTTCCATGGATACCAAAAACGGCTTTCATTACACCATTTTGGAAAACGGTTTGCCTCGCCCGATGGCCTGATTTTCAAAAGCTTATGGAAACTAATTTAAGAGGTCGCGAAGCTCGAAAAGATCTTTGCTATTTCTAAGTTTCTTAAACGCTTTAGATTCAATCTGTCTGACCCGCTCACGACTCATTCCCATGCGCTGTCCACACTGTTCCAGACTGAGTGGCTGGCCATCAGTGAGCCCATATCTGAGCTCTACAAGCGACCTTTCATTAGTGCTCAGGCGCTCGAGCAAATTAGCAACTTGCCTTGTAACCAGCTGTGCGCTTACCTTTTGGTCTGGTGTCTCTCCACCTTCGTCCGGGATCATTTCAGAAAGCGCCGTATCCATGTCCTCCCCCACCTTAAGATCGAGGGAGACAAGCGTTTTGTCCGCGCTCAGGGCGGTTTGAACCTTTTCTTTCTCGAGTCCCGATAATTCAGCGATTTCCTCGATTGAAGGCAAACGACCGTGTTGGTCAAAAAA
Source organism: Obscuribacteraceae bacterium (SeqCode) (assembly GCA_044228145.1). Classification (GTDB taxonomy): domain Bacteria; phylum Cyanobacteriota; class Vampirovibrionia; order Obscuribacterales; family Obscuribacteraceae; genus QKMZ01. The sequence goes on from JBGAVL010000122.1 coordinate 1,239, forward strand.
GATCTTTGTCGTCTTCCTGACCAGGCTTCTGGTTTCAATCATGTGTACAGGAACCCTTATGGTGCGCGACTTATCGGCAAGAGCCCGAGTGATGGCCTGCCTGATCCACCAGGTTGCATAAGTGGAAAATTTAAATCCTTTCTCCGCGTCAAATTTCTCAGCCGCCCTTATCAAGCCAACGCTTCCTTCCTGAATCAGATCCTCAAAACACATACCGCGGTTGCGATAGCGCTTGGCGATGCTGACCACAAGGCGTAGATTCGCTCTCACCAGGTCGTTCTTGGCATTTCGGTCGCCCGATTTCAGACGTCGAGCCAGATCGATCTCCTCAGAACCCTTGAGCAGCTTAGTTCGACCGATTTCCTTCAGATAAAAAGACAAGGCATTAGGATCACCTTTTTCAACGTAGGTGCCTTCGCCGGACTCAGGCGAATCGGAAGATTCCAGCACAGAATCCACCTCCGGATCCCAGCCAATATCTTCAAAAGCAGCCGATTCGGTATCCAGAGGGAAAGTGTATTCCCCAGAACCGTTGGCATGCTTGCCTTTGCCCTTAGTGGTATTGAGTTTTGGTCTTGGTTGTAGGCTGGATTTGTTCATATCAATTACTTATCGAGTAAGCTTTTTGGGTAACCTGCAAACCCCGTTACGACAATAATTTGCCGATTGGGAGCACGCTTTTTTCTTTCCATTGGCAATATACCCAGCATGACGTATGGTGCCATACATACGTTCCGGTCTTAATCAAATCGTAACGGTTGTCAGAAGATCCGGGGGTGGAGAAATTTGTCACTCAAGTAGGTAGAACCCACCCTTTCGAGTGACGCGGACCGGATCACTCTTACGGATAATTGGGATTAGAAAGGATCAAGCGTTTAAGCAAATACATTTCCCATAGATCAATCAGGGGTAAATTTTTCCCTCGAAAGGCAAGACTGAGAGCGATCATCCTAAAGGATGATTTTCAAAAAGATGGTACCAATCTCTTCGCTACTACAAACAAAATCGAATACTGGATACGTTTCGATACTAACAGGCGAAACCGCCTGATAAAAAACACAGCGCATGGAAAATGGTCACGCAAACAGAAACGAGATTAAAGTGATGCTGGTAGAAGATCACCTTCTCACACGCATCGGACTGAGAGCAGTCCTGGAGCGGACCTCAGACATTCGTGTGATTGGCGAAGCAGAAAATGGAGCGATCGCCGTGCAGTTGGTCAGAGAGCTGAGACCTGACGTAGTCTTGATGGACGTAGGAATGCCGCAAGTGGACGGCATCGAGGCGGCCCGACAAATCTGCGCCGAAAATCCCAGCCAACGCATCATCATGCTCACTTCCCACGACAGCGAACGTGACATTTTTGCCGCGCTCTCGGCGGGGGCGGGCGGATATTGTCTGAAAGACGTGGCGCCCGATCGACTCTACACGGCAGTAAGAAGCATCCATGCCGGCGAGGTTTGGCTTGATTCGGCCATCGCGTATAAGGTGTTAGGGCATTATGCAGCAGAGAAAAACGTCAACATACGAAAACCAGCAGCCAAGCCGCCCGGCGAGAACGGAAAGGTTCAATCGGCCGACTTGCCCGGTCTGCCTGATCCGTTGTCGAATCGCGAGCTGGAGGTTTTGAAACTGCTTGTAGAGGGCTGTTCCAATCAAGAAATTGCCAATCGTCTGGTGATTTCGCTGGCCACAGCCAAAACTCACGTGCGAAACATTTTGAACAAATTGACCGTGGACGATCGCACACAGGCGGCTGTGCAAGCCATGCGCCGAGGTTTGGTCTAACGACAAAAAAAGCGCATCGTAAAGATAGCGTCAAATTGCCGCATTTTCGCTTCGGCTTGCGATACAACTGAAGTGAAAGATCAGTTGATTTGCCGGGAGACCATTTGTGAAAGTTCTGATTGCAGTAGACGATTCGCCATATTCCGAAGCTGTTGTAGACAGTGCCGTCAAGCGAAACTGGCCGAAACAAACCCATTTCTTGATCCTGACAGTGCTGGAGCCCATCCCTCTGGACACAAAGAATCAAAAGGAAATGCAGGCACTGATTGAAGAAGGAACCGAAAAACGTCGCAAGACTGCAAAAGCACTCGTAGAAACCGTCAGCGACAAGCTGAAGCAACAGCTTTCCGCCGATGCCGGCAAGGTCGACTGCACAGTCAAAGAAGGTTCGCCCAAAAAAGAGATTGTCGAAAGTGCCATCGAATTTGGTGCAGATCGAATATTGATCGGAGCGCAGGGTCATGGCACCTGCGCGCACAATCTCCTCGGAGAGGTATCGCGGGTGGTGGCAGCTACAGCTCACTGTTCCGTGGAAATAATTCGCGAAACAGTGCGATTGTAGGGTCGACGCCATGCGTCGACCGAGTTAGATGATCTTATGCGGCTCTTTTGCGCCGGCGGTATTGTCTTTGTTTTTCTTTTGCGACATAGGAATGACAAGCACACAGCAAGGCGCGCTGGAAACCACCGCCTGCGTGACGTTTCCTACCATCAAATCGCTAACGCTGCGCCTGTGAGATCCCATCACTATAAGTGATGCCTTGAGGCTTAAGGCCCGATCGAGAATTTCTTCCTTCGGCAAACCTTCGACCACCTCCACTGTAATTTCGGCGCTGTTCTGCACGCTGTCGATGGCGTTTTTCACTTGATCGACCAAAAGTTCCCCTGCTTTCAATCGCTCTTTGGAAATGTTTTCCAGGAGTGGTCCAGGCAAAACGCTCATAAAACTGCCGACTTTCACCGGCAAGCAAACATGCAGCACATGAAATTCGCTCTCGGCCGGCCACGGATAAGCAGCCATGAACGAACTCAGCTCACCTAAAAACTGCTCGTCTTCGACGGCAATTAAAACTTTCATCGAAGGCCCGACCTGTTTCCTTTTTCACACCCTCAGTCCAGCCCCATCATATCAGCCGCAAGAACTGAGACAATAAAAGATGAATCCGGTATATTTAAAAGTTACTGCAGTCGGCTTGGACAGAGCCGACCGGGGCGCAGTTTTTGGACTTGATGTCTTCAAGGAGCAGGCAGACATGGAAAAACTGGCCGGCACGCTGCCCAAAGCAGAATTGCACCTTCACATCGAGGGTACTTTCGAGCCGGAACTCATCTTTTCAATTGCCGAGCGCAATAAGCTCAAAGTGCCTTTTGCTTCGGTCGACGCACTGAGGGCGGCGTACGAATTTCAAGACTTGCAGTCTTTCCTCGACCTTTATTATGCGGGGATGAATGTTTTGCGCACAGAGCAAGACTTTCACGATCTGGCCTTGGCATATTTCGAAAAGGCGCACGCGCAAAATGTAGTGCACGCGGAAATATTTTTTGATCCTCAAGCACACACGGCGCGCGGAATTCCGTTTGACGTAGTAATCGAAGGATTGTCCAAGGCCGCAAGCGAAAGCAAAGAAAAATTCGGCATAACCAGCAAGCTGATCATGTGCTTTCTTCGCGACCAGAGCGCAGAATCAGCGATGGAAACGTTGGAAAGCGCGCTCAAATACGGCGATCGCATTGTCGCTGTGGGACTTGATTCGGCAGAAGTCGGTAACCCGCCGAAAAAATTCAAAGATGTTTTCGACAGGGCGCGCGCCAATGGTTGGCTGACTGTTGCTCACGCCGGCGAAGAAGGCCCGCCTGAATATGTCTGGGAAGCGCTGAAAATCCTCAAAGTGAGCCGTATCGATCACGGCGTGAGAAGTCTCGAGGATGCAGATTTGACCAGACATTTGATTGAAGAGCAAATGCCACTCACGGTCTGCCCTCTTTCCAACGTGAGATTGAAAGTTTTCTCGCACTTAAATCAACACAACTTGAAGAAAATGCTTGAGCTGGGCATTAGAGCGACAATTAATTCCGACGATCCTGCTTATTTCGGCGGTTACGTGTCGGACAATTTCAAAGCGGCTCAAAGTGCGCTGGAATTGAGCCAGGAAGAATTGGAAAACCTGGCGCGCAATTCTTTTCACGCTTCATTTTTGACGGACGCAGAAAGGGCAAAATACTTATCAATGGTTGATGACGCTGTGAAACACTGGAAAGGGTTGAGCCGGCACAACTGTTGTCAGCACGATTAATGCCGGAGCGATGTACAACCGGAAACCAAAATAAAACACAGAGGCAAAAGACCTGAGAGTAAGAGGAAAAAAGCGCCGGCGATGGATGAAGAAAACCCGATACTGAGAGCAGGAAGCAGCGTCAAATGTCGAGTTTGCCAGAGCGAGCCCGGCGGGTACTCTGTGAGGCTTGTTCCCAGCGGCATAGCAGGATATCTTCCCTGCCAAGAAGAGTTGAATGAAGGTCAGGTCGTGCCTGCCACTTTCGTTTGTATGAATAAGGAACAGGCGCTTATGACTTTCGCCTTCCGCATCGGCACCACCGAGCGCGTGCAAATGGGTTTGCCGAGCGAGCCGGAAACAGCTTTTGCAGTGTGGGCTGATTCACACCCGCGCACTTTCAAATTACGCAGAGCCATCGATATTGTCATGCCGCCGATTGCGAGCGGTTCTGTATCTCCACTTAGATCCGGAGACTATGACATCGCCAAATTAATCACCGATCTAGAGGAAGGCCAGCTTACCGGCTGCGTAAAAATGATTTGCGATGAAAGGCTTTCGCGCGGCGCGCTGATCCTTTATCGTGGGCGCGCGGTCGGCTGCATCTACGGCAAAAAACCAATGGTCGAGCCTTATCCGATCGAATCCGCCATTCAAATGCTTTTGCTTGACAGCTTTTTGCCGGAAACAAAATTGACCGTCTATGACCTTCCGGACGAAGTGGTCCTGTCAATGTCGGCGATGTTCCTCGGAGTGCCGGTCCTGGAAAAGGACTTTGCAGAAAAGAAAGAGCTTCAGGCCCTGATTGGTCCACTTAAAAAGGAAACGGCCATCTTGACGGTGACGGCCGACAATGAGATGTGCCTGGCATTCCTGCATGAAGGAGAAGTCTTTGGCTCCTTCCACGTGGACGATCAGAGATTTTCCGATCGGGCCGAAGGTTTTGACGATGTGATGGATAAGACACCCGACAGCAAGGTGGAAATTTCCATACTGCCTGCCGAAATGACAACCGAAAAGGTGCTTTTCGGCTACGGGCTGTCAACTACTCTGGAAATCATGAAAGGACAGGCGCCCATCGAGATGTGAAGGATCTGGCCGCCGCTTTGCATAGAAGAATGTATTTATTTAAAAGGCCAGCTTGCTAAATAAAAGCTTGCATTACCGATAATGAGCTTTCAGCTGGTGTATCACAAAAGGAGTAAACGTCTCGTCCAAGGGAGTCAACTATGGGTAAGGCTGTAGGAATCGATCTCGGAACTACAAACTCGGTGGTAGCGGTAATGGAAGGTGGCAAGCCCACCGTAATTGCCAATACGGAAGGTCTGAGAACGACCCCCTCTGTGGTTGCCCACTCTAAGACCGGCGAACGTCTGGTTGGGCAACTTGCCCGCCGCCAGGCGGTTGTCAACCCGCAAAATACTGTTTATTCCATCAAACGCTTTGTAGGCCGCCGTTTCAACGAAGTTGAAATGGAGCGCAGCATGGTTTCTTACAAAGTAAAAGAAGGCCCGGACGGCGGCTGCAAGGTAGTCATGGGCGACAAAGACTACACGCCTGAAGAAATCTCCTCGATAATTTTGCGCAAACTGAAAGACGATGCAGAAAAGTATCTGGGCGAAAAGGTAACCTCAGCGGTAATCACCGTGCCCGCTTATTTCAATGACTCGCAGAGACAATCGACGAAAAACGCCGGATTGATCGCCGGTCTTGATGTCCAGCGCATTATCAACGAGCCGACGGCGGCAGCGCTCGCCTACGGCATTGACAAGAAGACCAACGAAACCATCCTTGTATTCGACCTGGGCGGCGGCACCTTCGACGTATCCATATTGGAAGTAGGCGACGGTGTATTCGAAGTGCAATCGACCTCCGGTGACACACACCTGGGCGGCGACGACTTCGACCACGTGCTCGTCAACTGGCTGGCTGAAGAATTCCAGAGAACGGAAGGCATCGACTTGAGAAAAGACCCTCAAGCGCTGCAAAGACTGACCGAAGCTGCCGAAAAAGCAAAAATCGAATTGTCTACGGTAACTGAAGCATCGATCTCGCTGCCTTTTGTCACTGCTAACGAAACTGGTCCCAAGCACCTGGACATGCGCCTCACCCGTGCAAAGTTCAACGAATTGACCAGAGAACTTGTCGAAAAATGCCGCAAGCCGGTCGAGCAAGCGCTCCAAGATGCCGGTTTGAAGGCTCAAGACTTGCAAGAAATCGTGCTTGTTGGCGGCTCCACTCGCATTCCTGCTGTTCAAGATCTCGTGAAGAGTCTGACCGGCGGAAAAGAACCTAACCAGAGCGTCAACCCTGATGAAGTCGTCGCCATCGGTGCCGCCATCCAAGCCGGCGTACTGGGCGGCGAAGTGCGCGACGTAGTTTTGCTCGACGTCACCCCCCTGTCTCTAGGTATCGAGACCATGGGTGGTGTCTTGACCAAACTGGTCGAGCGCAACACCACCATTCCCACCCACAAGTCGCAAACATTCTCGACGGCTGAAGACAATCAACCTGCAGTAGACATTCAAATCTTCCAGGGCGAGCGTCCGATGGCCAAAGACAACAAGATGCTCGGCACATTCCGTCTCGATGGAATCCGACCGGCTCCTCGTGCAATGCCAAAAATCGAAGTCTCATTCGACATCGACGCCAATGGCATCGTGTCAGTGACTGCCAAGGACACCGACACCGGTAAAGAGCAGAAAATCACAATCACCGCGTCCACCAACCTGAGCAAAGACGACATCGAAAAGCTGGTCAAAGATGCAGAAGGACATGCTGCCGAAGACCAGAAAGCAAGAGAAAGCGCCGATGCCCGCAATGAAGCGGACAACCTCTGCTACACGGTTGAGCGTCAGATGAAAGATGCCGGAGACGCCCTGACCAGCGGCAACCGCAACAAAGCGGAAAGCCTGATCGCCGACATTCGCTTGAAGATCGAACAACGTGCCGATGCCGAAACGCTGAAGCCATTGCTCGAAGAATTGCGCGGAGTAATCGTCTTGATTTCGCAAGACGCTCAGCGCCAACCGGCAGGCGCCAGAGCAGGCGGCGCCGGAGCAGAAGCAGAGGCTGGTTCCGGACAAGCAGACAGCTCTTCCGGCGCAAGCGGCTCTTCATCTGCAGGCGGCAAGAAAGGCGACGACGACATTATTGACGCCGACATCGCCAACTGAGCGGCATAAAGTAGCTACAATTACAGGATGAGCGCAGAAAGCGAGTCCAAGCCATTTCATAGAGAGATGTTCTTGCTCGTCCTGGCGCTCTTCTTTGCATCCGGTTTTAGCAGCCTGATTTACCAGGTTGTCTGGACCCGCCACCTGACTCTCATATTCGGCTCAACCACGTTTGCCACAGCCACCGTCCTGGCTGTTTTCATGGGGGGACTGGCACTGGGCAGTTTTTGCGCCGGGCGCATTGCCGACAAGGTGGCCAGACCCTTTCTCTGGTACGGAATTCTGGAAGGGATAATCGGGCTTTGGGCACTAATCGTGCCCATACTTCTGGACATATCTGTCTCCAGTTATCGGGTCATTTGGGAATTGACTCATTTCGATTTCTTCGCCTTCAGCCTTCTGAGACTGGCTCTGGCTGCGATAATTCTTCTTTTGCCCACAACTTTGATGGGCGCCACCCTGCCTCTTTTGTCAAAGTACGTTACCACTAGCCTGTCCACAGTCGGTGACAAAGTCGGCACCATATATGCAATCAACACCCTGGGCGCCGTATGTGGTGCGGCCCAATCGGGTCTTATTCTTTTGCCCGGGCTGGGATTGTCCACAACGACCTTGATTGCCGCCGGCCTCAATGTTTTATTGTGTGTGATCGTCTTGTACGTCTCTGCAAAACTGGAAGGGCTTGGGAAACAAAAGAAAGGTAAACCAAAAGAGGTTGAAACACCTGCAGATCAGTCATCGAAATCAAATGATGAAGAGAAGAGCGCAACAACAATAGACAGTTCTGCAGCACTTGCAACCTCAAAATCGAAGAAGAAAAAGAAGCGTAAGGGAAAACATAAGATCGCTGACGATGCAGAAGAGCCGGATGCGACCAGTCCATCAAAAGACGCTGTAGGCGAAAGTAAAACTGCCTCTGTCGCAGCTTCCAGTGATGATACAACACTGCCGAAAGATGCTCCTCGAACAAAGGCGGCAAAACTTCCCAATCAAATATATGTAGCGTTAGCAGCCATTGCCATTTCAGGCGCGGCGGCAATGATTTATGAAGTGTGCTGGACTCGCACCCTGAGCATGGTGATCGGTGGAAGCACTTATGCATTCACCGTCATGCTGGCGACCTTTTTGTCTGGAATTTTTCTGGGCAGCTTCTTTTGCGCAAAAGCCGTGGACAAGTTTCGTCAGCCCTATCTGGCCTTTGGGGTCTTTCAAATACTGGTGGCAGCAGGCTGCCTCACATCGCTTGTCCTGTGCAGGTATCTGCCAACCTGGAATCTTCAACTCAACGAGTTATTGCCCAACGCTCTTTTCTCAGTCTGGATCCGTTTTATCCTCGCAGAGGCGATGCTCTTGCCCCTGACGCTCTTTCTGGGCGCTCTCTTTCCCATCGTCATCAAATGCACCGCCTCCGATATCGAGCACATTGCCAGCTCCGTAGGCACTGTCTATAGTGCAAACACAATGGGTGCGATCGTCGGATCTATTTTCGCCGGCTTTGTGCTGATTCCGCAATTCGGAGTTGAAAAAACAATGGTCATCGCTACCGGCGTCAACATGCTGGTTGGAGTCATGATGATCTTTGCGCAACAAGATGCAAAACTGAGCATCAAACTTGCTTACGTTTTCTTTGGCGCAATTGTTTTTTTCAGCTTCATCGCCAACCCCAATGCCGTTGGCGACAAGAAAGATTTCCTTCTGGCGCAGTCGACTCGCAGAGCCTTGAGAGACGGATACGACGTTCTCAATCCGAAGAGCAACTGGAGCGCCGTCATGGCGAGAACTCAGCTCATCTATTACAAGGACGGACCGTGCTCCAACGTTGCCATATTGAAGTTTGCCGAGGGCGATAAGGTAGGCACCTATTCCTTGCTGACAAATGGCTGCGTGGATGCCAGTGACGGCGCCGATATGTCCCAGCAAGTTTTACTGGCCAGTTATCCGATGCTTTTCCGCCCCAATGCAAGAAGAGCATGCGTAATCGGCTGGGGCTCCGGTGTCACAGTAGCCGAGCTTTTAAACTTTCCAGTCACCACAATAACAGCAGTTGAGCTGGAGCCGGCTGTAATCGAAGCTGCCAAAATCTTCAACCGGCATACGCACGAACCTGAAAAAAACCCGCGCGTTAAAGTCGAAATAAATGATGGTCGCAATTTCTTACTTGCCACCACTCAAAAATTCGACGTCATTGTCTCCGAGCCTTCCAATCCGTGGCAAGTGGGCGTCTGCAATTTATTCACCTCGGAATATTTCGAGTGCGTCAAAGACCGCCTGACACCGGATGGGGTGCTCAGTCTCTGGTTGCAGCTCGGTGAAATTTCGCCTGACTCTATTAAAGCCGTCATGTCAGCGCTCAACGGTCAATTCAAATATTGCCTGGCCCTGGCTTCGGATCAGTCTAACCTGGTGATCCTGGCCAGTCAAAAACCGCTTGCAGCAAATTATCAAAAACTCGAAGAAGTGTTTAGAGACCCGTATGTTACTCGCGCGTTGGACAAAGCCAAAATCACTACTCCGGAAGGAGTCCTGGCCCGCATCTTCTTGACGCCGAGTGGTATCAGTTATATGGTGCGTGGATTCAAACCGAATACCGATAATTTAAATGTTCTCGAGTACAGAATTGGTCGAACCTATGAATCGATGACGTTCGGACACGCCAATGGAGTGTTGCTCTCGGAAAATATGGGAACTCCATCCGGCTATGTCGACTGGGGCGACATGTCGAAAGAGAAGATTGCCGCAACCATGGCGCGTGTTGCCATTGAAGCGACCAAATTCGGACACCTGACTGCAGCCTATTCCTGGGCACGCAGCTCTATGGATACAAATCCGAATAACGTGGCAAAACGTATTCTCTTCTGGCTGGAAGAAGAAGACAAAAAACGCACGGATACGGCGCGCGCTCGTGGTGAGATCGAATCGCTCGACCTGGCCAAACGGGCAGGAACAACTAGAACCGACGCAACAATAAAGCCTGACCAATCAGGCAAGCCGGACCTGTCACGCGATAATTAACCAAAAAAGACGCACAGGCAAGGATCTATTACAATTGCCATTCTACGTGGCCTTTGCCTTCCCTTAAACCGGACTATTACATGAATACTGCCAAGACAAAAAATCTTCTTAGTGGCGCTCTGGTCTGCCTTTTGGCCTTATCCGCGCAATCTGGCGTCCTGACAAGCCCCGGACATGCGGCGTCTGCCTCCAAGGATTCCGCATCCGCTTCCACCCAGATGGACGAGAAATCCGGTCAGATTATGAAGGGTGTTGGCGCCTTTTATAAGAACTTAAAGGGTTTCACTCAGACCATGTCAACAGATATGAAGATTTCGGCAGCGGACAAGCAAACGTCAATGACTTCGGTATTCAAGGTAGCGTTTGCGCGCCCCAACAAGTTCTTTCTCAACCTGGAAAGCGGCAAGATGGGCGGGCAAATGGTCTGCGACGGCAAAACCGCTTATCTGTACACGCCCGTACTCAACAAATACATGAGCGTTCCGGCACCGGAAAACCTCTCCCAGGTTTTCGACACCATCGACTATCAAATAGTCGGAGGCGGCTTCAGCAGCATGTCTTTGATTGAGTCGATGTGCAATTCCGATCCCTACAAACAAATAATGGCTGACGTGCTCAAAGTCGAGCACATCGGACAAGAGAAGGTCGGCGCAGATGATTGCGATCACTTGCGCTTCACGCAAAAAGAATTCACCTGGGACATGTGGGTGAAGCAAGGAAAAGAACCCTGGATTGTCCAGGTCACCGCCGATATGTCTAAAGTGCTGGCCAACAAACCGGGAGCTCCTCAAGGCATCTCCGCGCTGCTCACCTGCAGTTATACGAACACACAGGCTAACGTCGAGCCGACCGCCGACCAGCTGGCTTTCAAAAAACCTGAAGGAGCGCAAGAAGTGAAAAGCTTCCTGGAAGACAGAGCCGCCGCGCCGGCCTCTGTGCATCCGCTCGTCAACAAGCCTGCACCTGCATTCGACCTCAACACCGTAGATGGTGCCAAGTTCAATCTCGCCTCACAAAAAGGCAAAGTGGTCGTGCTCGACTTCTGGGCAACATGGTGCGGACCATGCACGATGGCGCTGCCGATCATCACCGAAGTGACCAGCTCCCTCAAGGACAAAGATGTCGTCTTCCTGGCCGTAAACATCCAGGAAACACCTGAGCAAATCAAACAATTCCTCGACAAGAAAAATTTGAAAGTCTCAGTCGGGCTGGACACTGAAGGAAAGGTTGCCGAACTTTATCAAGTACGCGGCATTCCACAAACTGTCATCGTCGGCAAAGACGGAAATGTGGCGGAAGTGCATGTCGGCTTCTCTCCTGATTTGAAGGAGAGTTTCACCAAAGAGCTCAACGATATTCTCGCCGGCACAAAGTCCACCAAAGAAGCAGGCAAATAGCCGTAAGACTGGCGTATTGCATGCGCTCTGTTTTCGTGTTGGCGCATTGCCTGCGCCCTGAATTTCCGTGGTGGTGGATCGCCGCCTAGTTTGCTGACCTGTATCCAATAAGCGACAACTTGGTTGCCTTTTCGCATTTCGAAATTCAATCCAGCAAATTAATCTTGCGCTGAATGAGTGACTGGTTCTGGGGATAACAAAATCCAAAAACAATTAATGCTTCACCCCCCCTTGATTACCTTGGTAGAGTCGGTTACCATTGGTGACATCAATACTTTCGAGCATCGTCGAATAATTTTCTTGTAGACCGTCGACGATCATTACTATGGTGTCACGCGCGCAATTTTTTGCGGGCAGGAATCTCATTGGCGTCCAAAATGATCTATTGAGGCTGTCATCAGATGACTGCAGCGACTGCATTGGGAAACTACAATCAAGAAAGTTACTGGTACAACAGGGCGAAATTCTGCAAGGGATTTTTGCTTAGTCATTTTTCTTTTCGCCTCGATCAACTTGTCACTGACAAATTAAGTGGGAAGCTATCACTTTTGCTGTTCCTGACGATAACAGCACTTTTCTTAACAACCACAGTAGCATCGGCGCAATCTTGGGCCTTGAAGGACATCGGTAGTCCCGGCGCGGCGGGGACTTACAGCACAGGCTCGGGACCACCGCCCACATACTCTGTTGGTGGCGCCGGCAGTGGCATTGCCGGCAGTGGCACAAGCGACAGTTTTGCCTTTGTCAATGTCGCAACCAGCGGCAATATCGAATTGAAAGGCAAAGTTTCAGCGCTCGGCTCAACGAGTTCTACTTCATTTGGCGGCTTCGTCATTCGCGATTCATATTCCAGTGCCAATGCTGCAATGGCAGCGATCTATGTCACCGCCAGTAGCGGCGTGAAATTCACCAGCCGCGTGCGCGGAAGTAATGCCGTTACTGTCAATGGGTCAGCTTCCACAGTCCCTGTCTACCTACGTCTGGCTAAGAGTGGAGATGTGATTTCCGGATGGGAAAGCGCCAACGGCTATTCGTGGACATTAGTCGGAAGTGTGACTCAGGCAGGGCTTGTGCCGCAATCATATCTGGCTGGTTTCGCAAGCTCCAGCACCGTAGCCGGTACTCTGAACACTGCTACCTTCACAAATTTCTCTTACCTCACCTCAGTCCCACAGCAGGAGAGTAATTTGATCGGATGGTGGCGCTCCGATCTAGGGGTCACCAACAGCTCAGGTGTGACCACCTGGGCTGACCAGTCTGGGCTGGGCAACAACGGGTCGCAGAGTACTGGCTCTCAAAAACCCACTGTTGTGCTTGGTGCCGCCAACAATTCCATTCTGCCTTCTATTTCATTTGACGGTACAAATGACAGGCTGTCCCTGCCGACAGACTTCGCCGATCTCACAGCCGGTGCAAGCTGTTTCATTTGCCTAAAACCAACCAGTTCGACTGGCACCAGAACAGCAATAACAGTCGGTCGAGCATCAAATGCCGACGCTTTTACAGCCACCACAAGCAATACCAACGCGACTCTAACAGCCTATAACAATACGACTTCCAGCTCAATTGCGACCACCCACAACCCAATAACCGTTGGTCAGTATCACATTTTAGAACTGACTTACCAGCCTGGCGCGACAAATGGGACTGGCACCATATACGTCAACAACGTTCAAAAGGCGCAGTCGACGACGATGGTCTCCACCCTTCGCAACATATCGAGAACCAATAATTTCATTGGCATGGCGATTACGTCTAACAACTTCTTCCAGGGAGAAATTGCCGAGATAATTTTATACAAAACCATCGTCAGCTCGGCGCAGAGAGCCAGTATTGAAAGCTATCTGCTGAGTAAATTCAACCTTGGCACGCAGCCGACTTTGACACCGCCGGTGATGACCCCAGGCAGCGCAGTTTTGACCCCATATCAGACGGTGACCATGTCTCAAGGTCAGGGCGCGGCTCTCTATTATTCGCTGGACGGAAGTACGCCCAGCAACAATGGCAATTATCCTTTCTACAACGGTGAGGCGATAACCGTACCGGCTACAGCGACACTGAATGTGGTGGCAGTTGCGCCTTTCTTCAACAACAGCTCCGCATCCGCGACCTATAGAGTCGATCCCAAGACCAGTGGTATCCCGCGAAATGGGCTCATTACCTGGCTCATGGCCGACGACGGTGTGGTACTGTCGAGCGGCAGTGTAAGCCAATTTTCGGATAGATCGGGGTCTCTAAATGATGCCACTCAGTCAAACGCGGGTAATCGACCGGGTTACTCTAGCTCAGCCATCAACAACCTTCCTGCTGTCACCTTCAATGGTTCAAATCAGTTTCTGTCCCTTCCGGCCGGATACTCCTCCTTTTCCGGCGCCGCCATATTCCTCGTAGTGCGTGCCAATGCAGTTGCAGCCGGCGCTAGAATGCTCGATCTCGGAAATGGTGCCACCAGCAACAATATTAATGTCCAGGAACCGACCAATACGGGAGCATCCTTCTATGTGTACAACGGCTCGACTGCGAGCTCGGTCACTTCATCCAATGCGATCACCCTCGGGCAGTTCCAACTGCTTGAAATCACACACAACGGCACAACGACGGCGACAATCTCGACCAACTCGGTACAGGGCGCTACTTCGAGCAGCATGAATGGCATCAACTCAGTCGTAAGATCCAACAATTTCATCGGACAGGGAAGTGCAGGAGGCAATTACTTCAATGGCAGTCTGGCTGAGTGCCTCATTTACAACCGCGCCCTTACCAGCCTGGAAAAGGCTTCAGTCGAGGCTTTTCTCATTTCGAAATATCAGGGTCTCACTGCAATCACTTGCCCGGCGCCAATAATCAGCGTCCCGACAAGCACATTATCCGGTCCTACTCAAGTTGCAATTTCCGCACCGTCGGGCGCGATCACCTATGTGACCACCGATGGAACAACCCCGACCACCAGCAGCCCGATCTACTCTTCTCCCCTGAGCATTTATTTCACTCAAACAGTTAAAGCGATGTCTGTTCTTAAGGGAGTTCAAAGCGCAGTATCGTCTGCAACGTTCACTCTAAGTTCCACCGACTGGCCGGCTCCATCGGCATCCGACCCCACTGCGCTGGATATCCAGCTC
>JBGAVL010000123.1:0-15918 GCA_044228145.1 Obscuribacteraceae bacterium (SeqCode)
GGGCGCATTGGTTATGCTCGAGCTGACCCGCCCAACCAATCTTGAATTTACCGCGCGCGGATTTCGAGTCCACTGGCTGCACCAACTTTTCTTCTACTCCGGACCGTGGATTGATTGGGGCTCGGTGACGTCGGTGGCATACAACGAAGCCAGCGTTCCTGGAATCGAGAATGCGGAGTGTTTTGAGGTGACATTCGATCAGACCAATTATCGAATGCCGTTCTTTGAGTTGATGTGCGTTCCCATTACGGCGAAATGCGAGCAGAAGAAATTCACACTGCGTTTTCTCGAGTGCGGATTTTTTCAGGAGGATGATCGCCTCAATTTCATCAGGGCACTCAGATCCAATGTTCCAAACGACCGCATCAATGCCAAGCTCCTGGCGCATGAGCACTTTGGCGAAGTGCCGTCATACACGGCGATATGGTTGGATAATCTGCACGGGCGACGGGATGCGGAAACAGGAGTGTTGCCGGACGGAGTCAAGCTTGCAGACGGCAGGTATCTAGTTGTGAAACGGCTTGGCTCCGGCGGACAGGCTGTGGTCTATGATGCCCTTGAGTTGAATGATAAACAAGTGAAGACTCAAGGATTGGACAATACCGAGAGCGCAAACGCTTGCGTACTCAAAGAGTTTGTGCTGCCCATTCGCGGCGGCAGCGAGATCAAAAGACGAGCAATTCAGAACATACAACGCGAAGCTAATTTGCTTAAATCTTTCGATAACCAAAATATCGTCGGGTATAGAGATCTATTTATAGAAGGATCTCGCGCGTATCTTGTGATGGAAAGAATTTTTGGTGAAACACTTCGCAGGCAAGTTGAGAAAAATGGCAAATTGCCGGCGGAACAGGTGATCGGTCTTGCCGGTCAAATGTGCGATTTGCTCGAATTTCTGCACGGCAGCGACCCGCCGATTATTCATCGCGACTTCACACCGGAAAACTTGATGCTTACCGATGATGGACAACTCAAGCTCATCGATTTCAATGTGGCACATCGGCTTGAATCTTCATCGACACGCACAGTTGTCGGCAAGCATGCTTATGTCCCTCCCGAGCAATTCCGCGGCAAGCCGACAGCGCAAAGTGACATTTATGCGCTCGGCGCGACTTTGTATTTCCTTTTGACAGGAGAGGATCCGGAACCGATTACGCGTTCTGATCTTAGCGGCGATATTTCTGTCCCCCAGGTTCTCGCTCAAATCATCATGAAAGCCACCGAGCCGAATGCGTCGGAGCGCTTCGCTTCCGCAAGCGATTTGAAGGAGGCTCTATCAGCTACCGCTGCGCCTTGCATGTGAGTAAGACACTTATTTCGCTAAAAGTGCGGAATGTATCCATAGTCCGTCGCAACCTTTCGATCTTGTTTTGCCTTCTCGTAGTCGCCGAGTTTTTCATACAGCTCTCCGCGGAACCAATACGCGTCGGCGCAGTAAGGATCAGTTTTCACAACCAAATCCAACTCACGCTGAGCTTCTTCGTGGCGATCATTTCTGATGAGAGCTAGCCCGTAGATGGCACGAATGTCGGCCTGACCTGGACGTTTTTCTAAAGCGTGTTCTGCGTATTTCAGCGCTCCTTTCTCGTCCTTCTGGAGAAGACACAGCCGCGCCTGATGCATGCCCAGGTTTGCTTCATCGAAGTTGGTCTCAGGTGCTATTTTATCCAGGTTCGCTTGTGATTCCTGTAAATCACCAAGTTGTGCATAAAAGAGAGCAAGGTTGAGATAGCATTCCTGTTTTCTCGGTGCAATTTCGAGTAAACGTTTCATGTCGGCAACAGCCAGATCTATTTTCCCGAGCCGGGCGTTTATGAATGAACGGACTGTCAATCCGAAAGGAAGCTCCTCTTTTGAAAGTGAGTCAAATACTTCGTCGCACAGTTTTTGTGCCTCTGCGGTGTTGTACATCGCGTGCAGCGCATAAGCCTTGTGTAAATTGGCAACCTTTAGTTGAGGAAAAGACCCGAGAATCAGCTCTATGTCTTTCAGCGCTTCATCATATTGATAAACATTGGTCAGGGCGATGGCGCGAAGGAGATGTGGTGCCGGATGTTTGTGTCCAAATTCGATTGATTTTGTGCAGTCATCGACAACTTCACTGTAGTTGTGAAGTCCGCAGTTTGCGATGCCCCTGATGACATAGCAATTTTTCAAATCGGCGTTAAGCCGAATAGCAATTTCGACTTTTGCGAGTGCTTCTTCAAATCTGGAGAGGTTCGCGAGAGCGAGTGCTGAATTCGCTTGCGCATTAGCATCGTCGGGATTCTTGGCTGTCTCGCGCTCGCAGATTTCCAGAAGTGTTTTCCAGTCTTGATTCTCAATTGCTTTGAATGTGGGAGATGGGGGAGTGAGGCGCATCCAAATTGCGACTCCAATAGCTAATGCCGGACCCATGAAATAGGCCCAGAGCGGAAGCTGGAAAACAGCGCACATGCCACTGCAAAATATGATCAGCACTCCTAAGGCCTTGATCATTTGCCATTCAAAGTATCCGAGCTGCAACATTAGTGTGCGCCTCGTTCTGATTTATCCAGTGCAGCACTGGCTGATTCTAAATCCACGTTGCCTACCTTTACGCTTCACAGATAAGGTATATAACCATAGTCAGTAGCGACCTTCCTATCCTGTTTTTCCTTCTCCTCGTCACCAAGCTTTTCATGCAGCTCACCGCGGAACCAATAAGCTTCAGCTTCAAATGGATCCAATTCAATAGCTTTACTAATATGCTTCTTTGCGTCCTCAATCAGGTTGTTTCGCAACAACATTAGTCCATAGGTAGATAGAATTGAAGCACGCTCAGGACCGAGACCGAATGCTAGAGACGAACATTCAAGCGCTCGTTCGTTTTGGCCTAATAGTAAAAACAATCGCGCTCGATTACTTTCGATATAGCCAGACCGTAGTTCAAGTTCCTTTGTTTCAGCTTCTTTTAGGGACTCGAATGCCAGATCTAATTGTCCTGTTCGTCCAAAATAGTATCCACGGTTAATGTGCGCAGCCTGCCAATCAGGTTCCAACTCAATGGTGGAGTCTATATCTTCAATTGCTCTTTCGAGTTTTCCCAAGCAACAATGGATGTACGCTCGTAGCATTAAGGCCATAGAAAGCAGATCCGGTGTTATCTCTTCAAATACTGTGGATAACTCCATTAATGCTGCATCGTGTTGGTTTTTAGAACTCAATACAGCCGCTCTGAGTATTGAAGCGACTTGGGGCTTGCTCTCTAGCATGATTTGAGAGTCGATATCTTTGAGAGCGTCATCGTATTGATACAAAGAGATCAATGCATCTGCTCTGAGAACATAGGGGGTGTAACCCACCCGACCAAGATTGATTGCATCGGTTGCATCACTCTTACAATGCTCAAATTTGTGAAGATACAAATTGGCTTGTGATCTGATAACAAGGAGTGTTCTCAAATCTCCACCTCGACTGATTCCTTGCGTAGAATATCTAACACATCTTCCCCAGTCCTTCAGACAGAAGGCGGCATAGGCAGCCAATGAGATTGGATATGGATCACTCGGGAATTTTGAGGCTTGTAGTTCGCAGAGTTCGATTGATTTTTCAAACTTCCCTTTTTTGTATGCAATGTAAGCAGAATACGAAGTTCGTTGTCGAATCGACCAGTAAGAACATACGACGGCACCAAGACCCAGATAAGTGATGATTCGAGGTGCTCCAAACCAAATACTTCCAACCATCCAAACGATTGCAAGCACTAATGCCGCTATGAAAATCCATTCTCCTTTGTCGTTTCTATTCATTTGTTCGTCGTGGCTTGTTGTCCTAAAACGCAATTCCGATGAAATTCAAATCTCAATCTTCCGCGCCAGCAAATTGTATTTTCTGCCACCAAATTCAAATTCATCGACGACGCGCATGCCCAGCTTGTTTATGTGAGCAGCTAAGGAGCGTGGATTGGCATCATCCACGAAGCAAATGGATACTTCAAAAGTTTTTCCTTCGCTGGCAAAAAAGGAATTGTAGAGTTGCTCGAAAATACCTTTGCCGCGTTCCGCCTTAGCAATGCAGATCGGACCGGTGATAACGAGCTTGTACTGCGAAAGCGGTTTACCTTCGAACATGATTGATTCCGTTCGTTTTGCCAGGACTTTGAGTAATTCTTTGCCCTGATGCAACTCGAGGTGCGAAGTGCACAAGTAGCCGGCGATTTTCCCGCCTTCTTCCGCCACCATTACTGCCACATCTCGGTCGAAATTTCTGAATGCGGCGGCAGTAAACTCGCCCTGCACAAATCCGTCCTTGAGGTCGGCTTCCGACACCTTGCCCAGAAGGCTTTCGTTTTGGATGGCAATCACCTGGTCGACGTCGGAGTCGTTCATCCGGCGGCAGTTTAAGGACATTTTTCGCTGTGGCTCCGTGATAGGCGTTTTTCCCAGCGTGCCGCTTCCATGCACGCCGTTTTTTCCTGGTTGCCCATTATCCCCCACTGGCAGGCAGCTTAGTGCCCCCAACATTAAATCGCGTCGCCAACCGCAACTTCCTTTGAGGCGCCGTGTATTTGCATTCAGAGCGCGGCGGAGTCGCAAGTGCTGGGAGGCATGGGTTAAATGAAGAACAGTGAGAGTGACGAAAACAAGAAAAGCCTGATTGGCAGGAAGACAAGCCTGGTGCTGGCGTTTGGTGCCGGTGCGTTGATTGTCGGTGCACCTTTTATAGCGCCGGTGCTCGCCGGCCCGCTTAACAGTGACAGTTTGGTGGACCCGGAATGGGAAAATGCAGTGCGCAAGCATGTTGAGAAGCGTTTTTTCAATCTGATTGACGCGACTGATTCCCAGAAGAGCCAACTGGATGACCTTTTCAAGCAAAGGGTTGAAGGCAATCGCCAGACCCGCGAGCAGGTGAAAAAGGGAGTCGTTGAGGTTGCCCAGCTCATGGCTGACGATTCGGCGACCGATGACCAGATAAGAAGCAAGGTCAAGGAGATTCAAAAAGTAAGACAGCAGCTGATAGATAGCCGTCTGGATACGGCTCTCAAGGTGCGCGCCATCTTAACCAAAGAGCAGCGGCAGATTGTTTCCAATAAGGTTATCGGCTTCATAACCGGAAATCAGCGACAATTCCTGCTGCGCTCCATGAATTAGAGGGTTGAGCCTGTCACAAGGACGGGAAAAATGCTAGAGATTTGCTCACCAGATTCTATGACCGGGAAAGTGTCGACTGATAGGCTATCGACCTACAAAGGAGCCGTTGCCCTGTTTAGCAACTTAAGAGCACGACCGTTAGATGACAGCCTTGACGACGCAAGTTTAGTCAAGGCTTGTCTCTCGGGCGAAAAGCGTGCTTATGAGGTGCTGCTCAGGCGCTATCAAAAGCTCGTTTACAACGTGCTTTATCAGATGGTGCATTCACACGAGATGGCGGCCGACCTCACGCAAGATACTTTCCTGAAGGCTTATCGGGCGCTCAATACTTTTCGAGTCGAAGGCAAATTCAAACCGTGGCTATTGCGAATCGCGACCAACACTTGCTTGAATGCGATACGAGACAACAAAGAGCATGATTCGCTGGATGACATTCTCGAAGAAAACCCGGGAGCCGAACCGGCTTACGACGAGAAGATCGAAGAATTGGTCGAGTGGAGGTTGACTCACAAGAAATTGGAAGACGCGCTGAAACAGCTGCCCGTCAGGCATCGGCAGGTTTTTATCCTGCGCTATCAGCACGACCTTCCGTACGAGGAAATTGCAGAAGTGTCAGGAGAAACAGTGAGCACGATTAAGTCCTTGCTGTTTCGCATTCGAGAAAAACTCAGAAAGATGCTCGCCGAGAGCGTCGAAAGCGGGATTCTCAGCTAGGTGGAGAGAGGTGACAAGTATGAGTGAGATGGAAATGAATTGCAGTCAGACGAGGGACCGGTTGAGTTCCAGCCTGGCGCGCGAAACCACCGACAAGCACGTCGGTGTGGACAAGCATTTGAAAGAATGCAGCAGTTGCAATGCCTGGTCGCATCAGATGAATGAGATAGTAACCGTGGCATCGAGTATGGCTCAGTTCGATGTTCCCGAATCGCTGACTCAAAATATATTGAAGGCGGTTGATGCGGAGGCGGTTCAGCGCAAGAGCTTGAGTTCAAGCCTTATGATTCCGGCTGTGTTTGCTGTTTTCATGGCTGCGATTTTTGTGATTGAAACGCATGAGTCTATTGGTGGAGTAATTTCGTGGGCGGCTGGTCTTGCCGTGATGTATTCGGTTAGCTTGCTGGTATCGTCTAACAAGGAGGCGGAAACAGCTTGAAGTCGCAACGATTCTGCTGCGGATTTGATAATCACTCAGCTCTCCGCTGGGTGATTGTCTGTGCGTGTGCGGTTGTACTTTTCTCCCCTACCGCATTGTGCGAAGAATCTCAGGACGGCCCTTCTGCAACTGAAAGATCGACTGCAGCGAAGCCAGCAGCAAAGCCAGCAGCAAACCCAGCAGTAAACCCAGCAGCAAACCCAGCAGCAGAACAGCCAGCAGCAGAACCTGTAGTAGAGCAGCCTGTGCCTGAATATGCCAGACGCGTGGCAGACGGGCTTATTGAGGAATCGTCCACAGATATGCTGGGACTTGTTCCGGGCGATGTTGAACCATCATTCCGCAAGGAAGAACTGCGCGGACCAGGAAGGTGGTTTTTCAACACAAGAATAGGTCAAAAATTCGCGCGATTCGAGAGTGGTGATATACGACGCCGTCCTATGATGTATTGGCGCCGTTTTGCCGATCGCAATTTGCCTCCAATTGGTACATTTCTCTTTCTGTTGTTTTTCAACACCACAATCTGCCTTGTTTTCAGAAAGCGCGTGGAAGTCGCTTCGCGTTGCGTGAGCAAAAGTTTTTGGAAGTCGCTTTTTGCTGGTATGTTCTTTGTAATTCTGATGGCGACAGGAGCAAGGCTTTGTTTTGACTCAGCTTTATACACGCCTTGTGCTTTGCTCATTCTAGGAATTGTCGAGTTGCTCAGTCTCGCGGGACTGGCGGTCAGCAGCCGAACAGTTGGCCAGGCGCTGTTGAACAAACTCGGTTATACAAGCAATTCGCAGGCAGCTGACGCCGGCACAGAAGGCGCACAACCGGCACAAAAACAATCTAAGTTCGCATATCTTGCACCAGTTTTTATTGGCACAATTTTGTTGACTCTAATTGCGCTTTTGCCCGGACTAGGACCATTGCCGAAGCTGGGAACGCGCTTTGTGATGTGGTTTAGCTTGCTTGGAATGGGTGCACTGGTGAGAACAAAGCTGGGACGCAAGGAATTGCCGTAAAGGCGCATTGTATGAGCTGTCGAGAATTGGCACTTTCAATGCGCAGCAGAGATATTTCAGTCTTTAGCCTCAAGGCAAAGTCTAACTGCTCGATTTTGAAACAGAATTTGCCTTTTCGAACATTTTGGATAGCTCGTCTTTTGCTTCGGAGCTAAGTTCTGCGGAAGCAAGATTGAGGTTCTTCACCAGATCATGAATTGCTTTTTGCAATTCTTCTTTGTTTTGATTGAAAAGGTCCAGCCACATCTCGGGCGGGCTTTCCATGAGGCGCGCGAGTTGTTTGAAGGCTGGACCGTGTAATTTCAATTCGTTGTCGGGAATTCTTTGATCGGCAATTGAGGCTCCAAGAGAAACAGCAATCAATTGGACCAGGTGGCTGGTGCGGGCAAGTACTTTGTCATGTGCTTCCGGCGTTGCTTCAACTGGCTTGAGACCAAGACCTTCAAGCCAGCGTCTAAATCGTTTGACCGACATTTGCGATGATTTTGAAGTGGGGGTTAGGCAAAAAACCGCTCCGTGTGTTGCCACTGCTGATGATGCGTCCAATCCAGATTTCTGAGATCCAAAGAGAGGGTGCCCGCCGATAAAATCGGCGCCGTTCAGGTCAAGAAGATCTGCTACAGCACAGATTTCCTGCTTGGTAGATGTGACGTCAACAACCAATTGCCGGCGGGAAAGTTTGGGGGCAATGGTTTCGAGCAGTTCGATGTTTTTCTTCGGCGGTGCTGCCAGGACTATAAGAGAAGATCGCTCGGCTGCGCCGGAGGGTTTCATTTCCGCGCAATCGATTAGCCCCTCGCCAAGTGCCTTCTGAAGGACGTCGGCAGAGTCGACAGCGGTTATGTTTGTTTTCGGTGAGTGGAGGCGAATCAATCTAGCGATTGTTCCGCCGATCAATCCCAGTCCTATGATGGTGACATTCGGGAAGTATCTTTCGGGGTTGCGGGTCTGGACGAGCGATTGCTCAGACGAATCTTGGCTCAAATCTATTTTCAAGCCTGAGTTTTCGTTCGCGCCCGCTTGCGCTTTTGGGCTTGTGGTCTCGCTCAGATTTTCTTGCAGACCACGGCTTCCTGCCAACATTTTTGTGTAGATGTCGACCAGTTGTTTGGCGATGACGGGATCGGTAGCCACTGCAGCCACCCGGCGCAGCACTTCTTTTTCGCGCTGGTCATCCAACACCGGTTTGTTCATGCGCTTTTTCGCTTCGCCGATTTCCTGGCAAAGCATGAGCCGCTCGTTGATCAGTGTAGCGATCAACTCATCGAGTTCATCAATTCGAGCTCTTGATTCTTCCAATTGAGTAGATGGCTTTCGCCAATCGGCAATGTCGTTTTCTAATTCTAAATGCATTTGACGTTACCCCCGCGCAACCTTTCGCGCATTTCCTCTGCGCACAGTCAGTCTGCCGGCGTTTTGAGAACCGATGCCCTGGACAACGGTGACCTTTCTCTTCTGCTCGACTTCTCCGGCCACCGATCGACCGACGGCGGCGGCGATTGGCTTGATGGATTCGACCAGCTCGACCATGTCTTCCAGAGACAGAGCCTGGCGGGCATCCGAGACGGATTTTTCCGGCTCAGGATGGCACTCGATGATCAGACCATCGGCTCCACAGGCGATGGCGGCGCGCGCCAGGTCGGCGACCAGTTCGCGCTTTCCGGCTGCGTGGCTGGGGTCTACGATGACCGGCAAATGAGTCAGCTGTTTGAGAGCGACGACGGCGCCCAGATCGAGCACGTTGCGGGTGAAGGTGTCGAAGCTGCGGATGCCGCGCTCGCAAAGAACGACGTTAGGATTACCGTGAGCCATGATGTATTCGGCTGCCAGAAGCATTTCTTCAATGGTGGCCGAGAGACCGCGCTTGAGCAAAATGGGTTTGTTGACTTTGCCCAGTGCTTTAAGCAATTCGAAATTTTGCATGTTGCGGCTGCCGATTTGCAGCATGTCTGCCTTTTCGGCACAGGCGGCGATTTGTTCTACCGACATTACTTCAGTGACGGTGGGCAAGCCATGCTTTTGGCTCATGGATTGGAGGATGTCCAGCCCTTCTTCGCCCATTCCCTGGAAAGCGTATGGGGAAGTGCGGGGTTTGTGCACACCGCCGCGGATGGCATTGACAGAGCCTTTCAGCTTGCTGGCTACGATTTCCATTTGCTCGGCGTTTTCCACAGTGCATGGTCCGCCGATGATGACTACCGGCTTGCCGCCGACCTTGACCGATTCGCCGATCGCCACTTCAGTGGTTTGGCTGCCTTCGGCTCGGGCGGCTAATTTGATCTGGTTGCTAATCTCGCTCACTTTGAATTCCTCGCGTTTGATAGTGAACCCGGGGGCTTATCCTCCCGGGCTCTTCAGGTAACTGTTTTGGTGCACTCAACGTGCCAGCTTAAACCTGCCCGGGACTTTCCCTGACTGCAAAAAAGAAATACCAGTAGTAAGAACTAGACGCGCATTGAGTCTTGCTTGACTCGATTTCCGGGAGCGTTAGGTTGTGTGTTTTGTCGGTGTTCATCTTCTTCAGCTCTTAAACAAAAACCGCAGACCTTGTTGATCTGCGGTTCACCAGTTGGGACAAAGTAATCTATCTCACCCCTGGCGAACCTCTAAGTACCAAAAATAAAAACCAAAATTGCTCACGACTTATTTTCTCCCGGGCGTCCCGGTTGTTTCTGATATGCCTATCCTATGGGTTAACAGACTGCCTGTCAATCAATTTGTGCCCGCAAGTGCAAACGCACCTTGCAAAAAAATACAATCTTGATTGTGGAAACGCTTGCCAGTATTGGGTTTGCGGACTCGTGTCCGACGCAGCAATTGTGTAAAGTAGCAGCGGTTTCATAATGACGAATAGTATGTACCGCTCAAGGTCCGCATGGATTGCGGTTCTTCACATACTTATGTTGGCCGAACGTTCAATAAATGAATCAGCATGCGGGAGCATTCTATAAGTGGAATAGCATTCCCGGGAAACTCGGTGACTTGGGAAATCCTTATATAGGAACATCGATTTTGTATGCCGTGTTTTTCGCCGTGATGGGAAGATGGTGTTAGAGGCATCCAGTTCAGGCAATTTCAGGCATCTCGGGCACTATTAGGGTTCGCCCGCGTCAGCAGGGTGAAAGGTAACTCTGATATCCCCTTAGAAGAACATGAAGGGTCTTCGCTGCAGCGTATCGGGGCAAGCACAAAGATCCGCAACTGTCGCCGATACGGGAAAGAGGTGTTCCATGAATATCCTGGTGGCTATTGATGATTCGACATTTTCCGCTGCCGCGGTGGAATCCGTCACGGAGCGCACCTGGCCGGAAGGCTCGAAATTCAAGCTGCTCAGTGTCGTGGAGCCCTTTCACCCTGAATATGCTGGTTGGCACACCAATTACATGCCGGTGGCGGTCGAAGCACAAAGAGAATTGGTCGAAGCGGCCAAGACGCTGGTCAACGAACGTGTGAAGAGGCTCACCGCTGCCTTTGGCAGGGAGAGCGTGTTGGCTGAGGTGCGGGAAGGATATGTAACCGATACCATCCTGGAGGCGGCTAAGGAATGGCCGGCGGATTTGATCGTGGTTGGTTCACACGGGCGCACCGGAATTACCCGCCTGCTTCTGGGAAGCGTCTCTGAGGCGGTGGTTTCGCAGGCGCCCTGCTCGGTTGAAATCGTCAAAATGCCCAAGAAGCACGTTAAAGCCTGAATCTGACGCTTGAGACACGATGGTCACCCTGGCGGAAGGCTTCTCCAGGCATGATTTCCAGACATGATTTCCAGACATGATTTCCAGACATGAAAAAGACGCCCCATAAGGGCGCCTGGTTTCTGACCTGTGCAGCTTCAGGCGTGTTTTTCTGGCTCTTCTTCAGGAACACTGTCCCAGCTGTCGAAATAGGCTTTCTTGCCGCCCATAAACAGTGAAAGAAAGACCCAGATTGCCATTATGGAGATCAGAATGATTGGTGACGTTCCGTGCGGTGTATCCATCTTTGTACCTGACTATAATCCTGAAAGACTTGCTACTGGCTGAGTATACAGCACCCTTGCCTGCTCAGATTATAAACATTTGAACCGACCATGAGTAGTATTAACTGCATTTAGCTTCCTCTTGTAATTGCCACAGATTGTGCTTCCTGCGCCATTAGGCGGCTCATGGCTTCCGTAGGCAGTGTGCTATAAAGACGGTTGGTTTCAACACCAATACGGTGAGAAGAGGAATTGTCAATGAGTTCTAAACGTTATTCGTCGCTGCTTTTGACTGCGCTGTTCGTCAGTTCAACGGTAGCCGCCAACGCTGGTTCCAAGTCTATGTTGGACCCGTACGCCGCGGTACAGGCGCCTCCCAGCAAGAAACCTAAAGCTGCAGTTCGACCGGCTCAGCATGAAACGGTCGAATCGACACATACAACCTATATATCAATGCCCATTGCTTCCGATCAGAAGCCGGCCCAGGGTAAGAAGTTTGGCTTGTTTGGCGGTGGACCTAAGGAAGCAAAGCAACCTAAGCAACCCAAACAAGAGCAAATTGCCGAATCCGACGAGCCCAAGGGCGACGGAATCGCAGCCAAGTCCATTGCTTCCGTGAAGAATGCCGGCTCTGGTATTGTCGGCGGCACCAAAGCGGCCGGGTCGAAAATTGCTGAAGGCTCCAAAGCTGTTGGCGGCGGAATAGTAAGCGGCACTAAGAAAGTCGGCAGCGGCATTGCCAGCGGCGCCAAAGCTTCGGGCGGTTACATCATGAAGGGTGTAAGCGTTATCGGAAGCGGATTCAAGGCTACAGGCGAAAAGGTTAAAGGCGGCGCTGGTGCTGCAGGAACCAAAGTAGCCGGACTGCCTAAACTCTGGGGCAAGAAAGAAAACGATCAGGAAAAGGCAAAGCAACAAGCAATCGCCAAGGCAATTGCAGAAAGAAAAGCTGGCAAAAATCCGGCCGACCAGGCACCTGAAGTGGCCAAAGACAACGCCAAAGATGCTGAATGGAATGAGGAAGTAGCAACTTCTCCTGCTGACCAGGCAGTGAAAACTCCTGTAGCTGTCGCTCCGGCTGCTATCCCGGCAGCGAAGAACAACCAGCTGCAAGCATTCAATGCCAAAGCACCTGCCAAAGCCAAAGGTCAAAGCAAGTTGGCGGGCATCTCAGGCGGTTTCACCAAAGCGCTAGGCAAGTTGAACGTGTTTGCCGGAAAATCGCAAGCGACGATGATTCAGCCAGTAGTTCGCCCGCAAGTACAAGTTCAATCTACTGCTTCGACGCCGGACGCAATTCCGCAATAGCGGATTGAACCTTTGGCTACGAGACTCTGGCGATGAAGTCACTTGATCAATCACTAGATCATCTGACCGCAGTCAGAAACGCAATTCGCCCCACCACTTTGATTCGCAGTCCGCGTGTCGATGAATTGGTTGGGGCTGAAGTGCTGATCGCCAGTGAGACGTTCCAATACACCGGCAGTTTCAAGTTTCGCGCCGCCTATTCGGCTGCATTGCGTTCACCGGCGTCGCGTCTGATTGCCGCATCTTCAGGCAATTTTGGGCAAGCTCTAGCTTATGCTGCTTCGCTGATGAACAAAGAAGCAATCATCGTAATGCCCGATAATTCGGCAGCGGTCAAAGTAGACGCTGTGCGTCGCTTCGGAGGTAAAGTCGAATTGGTTGAAACCCAGAAGGTGAGCCGCGCGCAGCGTGTTGCTGAGTTGGCTTCACAATATCCAGATGCGCAAGTTGTCAGTGCTTACGATCATGACGACGTTATTGCGGGCAACTCTACATTGGGTGCGGAATTAGCGGAGAGAGCCTGTGATTTTGATGCGGTAATTGTCCCTGTCGGTGGTGGCGGATTGAGTGCCGGTGTAATTTGCGGACTCATGCAGGCCGGCTGCCCGATGGAGGTATATGGTGCTGAACCGCTTCTTGCAAATGATGGAAAACGCTCTCTGGATGCAGGAAAGATAATTGTCAATGAAGGCGAGCCCCAGACCATCGCTGATGGCGCGCGCACTATCAGTCTCGGACAGCGCAACTGGGCAATTTTGCAAAACGGCATAAAGGAAATTTTGGAAGTCAGTGAAGAAGCTATAGAAAACGCCGTGCGCTCTCTATTTCGGTTGGCAAACCTGAAATCAGAGCCGACCGGCGGACTGGCTTTGGGTGCGGCAGTAGTCCACAAGGACAAATTCAAGAACAAGCGTATTATCTGCGTGGTTAGCGGCGGCAATGTCGATACGGAGCTATTCTGCCGCATTGTCGGGCGCGAGTAGCGGGCACCACCTGTAGTGCACAGTCCCGGCTGTCTTGTAGGGGCGACGCCGTGCGTCGCCCGCCTGATGCCGTGCTTCGGCCGGGCGATGCATGGCATCGCCCCTACAAAAACTTAGCGGATAATCTCGCACTCCGGCAGCCACTTGGTCAGCTCGACCATGCCTGGGTATGTTACCAGCGTGCTGCGCAACCACAGCTCCTTCAAGGTGGACATGCGGCAAAGCTGCGTGACTCCGGCGTCTGTTACTTTCGTACAATTGAGTCTGAGGACGCGCAGATTCTTCAGTGTCTTGAGGCTGGACAGCCCTTTGTCGGTTATGCGAGTGAATGACAGAGAAAGCGTTTCCAGCGAATGCAGGCGCCCTAGATACTCGAGGGCCCCGTCACTTATTTCCGTGTCGTCCAGCTGAAGCTCCTGCAAGTTGGTATACCAGGAGAAAAGAGGGGCGGAGATATTGGTGATCTTAGTCGACGAAAGATTGATCTTTCTCAATTTTGTCAGCCCTTCCAGAAAATGCAGGCCCATATCGCCGATTTCGGTGCAGCTGATGTCCAATTGTCTGAGGTAGGTCAAGCGCCCTACGTGCTCGAGGTCTTCGTCGGTAATTTCGGCTCCGAGGAAGGAGACGGAGTGCAAAGCGTCGCACTGAACACGGGTCAGAGGCTGGCAACCGAGCAATTCGTCAAAACTAAAATAAAGAGCCAGCTTGGCTCCTGCGGGCACTTTTACAGCCCCCATCGCTTCACCTATGAAGCTGGTGGCTCCGTTGTCGGAAAGGGTGTATAGCTCGCCGAGAGAACGGTCGACGGGAAAATGAATGGTTTTTTGATCAGGGGCAGCGGATACCATGAAAGAGATTCCTAGAAGTCACTTGGGTCGCACATCCAGGCACGCCGGAGAAGCCCGCGTACCTGTTTTCTATTATTACCCACACTATATAATTTGCATAGGAACGCATTTTGGGACGAATCTGTGATCCCCCATTTGAGGGATTTTTGAAGAGCAAATTTTCTCCAGATCTCGATATCTGCGGTTGAAGACGCAGGTGCCAATTTTCGCCCCGGGCCGATTATCGGAACTCTCAGGTGTAAAACCCATTCAAGCATGATTTTTCGCTGGCAAAAAGACGCGCTAAAGACAAACACCACAGGTGGTGCCTGTGGTGTTTGCGATTTTTAGTTGATGACGCAGTTTTTGGAATTTCGATTGCTTATGCTTTCCGACATTCGATTGCATTAGCTTTCGGAATTGGCGCCGAAAATGCGCCACTACTAATTCCTAGACTGTCGCCGCCATTCTTTCGCGTTCGCTTTCCACGATGCTGCCGGCTCTCGCCAGGCTGCGCGGGAATTCCCGTCCGCGTTGGAGAACTTGTTTCTCAACGCTTTCCGGTTTGAATACGCTCTTGAAGTACTCGATGGCTTGATCGACATCGAATTCCCGGCAGGAGAAAATGTCTAGCGTGACAAATCCTTTGTCCGGGAAAGTGTGAATGGAGATATGCGACTCCGCAATCAACACTACGCCGCTAACGCCCCAATCATCCGGTACTGTTCCGGTGTATCTGAACACATAAGGCGGCATTATCTTAGTCATATCTAGCTGTGCCGGGTATGCGTCCAGCGCTTCGCTTACCAATCCAAGATCTCCGAGGAGTTCTTTAGGGCAACCGTACGCTTCGAGAATGAGATGTGGTCCGAACATGTTTCTTACCCCCTTGTGTGCCCGTTGGTGTCTCGAGCAACCGTAGTGGAATCCGTTGTGTCCAGAGCGAGAGCTCTGTGGGGTACACGAAACGCTTACTTAACACCAGTGTTGGACTACTTCCTTTCTGGGAGTTGGGCGTTGTTGTGTGGTGCGAGTCTTCCTCCGTTTGGATTTATGACAAATGCGATTTCGCATTCTACAGTATAAAGTCTGATTTGCACGGAAATTGTTCCCCCTACAACATTTCGCTGCCTTTTCCCGACAGGCACCAAATAAGCGCTCCTTGATAAGTCGATTTTTTGAAGCAAAAACATGGTGTTTGAAGATGTGCTTTACATGCCGCTTTTCGGCAATTATTAGTTTTTGTTAATATGATGCAGGTCGTGACTTTTTGCTGCTGTTCGGGTGAAGTCAGCAGTCCAGAGTGATTTAAGTTGTATGAAGAAAACCGGCTTATGAAGCGGGTTTTGATAAGACGGGCACAAACCGGCCCAGGCAATTTCTGGCCAAGCGGTTCAACTTTACCGTTTGCTCCGAACTGCAGCAGCTGCCGTTCTGATGCTGGAGGCTGGCTTTTGATGCAGCTTTCGGAAAGTTGTCTTAATCTTTTGTTTAAAATTAGACCCGCACGCGAGCAATTTTTACCTGTACGAGGTCGCGGAAGTTGCTTGTGATGTCGTCCGCTAATTTGT
>JBGAVL010000124.1:0-15890 GCA_044228145.1 Obscuribacteraceae bacterium (SeqCode)
ATAGCCTGTGGAGATATCGGGCGGAATGCCGCTTGAGCCCAGGAATCTCCCGCCCTTCAGGGCGGAGAGGACGTCAATCAATGCATTGAATTCAACCACCAAATTACATTGGCATCAGAGTTCGCAGGGTTCAATTCGACGGCACGATCAAGTATAGTCACAGTCGATTGCCTTTAACCGAGACTAAATGGCCAAGATCCTACTAATTGAAGACGATGTCGACCTCGCCACTATGATCGCTGCGCGCCTGGAGGCGGAAAGCCACGTAGTGGAATGCGCCCACGACGGCAAAGTCGGCTTGGACTACATGCTTTTGACCAAATACGACGTTATCATTCTTGATTGGAACCTGCCCGCCATGGAAGGCGTTGATGTCCTCAGGGAGTTCCGGAAAAACGGCGGCAAGACGCCTGTGATCTTTCTCACCGGACGCGATGAAATTTCCGAAAAAGAAATCGGACTGGACTCCGGCGCCGACGATTACTTGACCAAGCCGTTCAACACCAAAGAATTGTCCGCACGAATCCGAGCGTTGCTGCGCCGTCCGGAAGCCATTACCGCCGAAATATTCACATCCGGCGATTTAGAACTGGATTCTTCCAATCACCGCCTGACCAAAGGCGGCAAGGATGCCCGCCTGCAACCCAAGGATTTTTCCTTGCTGGAATTCTTCATGCGTAATCCAGATCGACCGTTCAGTCCTGATGCCCTGCTCCAACGCGTCTGGCACGCAGACAGTGAAGCATCTATTGATGGATTGCGCGCTGCAATCAAGCGCATACGCAAAATCATCGACGCATCATCAAATGAAGACGACTCATATATAGAAACCCTTCCGCGCGTCGGCTATAGATTCAAGAAAAGATAGACAGTTCCGCAGCTGCTCGAGTAAATTAGTGCGCCCTCTATAGTTCGCACAAACTTCAGTCATGGATTGGTCAGCTCGGGCAGATAGGATTTCGTCACAAGCGGATAGCCGGGCGTCAATTGGGTCGAGTCATCAGCCAAATTAAACCCAGTAACAGATCATAAGAATTTGAAAAGTGTGTGCAAGGAAAGTGGACGCCGGGCGGATTCCCTCCGCCCGACGTTTATAAATTCTCCCGATCTTAAAACAGAGGAATCAAAAATGGATCGCGCAATCAACCAAGCAGCAGAAAACGCGGCAGAACGCGCAATGGCAACAATCGATCGTGGTGAGTCGAGTCTGACGCTGTCTCGCGACGATCAGTTCAATCAATTGCTATTAAACGGTCAGCAACGAGCAGCATTCGAAGCAAAACTGATTGAGCAAGGCGTGCTGGGCGACTTGGTAATTACAAGCGTCGCCGACAGGTCAAAAGAAATTGATTCGGATAAAAACGGCAGCCTGGAAAAGTTCGAGCTGGTCAAATACGTCTCCGATCAAACAAAGAAAGGATTTGCAGGTGACAGTCTTGGTGTATTCGCCGCAAAGAGAATGGTGAAAATAATGGACCTGACTGACATCGAAGATGTCACCCCCGAAGAAATTGTCCGAAAACCCGGTCAAACACAAGATACACAAGTCGCAAACATTTTGAAGACGGCGGCACTGGTTTTAGAACCGGAGAAGGTTCAAGACCCGGAAAAAAACTGGGTAACCAAACCAGACATCTTAGACAACTTTAGACCGCGCTGATCTGGACAGCTGTGACATTCGAAGAATTGAAATTCCCTTTAGAAGTAGATCGAGAACAAGAAAAGCACAATGAAACCAGACGCTGTCAAATGATCAATAATGACTGATTTTGTCCAGAATGTCTTCTGAGTAGAATTCAGCTGCGGCACTTGCAACCGATCATCTCCAGCGAGTTTCAGCAGATGTAGACTGTTTGAGTCCGCCAGTTTGAGATTCCCGAGCTGAAGATCTAGATCGATCATCTGTGAAAGGATTGGAAGCTTGAGTTCAATTGTATCGACAGTGTTGAACTTCTCCTGAAGCTTGCGATATTTGAGAATTGAAATTAAGCGCCGAAAGAGGGTAGCTCCAAGTTCAGTACAGACACAAAGTGCAAGCGCGAAAGCAAAAGACAATGGGAGATCAGGAAACTCCCAACTTCTTTGGCATTTCGACAGCTCAGCATCTCTAGACTGTAAGGCTTTTATAAACTCCTTAAGTCCTATTTTGTCAGCATAAGAACTTAGCACAGGCAGGGTCCAAAATAATGAACTCTTTGTGCAGGAAGGAAGAATCTTTTGCACTCGTTCAAAATAGGGACGGCACTGCAAAAGCTCATTACGCTCATCCTTCACCCATACGATATCGCTTATCGCTTTTACTTCACCATCGGCCATGTGATTCTTCCGATAGAGTTTTAAGGCATTGTGATACCAAAGCAACATACCGTCAGAATTGTCTTCGGTTTTCATATATCGATTTCGTGCACAGTGAAAAAGTCTGTTTGCCATCTCCTGACTGTCCGCTCCAAAAACCGCAGCAACAGCATTGTTTCGAGAGAGTCGGCCCTCCCAGTCCTCAAGCCTGGAAAATGATGACTTCCATGCCGAAAATGGAACACGATTATCTTCACGGCAATAGCGGTACTTGAACACCTGTTCCGCCAACTCGTATTGGCCCGTGTGATCCGCCAAGATTGCTATGGGCAGTAAAGCATTGTCTAATCCATCCCGGCAAAAGAAGGCAATTAACAGCACCAAGGCCATTGTGCTGAGAGCCGATGCTAGACGCGAAAAGTACCTGGCAAAAGGAAACCGATCTTTCGTGAACGGATTCGGATCAGTTGCCGTTTTCTTAGCCTTTGCAGGAAATACAAACCGCCAACCAAGCAGCACAATCGCGACCGCAAGAAAGAACAACTCCGGAACCTTCTCACTAGGAGACCCTGTCCAGCGTTCAGCGCGCGCCCAGTAATCGGCTATTTTCGAAACTGTATACAGTGTCCAGCACACAATGAACCAGCGAAAGGCTTCCGCATTTATTTTCTTCAGCATGGTAAGTGGTTTCTCCCGCGTGCATCATCCGCCTGGCTGCGGATTTTGAGAATACGGAAAATACGGATGAGAGCGGGTTTAGTGTTTAAGAAAGTGTGAAAACGCGCATTCTGGTCTATGTACTACAAAGGCAACCAGGTAATCAGACCCACTGCTTGGCGGAGCACACTCATTCAAGAATGGTAAAGCAGATGCAGCGCTAGCTCAGAACAACCCACAAAAATGAGTTCAAACCGGTTCGGAATAGGCGCTCGTTCAATCGACGTTCACTCTGTTGATCTACTGTGATGAAGTAGGTAGCAAGAGAGATTGAAACAATGAATAGTTCGCCAAAAGTAGTACTGGTATTTGGCGCCAATGGCGGTTTGGGAAGCGCTATCTGTCGATTGCTCGCGGGCGGTGGCTACAAAGTCGTCTGTGCAGGAAGGAATAAACAAGCCATTAACGAATTGGCCGATCAGCTAGAGACAATCGGAATCGCCTGCGATGCCAGCGATTTCGCCAGTATGGCTTCTTGTTTCGAGCAAGCAGTGATTGAATTCGGAAGGTTAGACGGACTGGTGAATGCAGTCGGCTCGCTCCATCTCAAGCCCGCTCACACGACAACTGAAGAAGACTGGATCAAAGTAATTCAGACCAATCTAAGTTCTGCATTTGCTTGCGTCAAGTATGGCGCCAAAGCGATGATGGCAAACGGAGGCTCCATCGTTCTGGTTTCGTCGGCTGCTGCTTTCACGGGTATGCCCAACCACGAAGCAATTGCTGCAGCAAAAGGAGGTGTCACATCATTGTCGCGCACAGCCGCTGCTACTTATGCACGCCACAACATTCGCGTAAATTGTATCTCGCCTGGTCTCATGGATACTAACTTGACGAAAGGCATAACGAGCAATCAGGCACAACTGGAAGCCTCAACTCAGATGCATCCTCTTGGACGCATCGGTACCCCAGATGATGTCGCTCCGGCGGTGGAATGGCTACTCAGCGACAATAGCAGCTGGGTGACAGGTGTGGAGATCAAGATTGACGGTGGACTGTCGTCTTTGAAAGGAAGAGTTCTTGCTCGCTCAGGGTCATAGAGGAACCCAAATTTCGTTGCGCCGCATGAATGGCAGAGTCCAGGGCGGATTATAGAATGCACGCAAAGCGTCACCGGAAGTTTCCAGGTTCTTATTCTTCAACCAGTTATTCAGCTGTTCTTCATGCTTACGACAATTCTCATCGCTGGAAAAACCGGAAAATCTTATTACGGCGAATTTCCGAGGCGGTAATTTATGCAGCTTGATTCTTTTATCAATTGGCTCGGGCAGTGTGTCCAGGCTGTATTTTGAGGGCATGTAAAAACGCATCGCCATATTCTTTTTGTCCACGGCTGTCGTCACAGGCACAGTCATGGCAATTTTTTCAGAAGTCAGTTTTTCAGTGACCGGCACGGTCATTGCGATTTTTGTCTTTGATGCGTTCTTGCCGAAAATGTACCCTGCCAGAATTTTAAATGCATTGTTTGCTGAAGATTCACCCCGCCCCGCTACTTCAACCTCAGCTGCGATGATACTCGGATAGCTGCGTATCGCTATCGAGTGAATAATCAGGTTCTTCGTATTTGGCAAGAGCATCTGAACCGATTACTAGCCCTAATCCGGCCGCGCCGGCGGCGGCCAGTAGCAAAAGAGGTTGGATTCGCATGATACTTCTCCCTACTGCACTGTTTTCAACTTCATAGCTAGTTTCGGCAGACACGACTTACCGGTTTTTTCTATGACCTTGCACCGTGATGCCTTCGCAACTCCACTCAGCATTCCAGTGAAAACGAATTCGTGGAAAGGTGAAACCGCAAACCAGTATGCCAACCCCAATAGCCCGGATGGCAGAAAGCGAGCGATTTGCAGTATCTCCGTTTTCGTTTCGCTGATTTGCTTGATTTGAAACTCGAGGGCCGCCTGCCCTGGCAATCTCATTTCTGCAATAAGCAACAAGCGCTTTTCACACTCTGCCGACTTCACGCGCCAGAAATCCACAGCATCGCCAGTGCGCAATTCGTCGGGATGCCGTCTGCCGCGGCGAAGTCCTATGCCGCCCGACAAGAAATCGACCACACCACGCAGATGCCACAACCAGTTGGCATAATACCACCCTGTCGTACCACCGATTCGGGCGACCGCATTCCATGCATCGGCGGCATTTCCTTCGATCGTCACCCTACGCGCATCGGAGAAAACCGCTCCTCCAGCCCATTGCGGATCGCTCGAGCTGAACCATTCGACAGGCGGCATGCGCCCGGCGTCAGTCCAATGGCTCTCAACTTTGTGATGTTGAATTCGGTCGATAGCAATTTTTACAGCGGCCGCACAGGTCAAAAGATCTTGCGGAATAATCTCCGTGATTTTCGATTCTTTGCATACAGCCGGGTTTCTCAGACCTTCCGTCAGTGGGCGGGCGATGTATGCAGGAACAGGAGTGACGAAGTTTATCCAGTAAGAACTCAGACGCGGAGTGAAGACAGGCACCGGAACGATGACGGGAACGGGCAGTCCGGCTTCGCGAGCGTAGGTTTCCATAAGCCTGCGATAGGTGAGCACTTCCGGTCCGCCAATATCAAAGGTTCGATCGAACGTTTCGCGCCGGCCCAGTGCTCCAAGCAAGTAGTTCAGAACGTTGCGTATTGCTATCGGCTGCGACGTGGTACTCACCCAACGGGGCGTCACCATAAACGGCAAGCGATCGGTCAGATATCTGAGAATCTCGAAAGATGCACTGCCGGAGCCAATTATCATTGCCGCACGAAAGACAGTTACCGGAAATTTTGCCCCCCTTAAAATCTCTGCGACCTCGGCGCGCGACCGCAAATGTCTGGAGAGGTTGGAGTCGTCTTCACCCAATCCGCCCAGGTAGATGAGCTGGCCAAGTCCGTTCTCTTCTCCGACCTTCACCATATTGCCCGCCGCCACTTTGTCGGCTTGAGCAAAATCTTTGCTCTCTGGATTCATCGAATGCATCAGGTAATAGACGACATCGCATCCATCCACAGCTCGCCTGGTTGACTCCAGGTCTTTCAGATCCAGTTGGCGCAGCTCGACATTGGGGTCGGCGGCCCATGCGCGCGTCGCCAGTTTTTCAAGCGAGCGCCCGGCAGCACGAACCTTGACCCCCTCAGCCAGGAGCATCGGCACCAGGCGACTGCCTACATACCCTGTGGCACCGATAACCAGTACGGTGCCGGTTTTCCGTAATTGCTCACTCATGTTCAAACCTTCAGCTCTACACTCTCTAGCCTAAAAGCCTTCGGTGAACGTTGAGTGAACTGAAAAAATGGCGAGAGTATTTGAGGCAGTGAAAATGCAGCCCAAATCTAAATCAGACCTGTCCTTACTTGATCTTCGCCAGCCGCTCGAAGTAAGCGACAAACATTTTGATACCACCTGAAGCTTGCTGCCAGTCGAAGTTTTCGTTTACAGCGTGGTAGCCATGCTCGGGAAGGGACAGACCGAGGAAAACAATCGGTTTGCCGAGCACTTCCTTCATGCTCACAACAGCGCCAATGGAGCCGCCTTCACGGGTAAAGGCCGGTTCCACACCAAAGGCATCTTTCATGGCTCCGACAGCAGCGTCGGCAAATGGTCCTTTAAACTCGCCGAGGAACGGTTTCAAGCTACCTTCTTTCTCGATAACCACATCAGGCGCTTTCTCTTTGATGAATTTGGAGAATGCCTGGAAAACTTTTTCAGGATCTTGATCGGGCACAAGACGCATGCTGATTTTTGCTTCTGCCTGGTGCGGAACAATAGTCTTCACGCCCGGTCCCTGATAACCGCCGGCTATTCCATGCACTTCGAAGGTCGGCCTGGCCCAAATTCTGAGCGAACCATCTTTAGCATCGTCGGTGCGAAGGGAAATCAATTCATGCGCTTTTTTGAAACCATCAATTGAAAAACCGGATTTGACAAACTGACTTGCTTCCTCATCACTGGGCTCCCGGGCCCCGTCATAAAAGCCGGGAATATTGACCTTGCCAGTTTTGGCGTCATAGCACTGGTCGATCAATTGGCACAATTCACCAATTGGATTTCTGGCCAGCCCGCCGGTCAATCCTGAATGCACATCCTTATTGCCTGTTTTTAATTTCAGCAAAACGCCTTGCAGTCCACGCAATCCATATGGAATCGCAGGGCGCTCGCGCGAAACCCAGATAGTGTCAGAGATAACCACTGAATCGCAGGCGAGCTTTTCTTTGTTTTGTTTCAAAAACTCCTCAAAATTGGGACTGCCGATTTCTTCTTCCAGCTCCCAAACGAATTTCACATTGACGGCAATCTTGTTTTTGTGCGCATAGGCTGCGGCATAGAGCACAGCCAGAGCCGGTCCTTTATCGTCAGTCGAGCCGCGCCCGCGGTATGTATCACCGTCAACAGACATGGAAAATGGTTGCGACTTCCACTCATCTGCATCGGCAGGTTGCACATCGAGATGATTGTATACAAGAACAGTCGGCGCACTCTTATCGCTTACAAAACCGCCCATAACCACGGGGTTTCCTTTCGTCTGAACTATTTCAGCCTCGCCACCCATGCGCTTAATCAATGCGACCGCACTGTCTGCGGTGCGTAAAATCTCCGGCTTTCGCTCCGGATCCATGGAAACACCGGCCAGGTCGACCAATGTTTTCAGATCGGCTTCATAACCCTGGCGCGAATCGGAAACGTATTGCGTAAGTTCTGTTTTACTGTCGACTGGCATTCACTTTCTCCCAAATCAGTGCGCAATGCCCCGGCGATTAACCAAAAGAGTAGCTAGATCGTCCAACAGAATGGACGCTGAGTTCTAGAGCCGCTCAGCCAGGCAGGCGTGAGAGATTATGGTGTACCAAAGCGTTATGGATTTCAATAATTGACAATTGGCAAATCGTACAAAGAACGATGCCGTGCATCGCCCTACTGAGCATTGCCAGGCCGACGCCATGTATCACCCGAGAGACACAGTTGGCGTCTACTCTACAGAATCTTTCACAGAGGTAAAATACTACGCGAGAAGTTCAGGTTTTTGCTGCTTCTTGGTTTTAGGCAAAGCTAAGTCGAGATCCTTGTACACGTCCGACACTTGGAAGTAGCCTTCCATGCGATAGGTTTCAGTAAGCTGATCGGTGCGCGGAGCAATTACGGATATTGTCGGATAATCAGTCAATTTCAAATGGCTGGCCATGCGGCGTGCATATTCATCTTCTGAAGGTTTGCCGACAACAAAAACGGCCCGACTGGAAAGTCTCGACATCAAGCTGTCCTTGTCCGCCTTCATTTCCTGAATTTGTCTATTAAACAAAGGCGATGAGTCGTCACCAAAAACAACAACCATCGGCTTGTCGTTTTCTACTGCTTCGACAAAGGCATCCAGTGAGTTATCACGCCATGAGATTGGAAGCAGCTTTTCGAGACCTCTTTCGAGATTCTCTAATCCTTTGTCTCTTGGAGGAAGTACGGAGGCAACGTCTTTATTCTCAGTTGTGTAGTTTACTGGTTGAACTGCCAGAGAATTATCCGAGTTATTCAGGTATCTGTAGTTTTCCGGCGACTTTACTGCCTGCTCGGTGGGAGCAAAATACTGAGTAGTAATAGGATTTCCATTAACCTGTGCCCGATTGCCATACAGTTGAGGAGCGTCTGAATGCGTTCCTCTATATCTGGTCGCGCCCTTATCCGAGCCGCAGGTCATCGAGTCGGATGATGCGTGGCAGCGTCCGCCGCCGGGATTCAATTCCGAATCCTGACGAGTATAACCCCAGGAATGGGCAAGACCCAGCGTGCGACGCGGGTTGAACTCTATGTTTTCTGCCATCGCGAATCTGGTGAATGGCAGAAAAGCCGTCTCAGGCGTAACTTGCTGGTTTCCACCGTTGGTGTTTTCGATGCGAGGAGCCCAGGCATCCGAAACACTGGCAATAGCAAATTGTCCATCGTTGACACGCTGGTCTTCGAACTGCTCGGGCACAGAGGTGGTCGTGCCGCGAGCGGACTCTAGTAAGGTCATTAAGTTTCCTCCGGGGCGGCCGGCATGGGATGGATATCAGAAGGTCCGCAACTCTGGTATCTAGCCGACCGCACCCTGAGCCTGGACATTAAACGTGGACATTTAATCTGAATTCGACCGGCAAAAATGGAAACGCTGACAGGCTGGCGTCTACAGATTCGAGCAGAAGCAAAATTATGGGTCTGACTTCTGCTTATTCGCTGGCAACAGGGGCTCTGTCCGTCATTGTCAGACGCAGCCCACGCGATTCCATTTCGGCAAGGAAAAGCTTGACCGGAACGCTCATTTCCTGGCGCAAAACGCCGCGTTCTTTGATGTCACCGCGGGCGATCATCTGGGCAATAATCGAGGCGGGAAACGCCGTCATGCGCATCATTGCCGACAGTCGCTCTGCTTGATCGGAAAACTCTATGCCTTCCCAGACCAGCTGTCTGGGCTCCTTATCCTTGACCCCTGTCACTGTCACACGAAGAAGAACCACATCGGGCTCGTCTTTTGCCAGCTTCTGGTCCAAAAGGTAAATCAAAAGATCGCGGGGGATAACTTTGCCGCCTTTGAGCTTCACCTGGTCTTTGCCCATCAAGCCGAGTTCTTGCAGAAGAGACATCTGCTGGCAATGACCTTTGTAGCGAATGGACTTGTAGTCGAGGTGTTGAACCTTGCCTTCATAGGTCTTGGGCAGGGTCGAAATGCCACCGGAGGTCGTGAATGCTTCCATCTCACCAAAAGGTTTGGGGAAATCCAAGGTCTCGATTTCGCTGAGCGGCGGAACCTGCATCAAGCGTCCGTCACGAATTAAGGTCACATCTTCAGCGTATTCATTGATCAAGCCTTCCAGTGCAAAGACGTGGCTGTAGCCGAGGAAATTCTCGCTTTCCACCGGCAGCCCACCCACGCGTATACGAATCTCGTACAATTCATCAAGACTGTCGGCGGCGGCAACAGCCAGAATTGATACCAAACCCGGTGCCAAACCCAAATCAGGCATGATGGTAATTTTGCGTTCTTTGGCCAGGTCATTGAGGAGAAACGTTTTCTCCACCACTGATTCATTGCCGCCCAGGTCCACAAAGTGCGTCTTTGCTTCGAGGGCTGCCTTGGCCAGCTCATAATTGTTGTCGTAAGGAACGCAGCTGATGGCAACATCAACGCTCTTCATAAGAGCGATCACATCGCTTTCTTTGGTGATGTCGAGTTCGACCGGGACAATCTTGGAATCGTTGAGCCTTTCGACCGCACTCTTAACGCACTTGGCGTCCTTGTCGGCGACGACCACTTTCTCGACCTTCGGACTTCTGATCAGGTCGTAAACTGCCGCGTATCCCATACGGCCGGCACCAAGCACCAGAAATTTCACGTTCGTTACCTCTACTTACTTAGGTTTGCAATCATACTACAGCGCTCGACCCGGGTCTCGATTTAATGAACTGAGCGCCGTTTGCCGCCATCTACACAAATAGTTTGACCGGTCACATACTGCGCTTGATTGGAGGCAAGAAATGCCGCTACGGCGCCGAATTCGTCGGCGTCGCCCAAACGTTTGGCAGGAATGGAAGCAACGTAATCGACCATGTAATCTTCCTTCGACTGCCCAGTCATCTGGCGCCTGGACTCCATAAGTTCGTCTGTGCGGGCGGTCTGTATCAACCCC
This sequence comes from Obscuribacteraceae bacterium (SeqCode), assembly GCA_044228145.1. Taxonomy (GTDB): domain Bacteria; phylum Cyanobacteriota; class Vampirovibrionia; order Obscuribacterales; family Obscuribacteraceae; genus QKMZ01. The sequence goes on from JBGAVL010000124.1 coordinate 10,643, forward strand.
GGAGCCAGGCAATTAACGGTCACCCCGTCAGCTGCCACTTCATCCGAAAGAGTTTTCAACATGGCGGTGACCGCCGAGCGAATACCGTTTGACAAGGCAAGATTGGCTATCGGCTCAATTACAGACAGAGAAGTGACAGTGACGATACGACCCCACTTCTTCTCTTTCATAGAAGGCAAGAATGTCTGATTAAGCTCCACAATCGGCAGGAAAAGTTTGTCGAATGCTTCCTGCCAGTCGGAAGAACTGGTCGATTGTGCCGGTTGTGCTTTCGGACCGCCGACATTGTGGACCAATATGTCCAGTGCGCCAAATTTAGATTGAACAAACTCGATAAGTTTCTTTCGATCCGCCGCCGCGCTCAAATCGCCGGCAATATATTCGACTTTGCCAGTCGACAATTTGCTCAGAACATCGGCCGCCTGCTCTAATTTCGCTTGCTCACGAGCGCTTATGATCAAGTCGACGCCTTCTTCTGCCAGCGCTTTGGCAATAGCAAAACCCAATCCACGCGAAGCGGCGCACACCAGGGCGCGCTTGCCTTTAATTCCAAAATCCATGAATGCCTCTGTTTCTTTAGATTGGACGACTAAATCTTGTACTTATAAGAAATGGTTTTTGCCTCAGAGAAGAATTCCAGGCTGTAGCGACCACCTTCGCGTCCAATGCCGGATGATTTCATGCCGCCAAAAGGCGTGCGCAGATCGCGGGCAAACCAGCAGTTTACCCAGACCAGTCCGGTGCGTATGCCATTGGAGACTCGATAGCAGCGGTCAACATCTTTGCTGAAGACGGACGCTGAAAGCCCGTACGGAGAGTCGTTGACCATTTTGATCACTTCCTCTTCTTTGGAAAACTGCACCACCGGCAATACCGGCCCAAAAATTTCTTCTTTGATCAATTTCGAATCATTGGGTAAATCGCAAAATACGGAAGGCGACAGGAAATAACCTTCGCCGAGTTCTTTCATGCGCTTACCGCCTGTCATCAGCTTGCCATCTTTGCTGCCGATTTCCAGATAGCTTTCCACTTTGTCCAAATGTTCTTTGCTGATAAGCGCGCCCATTTGAGTAATATCCTTGGTCGGATCGCCGACTCTAATTGCCTTGACTCTTTGCACCAATTTGTCTACAACCTGTTTCTTCACGCCTTCTTCCACAAAGAGACGCGAACCGGCCAGGCAAATCTGTCCTTGATTGCGATATGCAGCCCGCACTGCCGTTTCAACAGCCTCGTCAATATCGGCATCGGCAAATATGACAGTGGCACCCTTGCCGCCCAACTCGAATGAAACCTTTTTGAGCGTGGCCGAGGCGGCGCCCATGATCGCTCTGCCTGTACCGGTTTCACCTGTAAAGCTAATGGCGCGAACATCCGGGTGACGGGTAAGAGCCTCGCCGGCGCTGTCTGCCCCCAGTCCGTGCACGATGTTCAAAACACCCTTGGGCAGCCCGGCCAGAGAAACGATGTCGGCCAGAAGAAAAGCGGTGTACGGCGTCCACTCGGCTGGTTTCAAAACACACGTGTTGCCCATCGCCAGACACGGTGCGATCTTCCAGGTAGCCAAATAAAGAGGCAGATTCCAGGGCGTAATCAAACCAACCACACCAAGAGGTTCTCTGGAAACAATATGTTTTTCTCCAGGTGCTGAAGTATAGACTTCATCGCTCAAAGACTGGGCAAAATCGGAAAAAAAGTGGAAATTGAGAGCTGAGCGAGGAATGTCACCGGTCAAACTTTCAGTAATCGGTTTGCCGGTATCGAGAGTTTCGGCCTGTGCCAATTCTTCCTTACGCGAGAGAATCAAATCGCCGATGCGGCGCAAGATCTCACATCTTTCTTTCATCGACATGCGCGGCCAAGGACCATTATCGAATGCGTCTTTAGCACAGGCTACGGCCTGGTCGATCTCGTCTTTTCCGCCCAGTGCGACTGTGGCGTGCACTTCGCCTGTTGCCGGATTGAAGGAGTCAAAACTCTGGCCGGACTTTGATGCGACATAATCGCCACCGATGAAATGATGCAGGTGTCTGACCTTGCGCTTCACTTGTGTAGTCACGCTAATTCCCCTCTTCTGTATTTTCGTGCGCCATGGCGATCGCTTTGATCTCGATGAAATTGCGTCCGGGCAAATCGGCGACAGCCACAGTCGTGCGCGCCGGAGGGCACTTGGACGTGAAGTGCTCGGCCCAGATTTTATTGTACTTGTCGAAGTCCTCCATCGATTTCAAAAACACGGTGGCGTCAATCACATCGGCAAGTGACAGGTCGGCTGCAGCAAGAACGGCAGCAAGATTTTTCAAAACACCGCGCGTTTGCACTTCGATGTCATAGGCTATTACCTTGCCGTCGGCGTCCAGTGTTATGCCAGCCTCGATGCCAGTCTTGGCGTCACGGCAGCCCTGTCCGGCCACGAACACAAGCGAGCCCACCTGCACGGCATGCGAATAAGAACCAAGTGCCTGGGGCGCTCGGCTCTCCGGATTGATCTGCTTGCGTTCCATCGACTGGGTAGCCGTCATCGACACCACTGACACCGGTAAGAAGCCCTCAATAGTACCAGAGCAAGAGCTCTGTATAATAGCTGCCGGCCTTCGCATCAGGCAGTGAATTTCAGCACAGATGACATACACGCTAATTGACATCTCCCAACCCGTTTCTTCAAGCACTGCATGCTTTCCCGGAGACACGCCTTTCAGTCGGCAGGTGACGCTGAGGCTGGAGGACGGCGCCACGGTCAACTTGACGTCCTTTACAATGAGCCCGCATGTAGGCACGCACGCCGATGCCCCCAGCCACATACAGGGACGCCTGGAGGACACTGACGGCATGGCGTCCGGCATGCCCTTGCTTCCTTATATAGGTCCTTGTGCCGTGCTTGATGTTTCACCACTGGCTGACGGCATTACAAAAGAACATTTTGAAAAGGCTGCCGAAGGCTTTTCGGACTTGCCACCGCGGGTGGTGTTTAAGACACAAAAGCATCCGCGTTTTGACGTATGGGAAGGCAAGTACGCGCACTTTACTGTAGAACTTATCGAGGCGCTAAAGGCCTGCGGCATCATTATGGCCGGGCTCGACACGCCCTCGGTCGACCATATAGATTCCAAAGATCTCGAAGTTCATCATGCCATGATCAAAGCCGGATTCAGCTGGCTGGAAAACCTCGATTTGACGAAAGCGGATCAAGGTATTTATTTCCTTTCGGCTGCGCCATTGAAACTGACGGAGCTTGAAGCATCGCCGGTGAGAGCGGTTCTTATCAAAGATCTGGTCTAAAATTTCTCGACGAAAAAGGAAACCACTTAAATGTTATTCGGAAAAAAGTGCTCACTAATTGGCGTGGTGCATGTCCACCCTCTGCCGGGTTCTTCAGGATATTCCGGAAGCATGGAGCAAATTTTTTCCTTTGCCCTGGCAGACGCTACCACATATAAGGAAGGCGGAGTCGACGCCATCATGGTGGAAAACATGCATGATGTGCCTTATCTGACTGGTTATGTAGAGCCTGAGACAACCGCAGCGATGACTGTTATCGCCAATGCCATAAAAGTGCAGACAAAACTGCCGGTCGGCGTTCAATTACTGGCCGGTGCAAACTTGGAAGCCCTGGGCGTGGCAGTGGCATGCAATCTCGATTTCATACGTGTGGAAGGCTTTGTCTTTGCGCATGTCGGAGATGAAGGCATACACGACTCATGCGCCGCTAAATTGGTCAGACGTCGGGCCAATTTGAAAGCCGGACATATAAAAATATTTGCCGACATCAAAAAGAAACATTCCGCTCATGCCATCACTGGCGATGTCAGCCTCCTGGAGACGGCGGAAGCGGCCGCATTTTTCAAAGCTGACGGAGTAATCGTAACCGGAGCGGCAACCGGCAAGGAGCCGGCTCTTCAGGATGTCGAATCACTCAGGCATGGAGCAGGATTGCCTGTGCTCATAGGCTCGGGAATCACACCGGAAAACATTCCCAAGTATGCGCCGCTTGTCGACGGGCTGATTGTCGGATCTTCAGCCAAATACGACGGGCACTGGGAAAACGCAGTCGATGCCGTAAGAGTCAAAAAGCTCTCTCAAGCGCTTGCAAAATTCAAATAGCTATTCTCGTCCGCTGCGCGCTCTCATCAGCGCCGCAAAGGGATCTCCGCCTGAGCTGGCGGCAGGACGTGAGCTGCTGGAGCTGCTGTAAGCACGGCGCGGCGGTTTTCTTTCCGCGCGTCTCAACATATCGTGCGAGTCATGAGCACGGCGCACCGGTCTATCCGGCTCCTCGCTTGACGTAGTGGTGCTGTACGCCCGGCGATGCGGTTTTTCCACTTCACCTGAAGTTTCACGAGATGCCGCTGTCTTGATAGGCTTTGCAGAAGGCGGCTGTTTTGGTGTTGTCACAACCTGAGGCGTCTGCACTCCACTCGGCTCGGTAGTCTTTGTAACTGCAGGAGTGGTCGCTTGCTTAGTGGGAGAAGGAGCAGTAGTTGAAGTTTGCACGGGCGCCGTCTTGCTTGGACTGGCTGTGGGCGCTTGAGTGGGAGCCTGTGCTTGCGGTGGATTGGCAGCCGGTTTGGTGACTGCATGGACAATAATGCCGCCGGCTGCGATCATGAGCGCGACTGCAGCTGCCCAAGTCCAGACCGGGACTTCTTTAACAAAACCGAGCAGGCTCTCCATCGCGGATTTCTGCTCTTGAGTGCGCAGAACTTTGCTTTGACCGGGGCGCGGAATAGCCAGATCGAGGTCGAGTTTGAACTCTTCCATAGTCTGATGTCTTTGAGCCGGGTCTTTGGCCATCGCTTTGTTAACGACCCACTCAAGACGTTCCGGAATATAAAGGTCCGGTCTGGCTTCGTTAAAAGGTACGGGCGCTTCGGAAATATGCTTCGACATCGTATCGACCATGGTTTTGCCCAGGATCGGCAGCTTGCCGGTCAATGTTTCGTAAAGAACAATGCCCATTGAATAGATATCGGAGCGAGCATCGAGGTCTTGTCCCATGCACTGCTCCGGGCTCATATAGACCGGGCTGCCGCAAACTTCACCAGCCTGCGTCAGTCTTTGACCTTCTCCGTTGTTGCCCACTTCAATAAGTTTTGCCACACCGAAGTCCACGACTTTCACGTAGTCTTTCTCTTCGTCATATTGAGTGAGGACGATATTGCTGGGTTTCAGATCGCGGTGAACTACGCCTTGCTTGTGAGCGTGATCGAGAGCATCGCAAGCTTGAGAAATCAATTTTATGGAGCGCTCG
>JBGAVL010000125.1:0-284 GCA_044228145.1 Obscuribacteraceae bacterium (SeqCode)
AGCCCCGCAAGCCATGCCCATGCAGCAGATGCCGATGCAGGCTATGCCCAATCAGGGTATGGCTGTTCCTGGCATGCAGCCTATGGGACAGATGGGCGGTGCGCCGGGCAGCCCACTTGTGCAGCCGGGTGCCCAAATGCTGGGACCGGGAGGCACCTTGCCTGTTGGTGCTCCCAACCTGAATGCCCCGGGCGTGGGCCAGGCGCCCCAACACCGCAAGCCACGGGATGGTCAAAAACAAAGAAAATAACCGCTTACCCCAGCACAAAAGCACAGACAAATCT
>JBGAVL010000125.1:294-15845 GCA_044228145.1 Obscuribacteraceae bacterium (SeqCode)
CTTGCCGACAGGCAGCCCAAATCTCAATGCCCCCGGCGTAGCTATGCCGCCTACAGCCGGTATGGCTGTTCAAGGAAAGAACCTGAGAATGGAAGGGGTTCCCGGAGCATCATCGAAGGGACAATTGCCGATGGCTCACAAATCCAGCCACGGATTTTTGGACGCTACTTCCATCGCTATCTTGCTTCCGACGCTGGTTTTGCTCGCACTGATTATCGCTGCCGCGCATAAGAAGAGACTCTTCCCGTGGCAGACCATCCGCACGTTCAATCCTCCGTCCGGTCTGATGACTCCGCGCGATTATGAACGTTCATTTGTATGCCCGCCCAACCTGCGCCGTCATGGCCGCCTGGGCAAGAAAAATCCCAATTCCAGCTGGACAGATGTCGACGGAGTCGTCATCCCGTTCGGCTTCCTGGCCAGAACGCACTTGCCCATCACCATTCCGATGGGACGCCTGCCTAACAAGAACATGTTCATCGTAGCCCCATCCGGTTCCGGTAAAACAACCTTGATGCGTTCTATCATGAAAGCGCTTATGGCCAAGCCCTGCGTTATCATCGCCCTGGAAGCCAAAGCCAACGATCCCAACCTGGACGAAAAGCGTGAAGGCTTCAAATTCTCGGTTTTGCCTGAAGCGCAGCATGCCGGCTTCGACACTCTCTACTTCAACCCGTTGGATGAAGATTCCGTGCACTGGAATCCATTGGATCTCGATCCGATCGTATTTGCCTCGGCTATTTGCCAGGACGTCAACTCACTTCCTCCGGAAGAGCAGCACTGGGCGGAACGCGATCACGGCTACATTCACGGTCTGGCACAAATTCTTCACTGGGGTGCAGTGCAAGTTACCGCAGAAGACGAGAATGGCTCACCGTCAGAGTTCACTCAATTGCCGCGCAACCCGCGTGGTTTGATGAAACTGGTAAACAATCGTCGCAATATTGTTGAATCTCTTCGTCGCCTCAAGTCAAATCCTGAAGTCGAATCTGCCGAACTCAGTGAATTGACGCAGAAATTGTCGTCGATCATCCGGACAGACAGTGACTGGGACAAAAACATTCAGGGCATTCGCGGCCGTTTGCGAATGTTCAACAACAAGCAAGTCATGCGTGTCACAGAGCAATCAAACATCGACATCCATGCCGCCATGCATCGCCCGACCGTACTCATCTTCGGTGCTCCTGCATCGATGGGACCGGACGCTGAATCACTGGCATCATGCTTCGTCTACACACTGCAACAAGCGTTGCACACCAGATATGGTTCCAAGAACGTGCTTCCATTGTTCGCGTTCTTCGATGAATATCAAACTTTGAACCTGGACATAGCCGGCAGATTGTCAGCTATCGTCCGTGGTGCAAACGGCGGATTGACGGTCATCTTGCAGAACGTATCTCAGATTGCCAATTCATCCGGCGCAACAGGCGACTCCAGTCAATCGGGCATGTCCGAACTGAAGACCATCTTCTCCAACAGTGCCGTGCGCGTTTGCCTGCACAACGCTGACGAAACGACAGCCAAATTCTTCTCGGAAGAAATCGGCAAGCACGCCGTTATCGTCCCCGGTATAGCCGACCACTACGCTGCGACCGGATTCGGTATATTCCCGAATTCTTGGAACAAAATTCACTCGCAGCAGGTAGTAGCTCGCGTCGATCCGGATTCGATCAAACGTATGGAAAAGCAACACGCACTTGTGTTCTTAGCTCCAGCCGGTGATGCCGAATTCGGCGAATGCAAACCGATGATGGTCGACCTGCGCGGTATTGAAGAAATCGCCAGACTCCACCTCTTGCACAATGTCTCAAGACGCGGTGGCGCTCCGATGGAAGGAAGTGTCGTGCCGACGGAACCCGGCGGCCCGGTGTCACCGGAAGGACCAGCTCAACCGCATGCACCGGCAATGCCGGAAGGCGCCGTACCGAGCTTCGCTCGCGGTATGGGACAGGCACAAGCCTTTGTGCAAGAACTGGCACCGACACAATTCGATCCGGCAGCGCAGCAAGCTGCATATGGAGAGCCTGCTCAGCAGATGCAACCGGCAGCCTCGGCGCAGCCCGCCGCTCCAGTCGCGCCATCGGCGAGAATCTGCCCGGCCTGCGGCAAGGAAGCAGGACAGCGTAAATTCTGTATTGAGTGCGGTCACTTCATGGGCGTTCCACAACCTGTTGAGCAAGCTCAGCCGCAAGTGGAATTGGCAACGAGTGCAGCAATTGTCGCTCCGCAGCCAGCCGCCGATAGCAGTGCGCCGCCATTCCCTAGCTTTGCACGCCAGCAGCCAGCGCTTAACCGCTCTGCACTTCTGGAAAGTCCGCAAGCCATTGCCGATGCTGCTCAATCCAGCTACACGCAACAAGCCGCTGCCGAGCCGCAGCCTGCTCACCAGCAAGCGCCGGCAACCAATCCGAAGAGCCCATTCCAGAGGCGTCCGATGACTAGCTTCAATCCTGATGTTAGCCGCTTCGGATTCACGCCTCCTGGCGTGGAAGCTCAGCCGCAAGCTCAGGCTCCGAGCCCGAATCAAGTGGAGTTCTAAATCTCCGGGTAGGGACGGTTGCAAACATCTACTGAAGGGAGGCGATTGATGCCTCCCTTTTGCTTTTCAAAACTCTAAAATCCAGGCTGGGTGGTCATTTTTACGATCTAAGCAGCTTGTTAGATTTTCTGGACAATGCCTAACAAGATTTTCTGTTAGACCAAGTCGAGAAAATCTAACAAGCTGTCAAAATTGACTTCTAGCGCCCCTCTCCCCCAGATCCATGCCCGCGGACGGCAAGCCAAGATGTTAGTCTGTCTCATCGTTCGACCAATCAGGAGACAAGCTAATGACAGCGACCGCAACGGCAGAAATCACCCCCGTCAAGATAATGCAGACGGGTCTGGCTTTCTGGGGCTCGAAAACCTTGCTTTCGGCCGTCGAACTGGATTTATTTACCGAGCTGGCTAAGTCGCCTGCAGATGCAGCGACGCTAACCAAAAAGCTGCACCTCCACGAAAGGTCCAGTCGTGATTTCTTCGATGCTCTTGTAGCGCTTGGTTTTCTGACCAGAGCAAATGGAATTTATTCCAACACGCCTGAAACAGAAACCTTTCTCGATGCCGCAAAACCAAGCTATATCGGCGGTTTTCTCCTGATGACCAATTCGCGTCTTTATCCGACCTGGGGAAATTTGACAGAAGCGCTACGCACAGGCAATCCACAAAGCGAAGCGAAGGATATGTCCACGCAAGATCTATTCGCAAAGCTGTACTCCGACTCAGACAAGCTGAAAGTATTTCTTCAAGCAATGACCGGCATCAGCCTTGGAAATGCCAGGCTGATCGCGCAATCATTCGAATGGGGCAAATACAAAACATTTTGCGATGTCGGCACCGCCCAGGGTGCCCTTGCCGTTCAAGTTGCTAAAGCTCATCCGCACCTCACTGGAATAGGATTTGATCTGGCGCCAGTAGAGCCAATCTTCAAAGAGTATGTTGAGAAAAACGGTTTGTCCGATCGACTCGAATTTGCAAGCGGAGATTTCTTCAAAGGCGAACTTCCGCCGTCCGACGTTATCGTGATGGGACACATTCTGCATGACTGGGACCTGGAAGAGAAGCGCATGCTGGTGGCAAAAGCCTATAAGGCGCTCAATCCGGGCGGCGCCCTCATCGTCTACGACGCCATGATTGATAACGAACGAGAGAAGAATGCGTTTGCTCTGCTCATGAGTTTGAATATGCTCATCGAAACACCGGGCGGCTTCGATTACTCTCCAGCTCAATGCGAAGAATGGCTCAAGGAAGCCGGTTTTAAAAATATTCGCTTCGAATCGCTAACCCCCACTCACATGATGGGGATTGGCATAAAGTAGGCGATAGCGTATTTCACCGCTTGTAGTTACTTAGCAGCTTTTTCCGGAGCAGTCTGTGCCTTGATTGCTTTGATTTCACGGGCAATCATGCCGACGTCGTCTCTGAGTTGGTGGATTTCGTTACTGACTGAATCCAAATGCGACTTGATGTCGAAAGGCGCAAGGAAGTAGTTCACGACCACTAGCAGGAGTATGAGGACGATAAAGTTGCCCCCGAATATGACGACGAATTCTTTAATTTGCTCTAGCGGATTTGATTTCTTAGCGGGTTCAGACGACATTCTTATAGCCCCTTGAATGTTGTTTAGTAAAATCGAGAGTTTCCGATTGCTTCTTACTTTTTATTCACTGCCTGCTTAACCGGTTTTATCTCAAGCACTTCCGTATACGGTAGAGCTATATTGGCCGAACCAGTAATCGAATAATTGTACAACCTGGCCACCAGGTAATTCTTATAGCGGGTGAGGCTAAGCTCTCCCTGTACAGAGGACTTACCAACTGCAACGTCGCCTCCAGTCGAAGAATTATCAGAACCAATACCGGTGAGCAGGAAGGTGGTTGACGAGGTGTTGCCGGAGCAGATTCCTGCCACTGTTCCTTTCCAAATCGCCCGTGTTGGCATTACTGCCAGGGTTACCGTGCCGGAAACAGAGTCTCCTGCTTGCTTGAGAGCCAGGCGCATATTGGACTCCGATTTCTTGAACGGCGAAACCCAGTTGCCTGCAAAGGATTCGTCCTCTGTCGGATTGCCCTTGCTGTCAACCAGCCTTTCGCCCCAGATTTCTGAAATGTTGGCCTGCACTCTTGCCGCGTTGAGAAAGTCCTTGTCCGCAAAATACAAATTGCTGAGCGATTCCAGATATTGCTTCGCTTCTTGCTCGGGATAATTCGTTTTTTCCGAGCGCAACGCAAACAACCGGTTCACTCTTTCGAAAAGCCCCTTTGCTTCGTTTGACTGGTCTCGGTAGTCGTCGGCAAGCAGTGTTGCCAACTGTCCGTTTGCTTCAAAGTAATAGCGATTCAAATCAGGCGGGTCTTCTATGCTGAGTGCGTCAATAAATTGTTGATCCCCGGTGGCGTTTTTCTTCTTAAGATAGTCTTTGAAAATCGCGAGCGAATTCCTCAGTAACCCTTGCGTGATCGCGACATTATTCAAGCGGCGATCTTCATCCACTTCAGGCTCGGTGATTTCTTTCTCGTAAATTGCCATTGCCGCCTTCAACATGCTCACTGCATGAGGAAGAGTGTTTGGAGCCTTGCTCGTTATCTGCTCCGCGCGCTGCGCATACTTGATCGCGTCGTCGTAGCGCTGATCTTCGAAAGCCTTTTCGCTGAGCTTCCACAGTTCACCCAGTTTCATCTCGTGACCGGCGGTGGAGAGTTCGTTCGTTTGCGCAGAAGGACCTTGCGTAAAATTGGAAATCATTGTTCCGCAAACCAGCATGGAAAGTCCGATTGCAGTGGTAATGGCAATGCCTGCAATGCTGAAGCGCGACTTTTCTTTAACAGGCTCTGTACGCCTGGGCTCCGGATCAAATTCAAGATCGGGCGGAAGATCGTCCCAGTTCGTTAGTTTGGCCAGGTCTTTGCCGAGTTCTCTGGCTGTGTGATAGCGCGCTTCCGGCGCCTTCATCAATGTGGTTTCAATTGTCGAGGCAAGAATTTCTGCCGGTTTCAATTTTGGAATATTCGATCGCACTCTGGGAGCCGGCTCGTGAATGTGCTTGTAGAGTGTGTCCAGCGCTGTTTCCCCTTTGAACGGCACACCACCTGTGATGGCTTCGAACATGACGCATCCGAGCGAATAGATATCGCTTCTCGTGTCGACAGGAAGGGCGCGGCACTGCTCCGGGCTCATGTAGAAAGGGCTGCCGATCACCTGTCCGGTATGGGTGAGGTGCAAAGAAGTTTCATCGATATCGGCAAGTGATTTGGCGATACCGAAGTCCAAAAGTTTTACACCCAGCTTTCCTTTTGCGTCGGTATACAACATGATGTTGCTCGGCTTAATGTCTCTGTGCACGACGCCTCGCCTGTGTGCGTGGGCGAGACCTTTCGCCACCTGGACAAAGATTTCTGCAAACTCATTGAGCGAGAGTTTTGCTTTCTTTTTCAATAACTGAGTGAGAGTTTGCCCGCGCATGTATTCCATGACAATATACGGGCGCCCATCTTCAGTGACGCCTGAGTCATAGACTGCAGCGAGATTCTCGTGGGCCATTGCCGAGGCGGCGGAAACTTCCTTTTGAAATCTTTCCAGGACGCTGTCCATATTGGCCAGATCGCGGTCCAGTACTTTTACGGCTACTTCTTTGTTGTCTCTTAGATCGCGCGCTTTATAGACTGCGGCCATGCCGCCCTGACCAGCCAGACCCAGGAGCTCATAGCGCTTGTTTATTACGACGAAAGTGAGAGCGTCAGCTGCCTTCGCTTTGCTTTTGGTGTTTTGCTTTCTTCCTTTTTCCAGAAGGAGGGTTTCATCAGCACCGCCCAGATCTGCGTCGTCATCGTCCTCATCGATTGCGCCGGCGACATTTCCTGACTCGAGAATGTCGACGTTCTTAGTCGCTTCGTCTTTTAGCTTTGATTCTCTATTGATCAAGGAAAGCCTCATCATTTGAGGAATACCGGCGAATCTGCCAGATTCTGACAAAACCGGACGTTTTTCCTGAAATACTGCTTTGAGCTTCCGCTACTGTATCAAAGTATTGTTCACTGTCCTTCAGTAGGACCGCTGAGATGCATCTGGGATTTACCCCAGTCCGTTTACATGGTCGCTAGAGCATAATGGCTCAAAGGGCACTCTGGACTCGAAGAAGCGCACGGCAGTACCTTACAGAAATACCCAGTCGAAGGATTAATTCCACGGCGCGCGCTCTTTTTGCGTCAGTTTTGCAACGCGCCGAAATCGACGATTCCGCCACAAACTGCCGTAAGGACTCCATATGCAGCAACTTACTAATACCGCCAATAATCAAACGCCGATCACACGCCCACGGTACGACTTCCTGAAAAATGAAATCGCCCGCTGGCAGGAGGAGAATATCCTCAATCGCGCCCAGGGCGACGAGATTTTGGCTCGGTATTCGGTGGAAGGCGGACCGCAGCATGGGCTTCTGGCTTTGCTCATTACCGGAGCCTGCCTGGTCGCCGGCAGCTTCATGCTCTTCATCTCCAGCAACTGGCCGGGGGTAACCATTCAAATCAAAGGGATAGCGGTAGTCTCCTTTATGGTGTCGTGCTACACCGCCGCATGGCATATAAGAGGCAAGTCGCCGCTCAAAACTATACTTTCCGAAGCGCTCGTTTTTCTCGGGTCGGTCCTTTTTGGCGGCGCCACGGTTCTTATCTCGCAGCATTTCCAGGTCACCGGCAATCAGCCGGAATTGCTTCTCTGGGCGATGGGCATTGCGCCTTTTATCATTCTCTTTCGCTCACATGCCTCGGCAATTCTTTGTGCCGGTGTCGTCGCTTATGCAGCATTGAGACCCTGGGGCGAAGCTTATCCTGCCGACCTGCTTGGAGTTTTATGCTCAATGGGCGCCATGTATTGCGCCTATATTACTCGCAGCCAGGTTGCCCTGGCAGTCTCTTTGTTTGCCGTCGGATTCGGACTCTGCCGCACGCCCAGCAATATAGCCATGTACCTTTTCGTCTTTTTCGGGATCGGCTCCTTCATCATGCATCTATGGCATGAGCACAGCAAGCGCTGGCAAATTATGTCGACGCCCTATCTTCTCGTCTCGTTTTTGTTTGTTTTGGTTCCATTATTAATGCTTTTCGGGGAGTATTCTTCGAGAGGCTATTTTGATGCCGACTCCATCCAGAGAGTTCAAATCGCAGCACTTGCCACTCTGGCATTGCTTGCCACATTGATCAAATCGCCTGCCGGCAAAACTCGCTGGCCACTCATGACCGGCGCACTGATCATCGCCTGCGTAGTCTTTTCCTGTTTCAGTTTTGGCGGCGAACACAGACTGGGTGCGACTATGGGCGCTTTTTTCTTTGCCAATCTGTTTTATCTGTTTTACATCACATCATCGATCGAGAATCGCCTCATCCAATTTCTTCCGGTTGCAACTCTTACTATTTACTCAATGTCTTTTATTGCAGCAGCGCCCGGTGGAGCCATGCTCGGCTCAGGAATTGCGTTTGGAGTGGGCCTCGTCTTGATGATTTGCTCGTTTGCAGCACTCGGCAGAGCAATGAAAGCTTCAATGAGGACTGGATCCGAGCGGAGTCTCAACTAGAAAACACATGCGAGGAATGAAAAAAATGATCGAAACAAAACCGTTGGAAATCGAAAGAGGGAGCGCGAATCCGCGCGCGGACGCCATAGCGATACCGGAAACTTCGCCAAAGTTTCCCGGGTTTAATGGTAAACGCAACACGATTTTCGCGCTGATAATTGCCGCACAAATCGGAGCACTTTTCGCCTTTGGCGTCCCTTATGCGCAGACCCTGGCTTTCGGCAAGACTGTCACTCTCGAGTGCCATACGTACGATCCCAGAGACATGCTTAAGGGCGATTATGTAGCGATTACATATGACATAGACAGCAAGGTCAATCTGAAATCGTTCAAACCTGGTGAAACCGCATACCTCACTCTCAAGAAGAAATCGCCATGCTGGCAGCCTGTGTCGGCAAGCAAGACTTTGCCCAAGTCGCTCAAGGAAGATGAAGCGACAATGAGAGTAATTGTCAATGAAGGTCTCTCGTCAATCACAACCGGAATCGAAAAGTATTACGTTCCGGAAGGGGCCGCCGGTCGGATAAACTCAGAGGGTCTGACGGCTGAAGTTGCGCTTTCAGATGACGGCATGCCCGTCTTCAAGCGCCTGCTTTCAGACGGCAAAGACGTCGCTAAGCAAAAGGACTAGTAGCCGGATAAATAATCTGCCAAAGAGTAGAGCGAAAAATTTCGACAGGGAAGGGTGAGACGCCTTCCCTGCTTCGTGTATACATTAGAGACAAGCTTAATGGATCTATCATGCGCCGCCTCAGGGTGATGGTTTAGTATTGATGCGCCCATGTGCTTGAGGAGAAGGTCGTGATGCAAAGACGAGTCCTGTACGCTGTTGTTATCGCGCTGATATTTGGAGTCCTGCAACATTCGGGCAATGGCGCCTTTGCTCAGAAATATGTGCAGGGTGGAATCGAGCACAAAGAGAAGGTGGCGCCGGTAGAAAGCAAATATTTGCCGGGTTCCGTTTGGAAAGAAGGCGAAAAGGACGGCTCCAAGAGCACCTGGATTCGCATTCCTGAATGGCTGGCCGGCACATGGTTTGCCGATGTCGAAACGGCTACCATGCGCCAGGATCTTGTCAGCCACAAAGAATCAGCTCATACGCCCTTCAACTTCAAGGCTAAAAGCCGTTTCTCCTACGGTACTCAGCGCGACGGGCGGGGCGGCATCTGGCATTATTTGAAACTGCCTTATACGTCAGCAACCGACTTTCCGGAGTTTGTGGAATATCACCAGGTTTTGAGCAAAGACTTCAGCAATCAGAGCGAACAACTTGTTTCTTTCCGCAGCATGGTGGCGGCGGCGCGCGTGCAGAGAGCTTCTAAGGAAATTGTGGAAGCATTTCAGCAAGAAAGCGTAACCAATTACGAACCGGCCGGTGACGGCGTCATTAAAATGATCGCCTCGACACGAAGATACGACGCCAGTGGAAAGGCGCAAATGCAAGCAGATAATGAGGCACGCATTCACCGCGTCGAGAAGTTTACTCCGGTTGCAACAGAAGGCGGCATCGATATGCAGAGATCTTTGTTCGATTTCCTGCGCAGCCGTAAAATGGAATATCTAATTCCAGTTGAGCTGAAAGCAAGTCCCCGAGCGCTTTAGACCGCTGCGTCGAAAGTTGATAGGTGGGTTTGAGCTGATATTTTCAAGATTGTCAATCTTTCAATCTTTCAATCTTTCAATCTTTCAATATTTTCAATCTTTCAGCGCTTTGTCGTCAGCTATCACGCGCGCAAACAAATCAGACAAGGCCGCCATTGTGGCATCGTGGACGGTGCTGGCCGGAATGTCATCATTTTGAAGGGCTGGAAGATCGCGCGTGGCACATGCATTGGCAATCACTGTCGTGTGATAGCCGTAGTTCAGTGCGGAGCGAACGGTTGCGCTTATGCAGGCGTGCGTCATGAATCCGACAACGACCAGATCTTTTTTTCCTGACGTTTTGATGCGTTCGTCAAGATCTGTATTGGCAAAAGAGTCAGGCAGGTTTTTTTTAATGACAGGTTCGGTTCCGATTGGTTTTACAGCTTCGATGATCTCTACGAATTTGTCGTCCGGATTAAAAAGCGGTGCACCTTTGGGAGAAAAGTGCTGCACGTGGATAATATTGGTGCCCAGGCTGCGGGCCCGGTAGAGAATGTGCGAAATTTGGTCTAGAGCCTTCTCGATTCCGGTCAATGGCAGATTGCCGTCCAGATACTCTCTTTGCGCGTCTACGACCACCAGAGTGCTGTCGGCGAGGCGTTGATTTTCATTGTTCAAGTTGAGCAGTTTTCTAAAGGTCGTCGCCATGAAAGAGGTTCTCCATTGAATGCCATGCAACCATCTGCGGTGCAACAGATTTCTTGACTGGTTATTCTACTAGAGAAACTTAGCGATTGACTTGAGCCTGGTCTTCACTCGCTTTTTCTTTGTCTTTCTTTTTCTTGGTTTTTTCTTTCTGCACGCTGTATTTAACTGCCAGAATAGTGACGTTATCCGGCGCGCCTCCGTCCAATGTCGACTTGAGAAGCGCATCGCAAATTTCTTTGGGCGTATTTGAGTCTTTCAATTCCTGGAATATCTGCTCTTCGTCAAGGACGGCAGAAAGTCCGTCAGAAGAGAGGATAATCAAGTCGTCAGGGTGCAATTCCACTGGAGTGCGGTCGATTTCCACCTTGCCTGAATGACCTACACAGCGGGTCAGGTAGTGGCGAAATGGACTGTTCTTGAACTGCTCGGGCGTGAGCTGACCTTTGAGAACCATTTCCATTACCACGGAATGGTCCTGTGTAAGAACGATTGTCTTGCCTTCGCGAACAAGATAAGCCCTGGAATCGCCGACATGGGCTATTTGCAGGGTATTGGCCTCGGTCTGAACGCCGGCAACGATTGTCGTGCCCATATTCTGGACTGATTCGTCTTGCGAGGCGGCGGTAAAAACGCTTTGATTGGCGTTGGCGACAGCATCCACCAGCCACTGCTGTACGGCTTCGCGGTCAGAATAATCAGGCGGATTATCCTTCCAGTGAGCCTCTACAGCATCGACCGCCAGTTTACTGGCTCGCGCTCCACCCTTGAGCCCACCCATACCGTCGGCTACTACAAAAACCCTCATATCGGGGCTAATGTAGTAATTGTCTTGGTTTTCTGAGCGATGTAGCCCGCGGTCCGTCACGGCCGCCACGCTCCATGCCAACTTTGTCATTAACCAACTCCCGGCCAGTTTCAATCGGGGCATCCGCCAAAACGCCTTTTTACGTTTATTCCCAGAATTAAAACAAATCTCCTCACTCTTTTCAGCCTTTTCATCGGCTTTCAGCTGCTGATAAAAACAACTGTCTCCGGCATTTTTCACCTTTGAAAAACCTCGGATAGGTCTCGATGTAAATCCGGGAGCGGCTGAATTTACCGGATTGATGGATTTTTTCGGCCAGCTTTTCCAGGCTTGGCACCTCCGGGTAAGCCGGGATCCCCAGCTCATCCAGCGCCCATCTTTCCACTATCAAAGTTGGTGCATTCCTGTCGCTTATGTCGACTGCCTGCCTGATTGACGACGGAAGAAGGGCCTCGTCCTCTTCATTAAGCTGAACGCGCAGGACAGGAACATTGCCGCTATATAGGGCTGATGAAAGGTAATTGTCCCAGCGTCCGTAAAAATTGAGCACCGGCAAGGCGAGGAAAAGCACTATGGCAATTATCTTCTGAATGGAATCAGGCTTGAAAAGTGAATAGGTGCTGGATGGCTTTGAGCGGATGAAAAGCAGATAGACCAAAATCATCATGGAGATATTCCAGGGCCAGACAACCGCATTCCAATTTTGCTGAGTAATCAGCCAGAGCGTAACGGCATGAAAGACGATGGCAAGATAAGCTCCGACTTTGCCGGTGCGAGGAAAAGCCAGAAGAAGCGCCAGACAGGATTCGCCAATGGCTAAGGGAATGCCTATCGCGCATCCCAGTTGAACCGGCATATCAGGGATCATTTTGCACAGCATGGACGGCACAACGATCTGGCAAAAACTAATATTCAACTTTTGCACGCCGGCAAAGAGATATGTGCCCATGAGGCAGATTCTCAGGGCGTTAAGAACACTAGAGCAAGCTTTGGAGGAATTGTCGTACTTGAGCGAGGCAGCCAGCAAAAACATTATTGAAAACAGGTAAAGCCAGGGCTGCAGCCGGGTTTGATCGAGTGCGATCGTGGCCGAGGCGGCGATTGCAAAAATTGCAGCAAACAACTTCTTGCCAGAGTTGAAGTTAAAAACTAGCAAAGCAGTAACCATCACTCCGTATAAGAGCGGCTCAAATGTCTGCGCTATTGAAAAGCTATCCAGGACGGGCAGGTGTGGATATATTCGCTTGTCCATGACCCAACCCCTTTGAGCAACTATCAAAGAGGCGATAAGCGACGCGCTGATAAGCGTTGAGCAGACAGTGAGATTATCTAATTCGAGGTCGTGCTCGACTGGCTCTTGCACAAAATCTCCGTCATGTAAGTGTTGTAAGCAGCGATTCGAATTGACTGCGCATGAGGAAAGTTTAGCCGAGCAATTTTCTGGACTGTGCGCGGATCATTAGCCGTCATTCGGGAACATCCTGAGAATTTGAACGACAATCAAATTGGATAGGCAAGTCACCTCTGGTCCCAGCCTATATAATGACCGCTAGGATATTCGCTAGGATATTCACTGATTGAATGAGCAAAGCGCCTGCATTTGAGAGAGAGAAGAGCGTGGAATCCGGAAGCGGCGCGCCCATTGTAGAACATGGTCGGGCGACCAAAGGCGAAATTGCCGCCTGGGCCGCCTACGATATTGCCAATGCCACCTATGGCACTGTCGTTGCTACTGCTGTTTACAACGCCTATTTCGTGGAAGTGATCTGCGGCCAGGCGGCAGGCGGAAAAGAGCTTGGAACATTCTTATTGTCGGTAATCATCATTCCTCTGTCCGCAATTGCAATCGTGCTTACTGCGCCGGTTCTTGGCACCATAGTCGATGCCATGGCCGCGAAGAAAAAAATGCTTTTCGTGACTACAGTACTTTGCATTTTGTGCACGGCCACCCTCAGTATGATCCCTCCCGGTCAAGTCTGGGGAGCAGTAATTGCGCTGACTCTGGCGAATTTCTTTTTTGGAACAGGTGAAGATCTGATCGCCTCCTTCCTTCCTGAGCTGTCCACACAGGAGAATATGGGCAGAATTTCTTCGATCGGCTGGGGCGCCGGTTATGTCGGAAGCCTGATTGCGCTTGGATTATGCTTCTTGTATTTCACCTGGGCCAAAGCCCACGGGCAAATGCAGACTGAATATGTGCCTTTCGCTATGCTGATTTGCGCAATTTTGTTTTTCGTTTTCTCCTTGCCGACATTCATTTTTCTCAAGGAGAGAGCTACTCCGCAGAGCGATGTGGTCGGCAAAAACTATATAAAGGTCGGCTTCGATCGGCTCAGGCACACAATCAATCATGCCAGACACTACCGAGACCTTTTCAATTTCCTGCTCACTTTGTGCGTGTACAGCTGCGGCAGCACCGCCGTAATTCACCTGGCGTCAGTTTACGCTCAACAAGTTTTGCATTTTACTGCTTCCGATTCTGTCGTCATGATTCTGGTCGTCAGCGTTACTGCAGCCATAGGTGCAGCTGTGTTTGGCATGGTGCAGGATCGTATCGGCGCAATCAAAACCCTGGCGATTACCTTGAGCATCTGGACAGTGGCAATTTTGATCGCCTGCATGGCCACAGAAAAGGTTCATCTCTGGATTGCCGCCAATTTTGTGGGCGTGGCTATGGGCGCTACCGGTTCGGCCGGGCGGGCTCTGGTTGGACAATTTTCACCACGCGGACGCTCTGGTGAGTTTCTTGGTTTGTGGGGAATGGCCCACAAGCTGGCCACCTGTATTGGCGCCGTCACCTTCGGCGTTGTTACTCACTTGTCCGGCAACAACTATCGAGTAGCACTGCTTTCTTGTGCGGTCTTTTTCATCGGCGGATTGGTGCTGCTCTGGCGCGTAGATGAGAAACGCGGACGCCTGGCGGCAAAGATTGACGCAGACATCCCTGTCTAGTTGCCGCTTTGGTTCTCAATTTAAGAGATCGCGAAACCGGTTCAGTCTTTTTCCGTCCACTTGTCGTAGAGCTTGGCGAGCACGTGTGCGCCTGTAACTACGCCAAATTTGGTCAGCATTGTTTTGTTGGTGAATAGTACCGCCGGCGATATTAGATCCGCTGCCCATGTCACTGTTGACGGCCCGTGTTTCGTATCGATGAGAACATCGGCCGCAGTATTGGTGACCCAGGCACCGGCCAGTGTGCCGACGCTCTTGAAGACGAGATTGGTGTTGGCTGCGCGCAAGGCGTTGTTGTTTGCCAAAACCTTTGTCACTTCGCCTGTAAATTTAGAGCCCGCCGCGTCGAAGCGTGCCGCTTCGGCAACAAGATTCTCCGCCTTAACAATCGGCATGCCCTCAACATTAACCGGCAAGCGACCCAACTGAGTACTGGCCACTGGAGGCCAGTGGGCAACAAGCTGTTCTTTTAACGAGGTCAGTCTCAGATATCTTTCGGCGACGACTTGATCGGCCGCGGTAAGCTTCTCAAGATCCCACGGATGCGGCATCATGATTTTGCCGCTGCCATTCAACTTTGGAATCGAAGTGCCCTGGAAAAGGTCGAGCGGATAGCTTTTGTAAAGCGCTTCCATTCCCACTTCAGCGTTCTGGATTGGCACTTTGAGACTGTTGAGCAACCCGTCTCTGGCGACCTGGAAATGTTGTACGGTGCCGCTTGTAACCAGGGGAGTCGAGGCAATTTTTGCTTCGACTGCGGCCGTTCTCTTTGCGTAGTCTCTGTTGATGAAATAGGCCGACGAGCCGATTCTTGCCAACGACTCGAAAAGCGTATTGGCCTGATCGGTAGTTTTACTTGTGTAAGGGGCATCCAGATTGGTTTTCTTGATGGTCGTGCTTTCAATAATCGAAGGTTCATTCCTGGTCGGAGGTACGAACTTCAGACCCGGAAGGTTGCTTACAGGTGTCGGCACACGGTCTTTGACCGTGGGATAACGTTGTGGGAAAGCTCCCTCACCAACGACTGGCTGACCGATCTGCTGGCCTAAATTGGGATTTGCTACCTCGCCGGGTTGATAGGTGCCGGTTGGAGTACCCTGGACTCTGTTTCTGATTGCATCCCTGAAGCTTGAGGGCGATCCTTGCTGAAAGAGCGGGCCGCCTGTCTGGGCCGGGATAACTCCTTCTTGTGCCTGGTTGGCGCTGCGTGACACAGGCGCCTCGAAGAGATACGCCGCACCATTGAGCGCAAGGTTGTGAGCGTCTTGTCTGCCGACATTTGATGGCGTGGGTTGCTCGCCTTTGTCGAATGGAGCCATATTGAAACTTCCGGGAGGTCGATTTTCTGTCCTTTCACTATAAGAGCGACAGGTATAACAAGAGAAGCGTAAGACT
>JBGAVL010000126.1:0-15743 GCA_044228145.1 Obscuribacteraceae bacterium (SeqCode)
GCAAAACCGTGACGATAATTTCCGGGCTGACTTTAGACGACGCAAAATTGCAGGAGCTTTCCACCCGGTTGAAACAGATATGTGGAACAGGCGGAACAGTCAAGGATGGAAAAATTGAGATACAAGGCGATCAGTGCGATCGCATTTTGGCTGAACTGCAAAACAGAGGCTTTAAGGCAAAACGATCCGGCGGGTAGGATGTCTTCAAGTCTCTATGATTCAACAATTGGGTCATATTCGTCGGCGGTCATGCCGAAAGTCCAGGCGACAGCTTCACGTGCAGTTCTGATTGTTGGAGGTACGCGCAGGAAATAGGTGCGGTATTGTCCGTCCGGCTCTGGTGTCGCGTTGGTAATGTGCACCATTACAATCGGCTCATCGCCCCACACTTCTTTGACGTACAGCGAGCCGAATTTATCATGTTGGCGAATCTCCACGCCTGCATCGAGAAGAAATTGTTGAGTCCCGTAGCGTTCGATGAGGATACGCCTGATTTCAATGTTTGGTTCGGCATCAATGACGTGCAGATTGGTATCACAGGTGATTGCTGATTCCGGCACTCGAGTCCCCCGCCAGCAAAATATCTTCATGTCTTCGGCATAGACAATTGCTGGACCAGTAGGGTGATGTGTACGAAACTGATCGTCGAAATGCAATTCCACAGGTGGTTCGCTGAGCATGCATTCTCTTTCGAAACAAATATAGGCATGCGCACCTCTAGCAAGTGCCAGTAAATTATCCAGATTGGATTTCTCGACTTCATCAACTCGTACTTCAAAAAACTCACAAGCAACCTGGGCAATTGCCAGTCTGATCAAAGACGCCGAAGCCCATTCGAGTTCATGGGTCGTAGGGTTGTCCTCAATCTCGGTGCGCAGGGCAAGCGCTATGCTCCAATCAATCGGCTTTCTTTGATCTATCTCCATAACACGTGCTGTTGGCACTGCCAGTGCTGCTCGCACCTGCCAGGACAACGACTGGATTTCACTGCTGGGCAGTGTGTCCCAAAGCAGGGTGAATGCGTCGTTAAAGTCTTCGGCACGGAGTGATGATTCCAGAACCTGTCGAATTTTCCTCGCGCACTTATCTTCTATCTGTGTGACTCGAAAGATTTCATTAGCAGAATGTGATCGGGCTGCTTCCTGTAACTGACGCGGATTGGAGAACCATGTCACAACCGGTGTTGCGCGACCTGATTCTATATAAATCTGTCGAATTGATCGCGCTACCTGTTCGTTATCAATTTTTTGAGGGGCGCAATATCCTTCAAGGAGTGCCTGGCGCATCCCATTCAGATATTCTTGTAAATCAGCATGGTCAAGTTTTTGATGTTTCGAGTTCATCTCAGCGACTGCCAGGGCGTTTCACTACTTGCTGTAGATTAAAGTGCCCGCCCAAAGCCCGATAAAAACCCCTGGCGGTTTCACAAGCCTGTCACGAGCCGTACACGAGTTTGCCACGACAGGTGGCGATAATCGCAGCATCCCCACTCCAGTTTTCGCTCAGCAATCACCGGCATCCGGTGACTAATTGCTAGCGCGAAAGTGCATTCAGAGGTCCTTACTATGTCTAACCCGACATTCGAAGCCAGAGAAGTCGTCCAAAAAATGGAGCGAAATGCTGAGCATAATGTCAGCAATCTATGCGACTGGAATACGATGACGTCCACTGAGCAAAAATCCATTTATCGGGCTTTTCAAAACAACAGAAGTGACCTGCCGGCCCTCGACATTACCTATAACCAGGATGGTCCCGTACTCAAAGAAAAGCCGGGACTGGTCTGTGAAGGCGGTAAGAAGCTGCCAGAAGATCAGGCTCACGATACTGTGGAAGGGCTAAGAAAAAACGCAGCCAATCCAAAGGAAACGATTGCCAACGTCAACAAAATTCAGCCCGAGGAGCAGCGTCAGCTGGTTTTGAAAGAGATGTCCGAAAAGGGCTTTCCTGGAGTAGTGATTGAGAAGCATCGCGCGGGCAATGGCATAGAGTATTCCATAACTGAAGACCGATCTAAAGCCAGTGCAGAAGCTTTGAAGCACAAAGGCTCCGGCAATGAAGTATGGGACAAGCCGCTTGCCACTACTGAAGCGGCCAGACAGGAAGCCGCCAAAGACAATGCTACCGGCATTGTAGATACGGCTCAAGACGCCTTCGCTAAGCCATGGTTGCCATTGCCTGAGAACAAGAAATTGGTAGCGGAAGCTGACAGAGCGGAAGGCGAACTGCACAGAAAGGTCGCAGAACTGCGCGGCGACCCCAACCGCGCCAAGGTGCTTGCCGAGCTGGAGAAGCAGGGTGCGAAAATCAGCAGAGACGAACAAGGCAGACCCGTTGAAATCACATTTACAAGGCAGCTCGACGCCAGTGATCCGATCGGCTCAGTAGCAGATGGAATAGCTAAGGTCATGGGAAATGGCACTAAAATCACAATTCCTCTGGACAAATCCTACGAAGAGATGAAGGCGGAAAGGAAAGATCAGTTTTACCGTGGCGCACAAGCTCTGGAAGGCTTCGGATTGATTTCTGGCACGGCGCAAGATCGCAGCGCGCAGAAAGATACAAGCCAGAAGTTCTGGTTTGAGCGCTAGGATTTAATCTTTCCCTTTGAACTTTAAGTCTCGTTTGTACGTATTAGTTATTAGAAGACCTGGACGAGAAACGAGTACACGGACAACGAGAGTTCAACGGAATGCACGCAGTTCATTTTGCAGCGGCGCGTAAATCTGCGCGCGCGTCTTTACCTCTTACTTTACTGGCAATTTTGGGCTCGGCATTCTTTCTTATAGGCATCGGCTTTGGCACGTGGTTTGATTCCCAGCATGCAGGCCGGCAGTCATGGGTGACGCTTGCGAAGTTCGGAGCTTCGTTGTGCGCCTATGCGATAACAATGCAATGGTTGGCGTTGCAGATACGCCAGGACTCGCAATTCATGCGGCTTGCTGCTGTTTTGGCGAGTCTTGGCGGGATGGCGGTGCTGTTTTTCCACTTCGTACATGCTCTATTGGCGTCATATTGTCCTTGTTCGCAGGCCCAGTGCGACCTGCTTACACATTTGGCCCGGTTGGCGATTGTCCCGCCTACTCTATACATAGGTGTTTCCTTCAGAGCGGTTTTGAAAGAGCCAGCCATTTCCAGCGCCTTGAAAAGAAGTTTGCTCTGGGCGACCGGTTTGGCTCTCATAGGATGCGTGCCGGCATTATTGATGCTTTTGCCGGAGCTTTTCCATGGCAGCCCGTTCTGGCAGGCATTGTCTGCGAAAAACAGTCACGAATCCCTGAAATTAGCTCATTTCACAGGGCTGCATGCCCTTCAAATCCTGCCCATCTACTGCTGGCTGGTGTCTGCACGAAAATTCCCCACCGCTCGACAGGCGGAATTAATTGACTCCATGGGCCTGGTAATCCTTACCCTGACAGTGCTTTTGGCGATCAAGGGGGTTCTTGCCCAGGCGGTTTTGGCGCCCGGTCCTTTGACCCTCCTGATCGGGGGCTTTGTCGCCTTTGGGCTGCAAAAAGTCCTCATTTTGCTGACCTTGCAAAACCTGCATCAAAACTGGCAAACCAACGGTTCATAAACGTTTTAGTGTACGCAAAGACTTCATTAAATGGGGTTAATATAGCCACTGTGTACACGTTTTCGTTATTGACTTCTTCGCTCAAAAATCCGATAGTGTGAACAGCAAAGCGATGCGATGGTTTTCGAAGCAATTGCGGAAGGACTCCATCACCAGAACCCCCTTTTAAGTTCAGGATTCGAATTGCAGGCGCCGAAGAAATTCGCCGCGTCATTTACTAAGCAAATCTACCTACCGTTCTTCGAACGTGCGTGAAAGCGTGCCTCGAAAGGAGCGGCACTCACCACTTCATCCGAAAGGGGTTCATCTCATGTTGCATAACGTACTTTCGAAACTGGTAAAAGAAGACGTCAGCCGTCTGCAAAGATATAAAAAACTCGCCGTTGCTTACTGCGGGCCGAACCGCCGCTTGAGCAGCCTGGTGCCTCCATCAATGAGCGCCGACAGTGAATCCAAAATGCAAGCCCGTCATTTGATGGTAAGAGAATTGATGCTGTCATTGGCAGCCTTCGAGCGCACTTGCTGTATTCATATTTCGTCCCAATGGCGACGTTCACGCGCTTCGATGCTCGTATTCCGCGGCAGAATTCTGGGCTGCATTTACACGCGCAAAGATCTCGATGCTCCGGTATTTGCAGAAGAAGGCTACACGTTGGCTATGGCTGAGCTCGGCGAAGTTGACACTCAGATTGAAGCCTATGAAATCGATGAGAATATAGCGCTTGCGTCGGCAGCACTTTTCTCCAGGCAGACGCTGGCTGAAGAAGCTGCAGATGCCGGCACACCGATCGATGAATACAAGAAATTCCTCGATGTTGATGCCAGTGGTTGCATTTTCCTTAACGACAACGACAACCAGGTCGTTTGCAGAATCTATGTTCTCGAAGGAATGATTGTCGGTATTTATTCGCACACTCAAGGGTGGCTTGAAAAAGACATCAATCTTGTCGAGGACATCGTAGACAGAAATCCTGAATACACCTGCGAAACTTTCTTTATGCCCGAGCTGGATATGCAAGAAGTCTACAAAGAAGGCTTTGCTGCCTCGCCGGAAGCAGGTTCGATTGTAAATTTCGAACCCAACGTCAGACAGTCTCAAGAGAAAGTAGATCTATTGGCAAACTACGTTGTTTCGTTCAAGCGTAATTCTTCTTTCCTCGCCGACAAGATCGAGTATGTCGACAGCCAGCAAAAAGTGATAGACCAGTACACAGCATTTTCGAATCCGACGCCTCATGCCAAACACGCACACTCGGTGCATCCGCTGGTATAGACGGAATAACTAGAAATTGAACGCCAGTCATCCAAGTCGATGGCTGGCGTTTTGCATTTATCCTCAAAATCGCCCAAACGTATTTGATTAGGTTCTTCGGTGAATTTACTTTCCCAAATTTTTGCAGCATCATGAGGTTCCCTTACACCCTCCCTGAACCTACACCCCCCCAGCCCCTTTGAACCTACACTACTCGTTCGAGGTCATCTCATGAGTAAAATTTCTGTACCTCTTAGCTCCTCTTATGTCAAAGAAGTCGATTTAGTTAAGAGAGACTCAATAGCCAGTATTACCCACGACATTCGTACACCACTGAATTCAATCAAACTCATTCTTGAGTGCGCTACCAATGGTGTGTATGGAGATCTGAATAACACTGGTTGCGTGATGATGAATAGTGCGCAAAGAGCCACCGACTATCTGATTCACTTGATCAGCAATTTTCTGGATGCTGAGACTTGCGAAGCAGGCGGAATGGAGCTGAATATCGAACAGACTAACGGAAGGCGCCTGGTCGATGAAGCGATCTCATTTGTAGCTCCAAACGCGCAGAAGAAGAGAATTGAGATTTGCTGTAACTGCGACCAATTTGAGTTGAACGCAGATGAAGATCGCTTGAAGAGAGTTCTTATTAATCTGCTTGGGAATGCAATCAAATTTGCACCGACCGACAGCAAAATTTATGTGGAGATAGTAATGCAATCCGGCTTTGCTCATGTGAGTATCAGGGACGAAGGTCCCGGAATCCCTGTGGAAAAACAAGAACTGGTGTTCGAAAGATACCGTCGATTGGAATGTCGAACCGCAGGAGAGAAGACAGGAAATGGTCTCGGGCTTGCCATCTGCAAAGCATTAGTAGAAGCGCACGGTGGTCAAATTGGCCTTCGGTCGGCCGGAAAAGGCTGTGATTTTTGGTTTAGGGTGCCTTGTTTGTGAGCGACTTCCACAGAGACAAACGGTGCGAGAACTTCCACCGTGCAACTGAAACGCATTCTATTCGGCGTGATCGTCTTTAGCTTCGCCGTGTTTGCCCTTTTTTTCTAGCGCCGGGTCACCGCTGTGAAACGAAAACATTGGGGTGAACGTTTTCCCATCCAGATTGATCTCCGTCTTGACCACGTAGTCTGTGTGATGTTTCAAGGGGAAGGCTGCTTCGTATGTTTGATCTGCCTTTACTTCGTGAAATTGTGCTGATTGCTCACCACCGTCATTAGTGAGCAACTTAGCTGACACCTGAGCATCATTGACGAATGATTTCTCTTTTCGAATCTTCAATTGCAAGGTCGAGTCGCCTTCATCCCGGCATTTTGCAAACAAAGAAAAATTGTAAGGTGCTTGCGAAACAGAGAGGATTGTTTCTCTCTCAACGTCTTTTCCGTACTTCTCTCCTTCGCTGCACGCAGTCGTTGTAAAACATACTGCCATTGTCATCGCGAATGACACGATGGAAATTGCTTTTCGATTCATAACAGTCATCTTGATTCCTTTGCGCCGGCAATCATCTTTGCTCAGGGAGTTCTTGCTGTCTGCGCTTTTCTTTTTTACGGCAAGTCTAGGTTCGGCGCCGTGTCTTTTTCTTGCATGCGGCTCTGGACTGTGCCCAGTACAGTTCTACCAGAATAAGGTATCACTCCAATGCCTTTCAGGCGCCATTTGACAAGTTTGAAAAGCGTGGACTGAGGTCAGCAGGTCTTTTAAAGCGTCCTTAACCATGATCTGGTGATAATGCAAAGTATCAAAGAAATCAAAGAAAAATGGAAGTTTTAAAAAAACATGAAGACGATAGTACCGCAAGACTGGGATGTTCCAGTCCAGATTCGTGACCGCTTTGGCGAAAGCGCCGGCAGGCAGAGGGCGATGCTTGCCGACGGGCACTTGCTGCTTGTGCTGCACCACCCGCCTCGTCCGAATGACAGGGAGCGTAAAGCTTGTTTGTTGTGGCGAAATCCGGCCGGCTCCTGGACCTGGACAGCCGACGGAAGCACCACTCATTTGCTCAAAAAGCACGTCGCCAGATTTGCAGAGCGTGCCGAAGCATTGGAAAGTCAGCTGCAAAAAGCCTCCTTAGCGGCCGATTATTTCTCGATATTGCAGGCAATTGCGCCCTTGCACCGAAGCAGCTGCAATTTGCACAACACACTGCAAAAGGCAAGGGACATGATGCCTGAAGATCGCGACATTATTGTCGCTCGAGACGCCGCTGGTGACATTGAGCGAGCCTTTGAGCTTCTCTATATGGAAGCGAAAAACGGGCTCGACTATACGGCTGCGCAAAGAAACGAGTTGCAGTCGCAGCGAACCTACGAAATGTCTGTCACCGCACATCGGCTCAATGTTCTGGCGGCGATATTTTTTCCTATAACTGCAATCAGTTCGATATTTGGAATGAATTTCTCGACCGGGCTCGAAGCCGTTCCCGGCATATGGCTTTTCTGGGGAATTCTGAGCGGTGGATTTTTGTCCGGTCTGATTTTGAGCAAAGTCATTTCTGAAAAACCCACACCAATAGAAAGTACAGAGCCAACCGCAAAAAAGCACCGTGTGGTGAAACAATTGAAACAGCCGAAGCCGCGGCTTCAACGAATTTCTGGTTAGTCGTTTCGGAAACCCTCTTGTAGCCCATGTGCCAGTCCCCATGGGGAAAATACGAAGCTATTGGCTGTTTCTGTCGCCGCATTGTCACTCAATTGCAACGATTAGTTTAATACGCTCGATGCACGTCAATCGATTCTTCGATGGCGCCTTCCAGGCATAAAAATCAGTTTCTTCCGACCGTTGGAGGTTAGAACATGGCTTGCGATGCATCAGCGAACAATCTCGTGTCGAGTTTGGAAAAATGGAATGCGGCTAAATCTTCCGGCAATGATGAGCTCGCCAAACCGTACGAGAATGAGATACAACAAAAGATTCAGCAAGAATATATGTTGTTGGTATCACAAGCACAAACCAGCAGTCCGGATCACGTCAATGAAGTGCGTCAGAAGATCAACGCTGAGTTGGCTCAGCAAGCAGCTATTTGCAATGTTCCGCGCATGGAACTTGTGGAAGCAAATGGTGGAATTCGTGTAATAACAGCAACACAAAAGGATGGTTTCACGGTCAAAATCGATGAAACCAAAGGCACGTTAGATGGAGCTGACCTGGCGCTTAAGGCACAACAGTCACAACAACTGAAAAACGCTGGAGAGAAACCATGCGACAAGGTTTCGGCATCAGGCGACGCACTACCGCCGGCCGAAAAAGCAAGGGCAGCAGTGCCTCACAAGCCTGTCGCTAAGTATGTACCGGGAGACCGGCCAATAGCAGGTGACGATAAGCTGCCGGAAAGTCAGCTTCATCCGAAGATGGAACGCGACAATCTAAACAACATGGTTTACAAATACAAGGACGGTTCGAGTGTCAAATGGGATCAAAATCAACCTCCTCGTGTCACTGAGTTGATGAATGCCCGTGGTGAGAGAATTGCTTTGACGTATCGAGGTGAGTCGAAATCGCCCAATGGCTTCATAATGACCGATAGGAGTGGAAGTGTTATCGAGTCTGGTTTCAAAGGCATTCACGATCGCGAGTGGAGTATCGACACTCAACACGCAAATTGGAAAGTCAAAGAAGCATTCCGTGGCGCACGCATAACAGACATTGGTGTCACAGATGATCTGCAACTTTGCATGCGTGACAAATCCGGAAATTTCATCGAGCAGCGCCGAGACGGCGATGTACTGAAACGCGATAGCCGCGGGCGCGTCACATCTGAAGTCACCATTGTTGGACGTACAACGTCGTTTGCCTATATCGGAAAGGAAACCTCCCCCGCCTCCTACACTATTGAGGACGCCGGTGGCGCAATTATCGAACATGGTCAGCGAAAGAATAATTCGTGGAATCTCTACAAGCCAAAAGCCGGTACGACTTCACTTGATCCTGGAAATTTGACCAATGAGGCCAATCTGGTTAAAAACCCAGTAGATAAAGTCAATTCGATCCACATCAATCACATTGACGGCAATGCTGTGATGACGCACTCGAATGGCGATCGCACGTGGCGCCCAGGCGATGATGAAAGACTCTGGCGTAAGACCACAGGTGGTGCCCAGACAATTGTGCACCCGCGCGACAATGGCAAACCCGAAATGCAGCACTTCGTCAGTACCGATGGTGTGAAGACTCGCTATGAATACGATAAAAACGGACAAGTGTTGAAACTCACAGAGCATCATCCCAATGGCGAAGTGCACAAACTAAGTCGTAAGGATGTTTCTCAAGACTTTGTTGACGAGCACGGAAAACGCCAGCGCATCGAAAGTACTCATCTTGCCGATGGCTCTGTCAGGACGAATTGGATGGAGAGAAACTCTCAGATCATTCAGCGCCCGGACGGTTCAGAAGTGCGCGAATTCGTGGCAAAAGACGGACGCAGGCGAGTGCACAGTACGGTTGACACTAGAGGAACAAAAACCGAATTCATGTACAACACTACAACCGGTGAGCCGATTCGCCTGAGCATAACCAATGCAAATGGAAGCTCGGATGTATGGACAATAGAATCTCCCATCAAAACTGGTCTGGACAATCCAGTCTGGAAGAATAAGGATGGTTCGAAGGTTTTCGAGGGTGCCGTTTCGGTAGAACGAGATGGGTCGGTGAAATTCTCTGCCAAAGATGGGCATCAGAGAATTAGAACCCTTCGCGGCGTAACCCTGGATGTTACACCGGCTCCATCGATCGTTAGATAGTGAAAACAGGTTCACTCCAAGCTTGGATCATTGCCATTGCATTATTGGAACACTATGGGCTGCAGTTCAATGCTTTGATGCCACTGAAAATACTGCGAAATGGAATGAACGCCTTGATGCAACTCAAATATGCAATGCCGCCATTGTAAGTGACGCCCCAGGCTCCTGCGTTGTCTTTGATGCCGCCATAATGAGCGCATACTCTGGGTTCTAGCGGGTTTTTCACATCAAGTACAATCAACTCGCTATCACCGGCGGAAACAAACAATCTTTGTGTTGTTCTGTCCATTTCGATTTGATTGGCATGACCTTTGCTGCCAAACCAGAAATTGCGCCCGGATGCTTTTCGCCATGGATCCCACCAGGCAATTTGTTTTATAGACTCCGGATTGGCAATGTCAACAACTTCCACACCGGCATAATCGCAAGTCAGATAGGCGTATGGTGGAGAAAGGACGATGCCATTGTAAGCTTGCTGTTGTCCAAGGAGGTTTTCATTGAGATAACGTCCAACCTCACGTGGGGCTTTCTTATCACTGAGATCCAAAACACGCAAACCGCCAGAGTCATAGCAAACGAAAAGCAGTTGATTGTAAGCAGCCATCGACCTCACGTTGGGGCGATGAACGCGGTCCGGATTGCGGAGGGGAAAGTTAGGATCTGGTTGAAATGATGAAACAAATTGAGGATGCGATGGACTGGTTAGACTGAACACGTAAACACCCTGCGTCATCGCGCCAAGATAGAGATTGTCTTCATGAATGAGAAGGCTCGAAGTGCCGCCGGTGTTTTGAGGAGACTGCCAGAGTGATACCACTCTAGGTGCTGCCGGAGCGCTTACATCAATTGTCACCAAGCCAGCCCTGGCAAAACGGTGCGCAAATATGTCGCCGAGACCGACGTATAAGAAATTTCCCCTTTGGGTTATTGCAACGGCATCAAGATTCGCAAGGAAAGGTTTGGGCACTTTAGAGAGTGGCTGAGGCGGCAGTGGATTTTGCAATTTCAATATTGCAACGCCACCTTCTTTGAGTGCGACATACATGAGAGATCTGGGAATGTCGATCACTGTTTGCAAGGGCGCTCCCCCTATCGGAGTCCACTGCCAAATGAGAGGAATAGCGGGACTACCTGCGATCTCATTTCTGCTTTCCTGCCCTTGTGCACCAGGGGAAAAGAGGCTAATCACAGTGATACATACGACAGCAGCGAGAAGTGTTTTTGCCGGCAATCTCTATGCTCCATTAAAGCTCAGCTATGTTATTCCCCACTTTTGGTCCCGGAAAAGTGTGTGGAGCACAGCCCTTCGCCCGGATGCTCATTAATTCTCGCCGTTTTGTCCAATTTCTGGACTTTTTGCATACATTTGGGTATCCGATGGTCCCAGGCGATTATTTCTTCCATCACTGCATTGCCAGTGACTGCGGATTTGTGCGTTGACTCACCGAAGTTTTTCTAAACTGAGGGCTATACAAATGGCGATCGAGCAAGCTGATGTTGCAGAGTCCCCCGCACAGGGCGGCTTTCTGCAAAGTCTCAATTTTCTAAATATCCGTGATACGACTGCGAGTTCTGCAAAAAGCAGCGTCTCCACGACAAGACTGGATGGCGCGAGTACAGCCAGACGACCGGACTCTCACATGACCAGCGAAGTACTCGACTGTTCAATTCCAATATTCCCGGCTGAAAAGGCTGGTAGAGCCGCTGCTCCTGATGCCCCCGCAGCTACCGGAGCCAGGGCTGAAGCTCTTTCCAAACAGAAAAATAAGTACGAAGCGGCAATCACTGAGCAGGTAGCGAGTCTGGACAGCGAAGCACAAATCTCCGTCTACACCAGAGATGCCCTTTATCGCGATGCTGAGAGATTCCCGCCAACGCGTAACGATAATGCAGGCACAACCACCTACACAATCGAGCAATTTGGTTTGTCAGATCGTGACCTGGCAAAAGGTGACAACACTGCCGCGCCCTACAAGCGCCTCGTCACCATCACTGTTCCTGATGCGGCTACTTCGCTGAAGGACTGCAAATTCGAGTATCAAGATAGGCAAAGAATTGATGCACAGGAATTCAATGCACTTATTGCTGGAGCTCAAAGGCGGCAGATGGAGCAGGCTGCAGCGGCTGATGCGGAGCATAGAGTGCCACGTGCAGAAGACATGGCTTTCTTTACTCACGGCATTCGCACGGCTGGCGTCAGTTCTGATTTCTATTCTCTGGCTTTACAGTTGACCAACGGACATTCCGTAATAAACGTCGATTGGCAATCTACTCCTCCTTCCGAACAGAAAGTCGGATTAACTGAGGCGTATAAGCTTGAGTGCCAGGGCGCGGCGCAATCTTATCCCAAATTTGAAAAAGCACTCGACGATGCTGTTAGACTCGTTGGGTCTGACCGCACAATCATGATCGCTTTCAGTCATGGTGCCATGTTCGACACCAGGTATCTTCAGCATCGCAAAGATGCCGGCTCTCCCGTTGTCGGTCAGGTCATTTTTAGCCACCCTGACGTAAAAGTTTCAACCCTGCCTCAGCCGGACAAGGATGGAAAAATTGATGAGGGCAATCGATTTTTCTCTTGCGTTGCGAAGAAGACCCATGTAATTGGCAGTCCTTCTGATTGGGCCTTATTGGGTGCCGCGGTAAATGATTGTGAGCCCTCAAAGAGCGAAGATCCTGTGGAAAGGGCGCGGCATCACAGCAGGCAAATGGAAATACATTCCAGGCTTGGCAGCGGTGCTCCTATCTGCCGCAATCTCGTTGCCGGCAGCGGCGGGACTTATGTAATGGAGACCATTCCAAAAGACAAGAGAGACTTTACCAAGCACTTTATCAATATGAGCGGTATTACAGGCCTGATAAACGGCGAAAGGACCTTGAAGGTAGCCAACCAGGGTGCCAGCGCAGAGAAATAGGATACCGGTTTGCCAAATTCTGCCTGGAGTTCGAATTCGGCTCCCGTAGGGTGGGCTTCTTCGGACTTTTATACTCAAAATCGCCCAAACGATTTTGATTAGGTGGTTCGGAGAATTTACTTTCCCTTCTGATTGCCCCATTATGTAGCCACCCCCCCAGCTTTCCTTCGAAGTTTCCACCACTAGTGTGAGGTCCACTCATGCATACTACTGCATTGCCCCCAGGTTTTGTCCCTAAGTCTACGGCGTTGGTCAACACATTTGCGTCACATAAGTCCTCGAACGCACTGGTCAAACGGCATTTGCAGAGAAACACCTTCAGAACGGTTTATGGAATTGAGATTGGCAGTACTGCAGTCTTTGATGAGGCGAAATGTGATGTTGTCGAACGCCGCAATTCTAGTGACGAGCTGTCCGACAGCAAGCTGGTTGTGGAAGAAGCTGTCTGGTTTGTCGAGCCATTGGCATTCAAAACAGGACACAAGATTGTTCTCAAATGCGAAAGGCATAGCCTGGACGCTAACGAAGACAGGTTGAAACGCATACTCATCAACTTGATCAGCAACGCCATTAAGTTTTCTCCGGCAAACAGCACGATTGAAGTGAGCGTCTCAGTTGTTCATGGATTGGCTCTCTTTAGCGTAAAAGATGAAGGGTTTGGCATTCCTGCCGACAGACTGGACTCGATCTTTCAAACGACTCGCCGGGTCGCCAGAAAAGCTGCTGGAGAAGTTCTCGGCAGCGGGCTCGGACTGCCAATTTGCAAAGAGCTGGTTGAAGGTCTTGGCGGTCAGATCGGCGTCGGCTCCAGCGAATCCGGATGCTATTTCTGGTTTACGGTGCCACTGGCGTGACCAATCCGCAGATTGAATCGCCCATGTGAGATCGACTTTGTCTGAATCTTCACCGGATACGGTGCGCGTCCATATGGCAAGCCTAACTCTCAAGCTGGAAGTTGATCGTGCGGAGTGTCCGATTCGAACCTTGCACTAGCAAGGGTATATGTTTGTTTTCGATGGCTGATTTTTGCTACACTACTGAACAGCGTGAAGGGAGTGCAAATCTCAGCTTGTTTTGTATGGGTACCTAATGACGATTTCGCCATTGTTTTATTGGGCAGCCGGTTTTTTGGTGATTTCACTAGCCGGCCTGTTTGTTTCCTCGAAAGCAATCAAGATAGATCTCGATGAAAATGGCGAGTTAGTCGTCGCAATGCTGACTATCCTTGGCACTCTTGTATCTGTCTTGCTGGGCTTGCTTGTTTCAAGCGCGGATGATCAGTACCGGTCGCTGGAAGAATGTGTAAACAGCGAAGCCACCAGTGTCAATCAAGTGTTTCGCCTTGCACGTGGACTGCCCGCTCCGACTGCTTATGTCGTGCAAGATCGCTGCATTGATTACTGTGACAAAGTTGTTTCGGCGGAATGGCCGGCAATGAAGCACGGTGGGATGAGTGAAGATGTTACTCAAGTCTATACCGAATTGAGCGATGCAATCGTGCAGTTTCGTCCCGCCAACGACGGCGAAGCTGCAGTACAGGGAGCGATTCTTGAAGCCACCAATGAGCTTGGCCAAAATCGCGGCACTCGTATTGTTGCTTGCCAGAGTTCCTGGACTCACCGCCTGCTGCCTTTGATCCTGACATGCGCTATTGTTGTGTTGGCATGTTCATACCTTTATGCAAATAAAGGTAGCGCTTTGCTTCATTACGTGTTGGTTGGATTGGTGGCGGTTACATTGGGCACTAATATAGGTGTCATTGTTTTAATGACAAGACCATTTGCGAGCGAGTGGGCGATTCAACCAGAAGGCTTCGAACTTCGCGTCAAGCTAATGCGACAATTCAGACACCCTGCGCCGCAGAACGGACACCCTTTGCATTAAGTGACTTTTGAGCATTGAAGAGAACCAGCTGCTCATCTTTTCCAATTCTGTGTAGTTCAATTTCGGAACATTGGTCTGGGAAGAGTTGGCGGTATTCGTCCACTAGGACCGTGAGCAGCATTGAAAAGGTCTCTGGCCTTCATATTCTTGTCTGATTCTCTGCCATATTGATCGCTCACAGACAGTCTGTCTTTTTCGGCATTGTAATCGAGAATATTGATGGCGTGCCAGATGCCGGGGTAATTGTTCCATGGCTCGTTGTTGGTATTGACGATCAGGACGGCGGGCAATAGACCGTCTTCTTTTAGTTTTACAACTCTTGCTTTCAATTGATCGGCCGACTCAACAGGTTGAGACAAATGGAACTCTTTATTTTTTGCGGTAATGACAAAACCACCTGCTGTGTCTCCAGTGATTTGTGCATACATGTCTTCTATGCTTTCCACCGGCAGCGCTGGACGATCTGCAACCCACTTGAGCGGCCTTGTGCGCATGTCAATGACGCGCTCTCCAAAGTCGAACACTCTTTCTGCTTCGGGACCAATTCTTGTTCCTCGCCAGTTAGGCGCCTGGCTGAATCGGTAACTTCCTTTGGCAACAGGCTCGTTGAATGCGCCAATTTCAGTTCTTAGCCAATAAACATTATTCGCCGCAATGGCGAACAACTGGCTGGCAAAGCTGCGTTGGCCGTTGACAGGAATGGCTTCATCCGCCTCTTCATCCGGAGTCATGCTGCCGGCATCGAGTGAAATTTCGGTGTTGTCCAGGGTGTGGAACGAGTTATTGAGTGCCAGGTCGGCAACTAGTTTTGCGGCTTTTTCCGGACGTCGAGTGTAGGCTCTCACCTCGAGTGCGTTAGCAATGCAGGTATTGTGCCTGCCCTGATCGATAATTTGCGGGTAAGAAGCTTGTCTCAAAACTTGTTGAGCTAATTGAACACGCCTTTCCAGGGGAATGGTCGACTGCCCGTCTTTAGCCAACAAACGAGCAATTTCTGCATATGTTTGAGTGACTTGCTCCGGCTTCAAATTGTCTCGATGCGCACGGCTCTCAAAGGCGTCCATTTCAGTGCGGAATCTTGCACGAACTTTGTCCTTGGCGATATGCTCGTTCAGAGCGTTTTCCAGCTTTGCCCGCGCTTCGTTTGATCCGGCTGGCGGCTCAGTGCTCACGACTTGGGCGTCAGTGCTTACTGTTTGTGCTTCGAGGCTGCCGGCTTGTGCTTGGATGAGAGCCAATCGGGGGAATGCATAAGCATCGGCGTGCAATCCCGAGAAGCTTTCCCCGGATTGTCCGTTATCTGAGGATAGAAAACTGAATGCTGCGTATTCTGTTGAATCTTTGAGACCTTCTGCGCCCATGCC
>JBGAVL010000127.1:0-15638 GCA_044228145.1 Obscuribacteraceae bacterium (SeqCode)
ACCCTAAAGTCGCGCCTCTCAAGCGTATCAAAAACTATATAGATGGCGCCATTGAAAAAGCCGAAAAACGCCAGTGCAGTCGCGGCTGCCTGATAGCCAATCTGAGTCAGGAAATGGCCGACCAGAATGAAGTCTTCCGCATACGCTTAAAAGAGATTATGCAGAGACGGCAAGCAGCATTCACCGCTGTTTTGAACGAAGCGAAGGCGGCAGGAGATATACCCAAGTCGGTGAAGACATCCGATGCTGCAGAATTCTTCCTCTGCGCCTTTGAAGGCTCGATCATGCGCTCCAAAGTCATGCGCGACACCAAGCCCATGAAGATATTTCGTCAGATCTTCTTCTCGCAAGTACTGCGCATAGACAGCTAATACTTCTTGCTCGAAAGACACCGTTAGCAATCGCTGAACGTTCAACAGAAGTTCCATTTTCGCAAGTTTTGGAACCAGAAGCATTACGGTTGCAAAACTGTTTGGCGACCTGAGTCTCGATCTCTGGGTGCGGGCTAGGATGGATTTACCCCTGCACTGGTCAAATGTCTACTATGCAAATGATTCAAAATATCAGTAAAACAGACTACGTCTCGCCCTTATGCCTGGCTGGAGCATGCTCTGGATTTTTCGCGGCCCCATTTCTTCACGGTGCCGCATCGCTGTATGAAGCGTGCAATTCGAATTACATCGTTGAATGCCTTGGCGCCGGAGGTCCCGCCCCCACATTGGAGCAATTAGCGTTGAACATGAACATGACGCTAACACTGCACGCAGTATTCTTTGGGCTCTTCGTGCTCATCATGTCAAATGGAAAAGTGCTGTACAAGACTTTATTTGCAGTGATTGCCACAGTTTCATGTTCTATGTGGCTGCATTGGATTCAGACTCAGTCACCGGATCCAATTCCAACCATCAACCTGAGTATTTACCTCTTCAACGACCCAATGATGGCCTTGGCTATGACCAAGACAAGCATTCTGTCTATGACTTTCATCTGCATAGTGCGAGCGCTTCAGCAGTTTGTGCATTGGTTGAACACCCCCCATGACTCGGCAGCGACAACTGATAATGCTTGCACTGCGGCGTTTGGCGATACTAATTAGAACTGGATATGCCTGTTTCATTAGACGGAGAAATGATACAAATGCAGCCAAATAGGAACATCAAAGAACTACTCTTGCCATTGTCCGCACTGGCAGGTTTTCTTCTCGCACCCATTTTGCACTTCTTTGCCAGTGCGCCGGCACTCATGCTGGACAAAAAAATTGCAGAAGTAATGGCTTCCGGCGGCTATTTCCTGTCACAACAGACACAAGCTCTGCTCATGGTCGCAACCTTTGCGCTGCATGTGGCTGTATTCGGAGGTTTCGTATTAGCTGTCGCCGCGGAAAAAAACAAGCATCGCATCCTGTGCGCAGCTTTGTCGACGATTTCATGCACCTTGTGGTGGATTTGGATTTGTTCTCAATTCAGTCAACCACATGCAAATTTGGATTTAACGCGAGTCGCACTAAATTACGAAGGCGAAACTCTGGGACTGATGTTCGCAAGCGTCATCGGCATGTTAGGTGCATGCACAATCCGCGTCGCGCAGGAAATATTAATGACAAGAGCAATCAATCTACTGGCGGGTTCTAACTGCGGCGGTTCTTCCAACCCGCAGTGATTTGACGTCCTCGCAGCCTTGAAGGGCGAAGCCTCATGGCGATATGCTAAAAACCTAGGCGAAACCCTGTATCTTTGCAACCTCCAAATCCTTAGTATTTGGGACGTGGTCAGCAGACGGAGGTTGCGCCGGGAGCTACCATCTGTTCAGGAAACTGAGCAGTGCAGTGTCGAGCCTTAGTAAATGTCCGGGGGTAAAGTCTCTACTCCTCCTGCCTTGGCCCGGGCGTTTTCGACGGTTTTCCATCAAGAAGTTTCTCGGTGCACCACCGCTGTCCAAATCCCTCAGACAAACAAACCAGATCAGGCGAAATTCGGGCGATTAGTGTCCCTGTTTTTCGCCCATAATGTTGTTGGCGTCCAGAGACCGAGTCCAGTGACTCTATCCGGCTGCCCTCATTGCTCGCGAGCGACCACTCAGCATGGACCGCATTGAATCCATTCCCAACTCGAATCTGACAGCCAGTGCAATTTCCGGCACCATCGGCGAGTTTCTCAAATCGGCAAAACCGAAGACCGAGCGTGCCCTTATCGATCTGTTTCTCAACGGCTACATGCGCATCGCTTGCTCGCTTGCACTATTTGCGCTCTACCCGTGCGTGGCGACATATTGCATCGCCTT
This sequence comes from Obscuribacteraceae bacterium (SeqCode), assembly GCA_044228145.1. Classification (GTDB taxonomy): domain Bacteria; phylum Cyanobacteriota; class Vampirovibrionia; order Obscuribacterales; family Obscuribacteraceae; genus QKMZ01. Next base: position 2,281 of record JBGAVL010000127.1, read on the forward strand.
TTTCTTCATAACAGGCGGCATGGGCGTACTAGTCAATCTGTCGCACGAATCGCAACATTCCGCGCTGCTCAAAGACAAGCGCTTCAACGATCTGATTGGCGCCTGGCTCTGCGCCTATCCGGTCGGATCTATTTACGGCTCGTCGCGCGCAGTGCACATGGCGCATCACAAGTATCTGAACACCAGTGCCGATCCCGACAGGCACTTTCACAACGAGCAAGACAAGAGCAATCCGGCGCAATTCGCCCTCTATCTTGTCAAACTTGTTCTGGGCGGCCAGTTATGGACATCAATTATCGTGAATGGATTTTTGCGGGAGAAAAACGCAAAACAGGCGTCGGAAAAAAGCACTACATCAACTCCTCAGGTCGTGATTCTGCCCAGACGTTCTTACCCGGAGATTTTGAACTTACTGCCCGTGCAGGCAGTCTTATTCTGCATTTTCTGGCTAGCAACCGGCTTCTGGTGGGCTTATTTCGCACTCTGGCTGGCGCCCATCTTTACGCTGGGCACTTTGTTTGGCTACATTCGCGGCTTCATCGATCATGCGCGTCTCGCCGAAGATGATGAGTCTGCCTCCGAAGGACGTCTTGTCAGCGTGCCCAGACCTTCATTTGTCGATCGCATTTTTTTCACCGGAATGGAGTTTCACTTCCACGCCGAGCATCACTTCTTCCCTTCTGTTCCACACTACTACTTGCCTGAGCTGCACGCGCTTTTGCAGAAAGATTCTGTTTTCAAAGACCGATATTTACTCCGAGAAAGTTATACGAATTTCTTGCGAGACTATTTCAAACAAATCTCTCGCGGTCAAAAGAGCCGCATTACCGAAGCCAAAATCCTCTTCCTTCAGGAAGAGGAGGAGGTCAAGTCGATGACAAAGAAAGAGACATCGCCTACTACGCTCAAAAATCTGACGCAGGGCGACCGGAATGTTTTGCCGAACTCTTCGCTTCAATGAACGGCGGAGGTTGCTCAAAGAATGATGCCATGCGGCTGTCCGCATTTCCGAACACTGCAAAACTTATTAGAGCAAAAGTTGGATTCTGATTTTGGATTTCAGAACTATCGATTCACAACCATGCGATTCATCGGAATGCGCGAAGTTCCGTCCGGACCAGTTTTATAACCACCCTGCATGTATGCGCTGCCCGACTGTGCTGCTCCCTGCGCCGCCAATCCGTTTTGCTGGAATGAACCAGCACCGTATCCAGCTTGCTGGTAGCCGGCAGAAGCACCCGGCATTGAGTATCCAGGCGCCGGCATTGCTTGCTGACCAAATCCCTGCTCTCCGTTCTGAGCCTGCGAATATCCTGACAGGCTTTGCTGCAAATAGCCCTGTTGAGCGGGTCCTGGCTGTTGTGCAAATGTTTGTTGCGGGGCAAATGCTTGTTGTGGCTGCGCGTGACCTTGTTGCGGCACGGCAGTCTGTTGCGGCATGGCCGCTTGCTGCTGCACAAACGTCTGTTGTTGCGAGATGCCCTGCGGCTGCGCTGATACCGGCTGATCGGAAGATTGTTGCCCGCCCTGCTGTTGCTCGGAGGCGGCACTGGCATCTTGGGCCTCTTTCAGCTGAGCTTGAACTTCGGCGGCCCGCTTTTGCTGCGCTTCTTTGTGCTGGCTGACCGCAAATTCCAAGAGATTGCTGTCGGCAAGACAAACTACAAGCACAATAGAAAGAAAGACCATCCCATAAGCAATCAGTGGAATCAACGGCGAGCGAAACATTTCGCTTGAAAAGCGAGTTTCATTGAAAGCAGTTTGCCAAGTTTGCTGTTCACCACCGCCACCCAAAGCGTTGCCGCCGGAATGCCCGTGATGCCCATGTCCATGATTGCCATGGTGACCCTGGCCTGAGTGGCCGCCGTGTCCGCCATGCCCCCCATGTCCACCGTGGCCGCTTTGACCGCTGTGTCCGAGTGTACTCATTTAGGCGCAGTTGGTTAACGTACAGAAGAGATCATATATGAATAAATGAACATTGCTAGCTGGTCAGTGGGGTTTTTCCCAGAGTACGCAAATAGTGCTTTGCAGAAAGCATCCAAGGATAAAAACAAAAACCTGTCTAGCACAGATTGCAACTGTCACACAATTGTAGTACACTTGTCACACAAGCCAAGGCGATCACCTGATGAAGTACACCAGGTTATGAAGAATAAAGGCGATAGAACCGAGCGCGTAACGAAGGCTGCACAGGCAGAGCTTGCAAAGTCTGGAATTGTGCAGTTTCGAGTGGAGCCGGCAATACTGCAGAGGCTGTACGACCTGGCGCACGAAAGGAAAATCCGACTTAGCACGATGCTGCGTGATTGGGTTGTTGAAAAACTTGACCAATCAGCGGACCCAGCTACTGCAACCGATATGAAAGGGTTGTATGTGATGGTGCGCGAGATGCAGAAAGAAATTCAAGATTTGAAAAGCGAGAAAGTTTCAGAAGTCGGAGGGCTTGCGTACGGATTTTCGATGTCTAAAGCTCAAGATGGAATTTTTTTGGCGGCAGACAAATCAAAAAAACCGAAGAAAGCAATCGTAGTTGTAGGCGAAGTGCTCGTGCCTTGCACAATAGATGCCGCTGGGAATCCTAACCCGGATGATATTAGAAATGCACTTGCACGTGCAATTTTAGAATCGCCTGTCGGAAAAGCAAAAATCTCCAGAGGCAAGGTGAAGAAGACTGCTCCTTGATCTACCTGCTCAACTCCAAACGGAGTCACCGAGCGGATCAGAGTGGTGACAAGTCTTGTGGCACTTAAATGAAATCGGTCGGCGTTAAGCACTCTTCGGATGAAACAATCGCTGGCGTAATCGGCTTGAGCAAATCCTGATTCGCCTTATCTATGCGCTTGCTTTCTTCGCTGCTTCCGTGTTTGGCCTCGAAGCCCCTATGTCAGCCGCCTTACTCACTTCTTCCGACTCATACGCAAAATGTCTTGCCTCATGAAAATCGCAGATAGCCTGTTTTAGACGTGCCGCAGCCGGGTCGTCATTGGTGATATCCAAAAATTCCAGATCGCAAACAAGATAAGAAAACGGAGTACTCTCCATCGTAAACTTATACTCAATTTCTCCATTCTCAGTTTTGAAGCGAATCCTGTAAGTGTTTTCGCTTTCCACTATCAGAGCTATAGGTTGCAATTTATGCATGTGCCGGCTCCTCGTCTCAGAGCTATTTTGTGGGGAATATCGCGCGATCAGACCAATGTTTCAGAAATGCCTCTTTCGTCATTTCATATCTGGTGCCATGTTGAGGATCGCGAATCATCACATTGTTAGCATCGCCTAATCCGTCAACCACTTGATGGAGTTGGCTTGTCCGAATGTTTCCTGGTTCGGCTTTCCGGCAATCACCCCGTCTTGCTTGGCCGTCAGGCGTTTTCTGAACGCTCTTTTCAGCGCCCTTGTCGGATACTTTCAAGTTTTGCTGAACTTGCTCGGACATCGGTGCACCCGCCATCACAGCATATTTCTCTTTATGCCCTTTTGAGATTGCCAGAAAACGAAGCTATCCCTTACATTCCAAGACTATGACCCTAAGCCGCTTCCAGAGACATCATTCTCTGTCAGCAGCAAAAGACTGGCACACCTGATCATGGACTCTCTCAGCCATAGCTCTCTTCGTCCAGGGATTACCCCATTGCCGGTAAAGCCGGTAATGGCGAGAATCAGTTACTTACTATTCTTTGTTTGCGTGCCGCAGCCCTCTGGCTGTAGGCGCTGCTATTGGAGATTTTATGAAACAAAAAATTTTGCTCCTGCTTACTAGTTTTTTCTTGATTCCGATCGTTGTGGTTGTCGGCGTGATTTTAGTTGGCACTTCAATTCCAGTTGGAACGTTTAATCACGAAGAACAGCAACGACTTGAATTCATGCAACCAGCTCAAGCCAAGAAAGCCACTCGTCGACGGCCGGCCAAGGTTAAAAACATCGGCAAAAAACCCACTATTACTGAGTTCATCAGTACTACTGGCCGCGTACGGGTAAACAATCTTGCCTGACTGAATGCGATGCTGAACACCGTAGTTAACGGTGTCGAACTGTTCCTTTTTGGTACTGCCATCATTTATGGAGGATTGATTTTCCCTCGCTCTAAACATTCGGCTTTCCATAAGGTAATGGCCCCACTTACCATCGCGGCTGCAGGCTTCGCACTGCCCTGGACAGCCAACTTGTTAGTGGATCTCATCAGAGACGCGAACTTGTTCGGCTAGAAGCCGCTAGTTTGAAACTCGCCTGAAACACTAAGTCTCGCTCTTGCTGCTCAAACTGTAACCGACACCATGGACGGTGCGAATCAATGACTCCTTCGGATTGGTATCAATCTTCTTTCTCAGGGTCTTGATGTATGTGCGCACCGTGTCGAGGGAGGCTGATGAGTCTGTATTCCATACGCGATCGAGCAAAGACTCAGCCGAGAAAACTTGAGTTGGATATCGCAAAAAAAGTTCTAACAAAGCAAACTCTTTGGGCAAAAGATGTATCTCTTTGCCGGATTTGAACACTTTCACCTGCCCTGGATCCAATTCGATATCTGCCGCCTTCAATGTTTTCGCCATGACCGATTGCGGGCGACGCAAGAGCGCGCGCACTCTGGCGCTCAACTCTTTAGGATGAAAAGGCTTGGTCAAATAGTCGTCGGCTCCGGAATCGAGCCCTTCGGCACGCTCGTCAATCGTAGACTTCGCCGTCAACATCAGAATCGGCGCAGCACCGCCGCGCGCTCTGTAGTCCTTGCAAATCTCGGTGCCGGTTCTACCGGGCAGCATCCAGTCCAGAATGACCAGATCGTAGGGGTGCATTTGGATTATCGCCAGCGCCTCATGCCCATCATGGACGCTGTCAATGGTGTGCCTTTCAACAGAAAGGATGCCCTTGATCAGGTTGACCAGATCTTTGTCATCTTCTACAACGACAATTTTTGCCATTTAGCCCATCTCCGGAGCAAGAAAAAACTTTCTCGCGCCCCTCTGATACTATACCCGCGTCGTTTTCTTAGTATTCTTCTTACTTCTCAGCGTGGCAAGCGTGATGAGCAGACTGAAGAAGATGATTGCCGCCAGACCGATGAAAGTCACGGGCACGACCGCCTTCAGAATGTCCGAGCTGAATAAGGGTGAGTCGCTCATATTGATGTAAGCGACTGCATCCGGCATGGGAACCAACTCGAGCTTGCTCGGGTCCTTGGGATGCAAATCGAAATTGCCGATATTTCTGCCCTGGCTCAAAAGAACAACGCTGACGGTTTTAGGCTTGGAGGCAGGCAGGTAATGATTATTCTGATCGGTGGCATGCATATAAAACTCAAACACAACCGGCTTTCCGTTCGCTCTTTCGCCTGAATGCTTGACGGCCACACTAATAGAGCATGGCTTCAATTCAGGCTCGCCAACCCAGGTTTCTCCGCTTTCGAGGAAATTAGCCACTTCATCTGGTGTGGTAAAACCGCCGAACAATGCGGCTTGAGTTGCTGATTTAGGAAAAACGTGGAAGATTGAAGCTTCGCCCTTATGCGTGATCGGATTGAGATAGCCGAATGCCGGATCTTCGGACCAATCCTGGCGAAAACGCGGGTACGAACGATGGGTCTGGTAGTATTCCTCGACGCGCTGACCGATGCGGCGCATCTCGGCTGCCATCGCCAATTCCGGCGAGTCCTTGCTGAAGAACATCGTATTTTCGTTGAATATCATTCCGTCCGGAGCTTTGCGAATCCAGAGGGTTTCTTTGGCAGACATGTTCATAAACATCTTAGCCAGGTCGGTCAGGTCATTTTTCATAACCACATACCTGACCTGACGCAACTTGCCGTCTACTGTTACTTCGCACATTTCCGTGCCGGTAAAGCGAAGAAGCCCGTCGCCATCAGTGTTTGCATAGATTTCAGCAGGAATCGGGCCGCCCACTACCGTGGCATCGATGTTGCCGATTGATTTATTCATGCTGCCCATGAGAGTGAAAAGCCATACTCCGGCGGCGATGAGCACAAGCACAGAAACAATGCTCCAGACAATTACGCTCTGATTGCGAGGTTTTTCCTGCTGTTGGAGAGCAGACGTGCGCAATTCTTTGTTTTGTGCCAAAACTTCGTGTGTCGAAAAGTGCTCCACCGGCGCGGTTTGCTTTCTGGCCGGTCGGTCCGGATTATTGAGAAATTCGTCGTAGGACATCTTAATGTTGGCGGTCAACTCATCGTCCGCCTCAAGATGCTGCGTGGCCAGCCCGAGAGCATGCTCGTACATGATGCGTGCGTCGTCTCTCTCATCGGCTTTGTCGAGCAGTGCCGCCAACCTGTACCAATTGCCGATGCTCTCGTAATCTTTGACACCAACGCGTTTTTCGACCATCAGCGCATGCTGGTGAAATGACGTGATGGCCGGTCCCAATTGACCGGACGCTTCATAAGCTTCGCTCAAAAGCAGCATGCAATCAGCTACATATCGGCTGTCCTTGAGACCGCCTTCTGCCAGCTCGTTGACGACCTTTTGCAAGAGCCGCGCCGCATCAGCATATTTACCATCGGCAGAATTAGCTCGCGCGGCATCTACCATCGAGCGAATGCGCGGCATCACCTGAGCTTCTTCCGCAGTCAGATTCGGGCGTGCATTTTGGATGGAGGTGTCATGATGGCGTTTGCTCACCAGACGAGAAATCATGCTGGATGGTCTGTCGCCTTGAGTTGCCTGGTCATCCGACTGGGCGTCAGAATCTTGCTGCATGCCTGCCTGCATTTGCAGCTCGGGCTGGTGTCCCGCCACATCACCGGAGTAGTCGCCAGTACGCTCCAAAAGTCCACGCGGACCTCTGACTCTTTCGGCAGGAGGCGCATCAGGCGGGCGAGTCAACATGTCGTCGGGCATTTCCGGAGGCGTCATGTCTGTTGTGGAATTGTCGGCCAGACGCCTTTCGGGAGAGCGTATCGGCTGATCTGTCCCGCCGGTAGCTTTTCCTGTATCGCGTCTGTCTGGCTGATTGCGCGCGAAAGACGGACCGCTTGCGTCGTACTGTTTTAAAAGATCGACCGGCGGCCGCATGTTGGCCCCGGGTTGTCCGGGCGGCACGGAAGCAGGACCGACACTGGAACCCGCTTGTCCCTGTGCACTGATCACATCGGATTCTTCAAATTCAGCGTCATCGACATTCGTGCTCGGCTCCATCTGCCCGAAGCGCGAGCGCAAATTCTTCATCGACTTCGGCTTCTGGCGCCTTTCAAATGGTGCCGGCGCTCCAGGCGGAACATCAAGAGACACAGGTTCTTGTGCCTGGCGACGGTCTATATCTTCCTGCCGAAGAGGCGGATATTGCTCCTCTCCTTGCTCGGTAATCGGCACCATCCACTGCGCCATCGCTTTGGAGGCATCGCTGTCCGGGTGCATGTCCGCGCCATGAAATGACTCGGCCGCTTCTATTTCCTCATACGAATTATCTTCCGGCGGCTCAAAGCCCCATTCGGCAGAAGCACGGCGTGCACCGGGCCTGCGCGTGGCATTGGCCGCTGCATCGTCAGGCGCTCCGCTGGATGTACCGGTCGGTCCATGCCAGCCGGGATGCGGTCTTGTTGGAATAGACGGGTCGTAATCGGCAGGATCATAAGAAAGCGGAGCTGCTGGCGTAAATGAATCGGCAGTACCTGTATGTTCTTGTTCGGCATCGGTCTGCTCCGGCATCGATTGCACATTTTGCAATTGCCTGAGCTTGGAGGAATTGAGATTGGGATTGGTTTTGCGGCGCACCGGTGAATTGCCGTCTTCGGGCATGTACGGCATCGAACCAGGATCGCCGCCCGCTTCTACATGTTGCGCACTGTTGTGATCCGCAGGGATTTCCGGGCCCGATTCATAACCGAGATAAGTGGTATCTCCAAACACCTTGTCCAGACTCTGCTCTACACTTTGATGGCCGGGGGGTCTTACACCGGAGACCGGCTCGTAGTCTCCTTCTTGATCGGGTGACCGATACTGCGGGATATTGAGCGTGTCACCGCTGGCGGTGCCCACCGCGCCCGACTCCGAATCCGGTCTGGACATGCTCGGTCCACGCCAATAACTACCGCTTTCACTGATTCCGCGTTTCATGGCATCGTATTGCTCCAGTATGCCACCAGTTTCAACCGGTTTGACCGGACGAGGAGGCTCTTGCGGCCAGGGAATTTCTTGCGGTCCAGGAATTTCTTGTTGTTCGGCACCAACTGCTTGGCCGGGTTCAGCCTGTTGTCCCTGATTACCCTCTTGCCCGGACTTGTCTTTCGGGCGGTAAATAAACTGGCTGTCCGACAATTCCTTAGGCACCTGAGGAGTTCCGGGAAATTGTGGGGGCGGTTGAGCCGGCGAACCGGTAAATCCCTGTGGAATCAAACCAGGCTTATCACCAGCGCCTACTGGTTGTCCCGAGCTGTCCACAGCTGGGATATCAGTGCCGGACACGACTTGCTTGGTCAATTCTTGAAACGGCGAAGGGGGCAGCGGAGCGGCGATGAAAGGACGAGGTATTGCCGGTGTTTGAGGCTTTGCGGGCGGCAGCGGTTTGGACGCCGTCTCATGCGGCTCAAAAGGCTTGCCGCGATTGTCCAGTTTTGCCATCGATCTGGCCACCGCGTCCTGTATAGCTTCTGCAAAAGTCGAGCCGCCGCCCGCTGACGTTGGTCCCGGCACAGGCTCACGCGAGCCGGACTGAAAACGTCCAGGCAAACTGCCGGCGCTGCTTCTGGTCGTTTGGCCTCGTTAACTTTCCCTGCTACGTCGCAAGCCTGGGCGTAGCGCCGCAAATGCTGTCTCAACTCGGCATTCGCTTCGCCCAAATTGCGCTCCATAATCGTTGCCAGACGGGCGTATTCGGACAGGGCGGCATCGTATTCCTTGAGTGCCATATGAGTGGCACCCAGGTCGGCAAGACATTCCATCGCCTCCAACCCTTCGCCCAGCCCGCGCCGGTTCAAAAAGTCATAGGCTCCACGAAATCCGGCCTTGGCAGCTTCGTAGTCACGAGCTTTTAGCGACGCACGCGCCTGACCGATCAGCCGTACGACGTCACCGCCTGAGCTTCCTCCGAAATCTTTCTGGTTGGCTTGTCCTGAATCTGTCATCTAGCAAATGTTAAGGACTCTAACGGCCCGAATAACCTGTTCTTAGGACTTATTACCCTAAATAAACCCATTAGATATCGGTTCTTCTCATACTGTAAGCCGTATTTCCAAACATGGGCGTCAGATAAGACTCCTTTGACACGCCAAATCAAGTACGGCAAACTACTGGTTTGGCACGCAAACACCTGATCTATCACATTTCCAACCGGGGGAGAAAGAGCGATGCCCGCGCTTTTGCCGCTAAATTTTAAAGCTTGGATCGAAGAGAATCGCAGCCAGTTAAAACCGCCGGTCGGAAATAAACTGGTCTGGGAAGACCGCGAATTTATCATCATGGTCGTCGGTGGACCAAACAGCCGCACCGATTATCACATTAACGCCGGCGAGGAGTTCTTTTACCAGGTCGAAGGCGACATTGTCGTGCGCGTCATTGAGGACGGAAAGCCTAAAGACGTGCCGATAAAAGAAGGCGAGATTTTCCTTCTTCCCCCCAATGTGCCGCATTCGCCCCGCCGTCCGGCAAACACGGTTGGACTGGTGATCGAAAGAAAGCGACTGGAAGGCGAGCAAGATGGTTTTGTCTGGCTTTGCGACAACTGCGACGAAAAGCTCTATGAGGAGCGTTTTCATCTGACCGATATTGTCAAACAATTTCCGCCCATTTTTGAACGTTTTTACGAGAGTGAAAATTCAACCTGCAAAAAATGCGGCACGAAGACAAAGGCGCCCAAATAAATCGTGATCTATATACGCCCAGATTCTACGCCCAGATTCTACGCCCAGATTCTACGCCCAGATTCTACGCCCAGATTCTACGCCCAGATTCTACGCCCAGAGTCACGCCGACACGGAGCAATGACATGACCAGCCAGCAAAACTTGCATAGATCGGCGAATGCGACAAACAAGCATGAGTTTAAAAACGATCTCGAATTCGCGCGGGATTTGGACAAGCAAGACGACCTGGCTGAATATCGCAAACAATTTCTCATTCCAAAAACCAGAGACGGCAAAGAATGGATTTACATGGCCGGCAACTCGCTGGGACTGCAACCGGTGCTGGTACGCCAGTATATTTCAGACGAGCTGGACGACTGGGCCTCTCATGGGGTAGAAGGGCACTGGGAAGCGCAGCACCCCTGGCTGCCCTATCACGAAAACCTGACCGAAATGGCAGCGCGCCTGGTCGGAGCTAAGCCGATTGAAGTCGTGATCATGAATACGCTGACGGTCAATCTTCATCTGATGATGGTTTCTTTTTATCGCCCGACCAAAGAGCGCTACAAAATCATCATTGAGGCAGACGCCTTTCCGTCCGATCGCTATGCCGTCGATTCGCAAGCAAGCTTCCACGGCTTTGATCCAAAAACAACAGTTGTTGCGCTCAAGCCGCGCGAAGGAGAATTCACCCTCAGACCGGAAGATATTTTGCAGGCGATCGAAAAGGAAGGATCTGCCCTTGCTCTCGTCATGCTGGGCAACGTCAATTATCTAACAGGCCAGGCTTTCGACATGAAAGCAATTGCCGCAAAAGCTCATTCGGTGGGAGCGCTGGCCGGTTTCAATCTGGCTCATGGCGCCGGCAACTTGCATTTGAAACTGCACGACGATGATGTGGATTTTGCAGTCTGGTGCAGCTATAAATATCTGAATTCCGGCCCCGGATCCCTGGCCGGATGCTTCGTCCATGAGCGGTATTCTAAAGACTCCACACTGCCGCGCTTCGCCGGTTGGTGGGGACACAACAAAAGCACTCGTTTTCAAATGGGTCCCAACTTTGACCCCATCGCCGGTGCCGAAGGGTGGCAACTGAGTAATCCGCCAATCTTCCAATTGGCTGCCTTGCGAGCATCGATGGAATTGTTCGATAAGGCTGGAATGGCTAATCTCAGACGCAAGGGCGATTTGCTCACTTCATATCTGGAATACTTGCTCACTGAAGTTGGTGGCGACTTCTTTCGACTGATTACGCCAAAAGAAGTCTCGCAAAGAGGCTCGCAACTTTCGATAAAACTCAATTCTCAGCCCAAGGACTTCGTCAAATTGCTGAGCGGCAGAGGCATTATCTGCGACTTTAGGGAGCCGGACATAATGCGCGCCGCACCGGCACCAATGTATAACAGCTTCGAAGACGTATACCATTTTGCAAAAGCAGTAGGCGAACATGTCAGTTGATAAACTCGTAAAAAGATTGAAGGATACTCATGTCTGCATCGTCGGAGCGGGGCTCACCGGCTCACTTCTAGCAGTCTTCCTGGCACGCCGCGGCATGAAGGTGACGATGCTGGAAAGACGACCTGACATGCGAGTGGAAACAATCAGTGCCGGTCGATCGATCAACCTCAACATTACGCGTCGCGGTTTGCGCGCCCTTGAGAAAGCCGGTTTGGAAGCAGTCATCCTAAAGGACTCAGTTGCGATGATGGGTCGTTTGATCCATTCGCGCACTTGCGAAACAAGTTTTCAACCATACGGACGAGATGATTCTGAATATGGAAATTCCGTCTCGCGTGGCGAACTGAACAAAACATTGATGACTGCCGCCGAGAAAGCCGGCTCGGTGACGATAAAATTCAACCAGCGCGTCACCAATATCGATCTGGACACAAACACACTTTCAATTCAAAACGAAGCGGAAAAAACAAACTACGAAGAATCCTTCGACTTGATAATCGGCACAGATGGCTCCGCCTCGCAAATAAGAGAATCTATGACGAGGAAGACCGGCAATCCCTGCCAGCAGGACTACCTCAATTACGGATACAAGGAATTGACCATTCTGCCTGGTGAAGGCGGAACATTTGCGCTGGATAAAAATGTACTTCACATTTGGCCGCGCGGTCTATATATGATCATTGCGCTGCCAAACTTTGACGGCAGCTTCACGTGCACGCTGTTTCTTCCATATGAATCTATCAATGGCTCACCCAGTTTTGACAAGCTGCAAAACGAACATGCAGTCAGTGATTTCTTCAAAACAGATTTCCCTGATGCCTACGGATTTTTCGACAAGCCGATAGAAACATTCTTCGAAAATCCTACTGGCGGCATGGTCACCGTCACGACAAAGCCCTGGCACTACAAAGACAGAGTGCTCTTGCTGGGCGATGCCGCTCATGCCATCGTGCCTTTCTTCGGGCAGGGTGCCAATTGTGCTTTTGAAGATCTGACCGTATTTGAAGATCTGCTCAGCAAATATATCCAGAGCGATGACGTGCTGGATTGGCTGGCGCTCTTTATGGAATTCGATGAATTGAGAAAACCGAATGCTGACGCAATCGCTCAGATGGCGATTGAAAACTTCATCGAAATGCGCGACAAGGTCGGACAACCGGAATTTTTGCTGCAAAAGGCGGCTGAAAAGGTTCTCGAAAAAAACTTCCCTGACAAATTCGCATCGCGCTACGCGCTGGTAACTTTCACACACACGCCCTATGCAGTCTGCCGCGACGCCGGAGTAATCATCGACGAAATTGTCGGCACGCTGTGCAAAAACATCAACAGCGTGGACGAACTCGACCTCAAAAAGGCCGCTGAGCTGATCGATGCAAAATTAGCTCCTGTTCTAAAGGGACAGGTCCGCGATCAGGTTTTGTCGTCGTAGGGGCGATGCCATGCATCGCCCGGCCTTAGAAACCGCATGTCTACCGGTTTTGCATATGCGCTAAAAGCAAACGGTCGACGCATGGCGTCGACCTTACATTTGCTACTTCTTTCGGAACACACGGTTCCAAGAGTGCTAGCCGTTTCAAGGGCAGGCGTCCGGCTCGATTTTCTTAGCCAGACGCAGAGATATTTGTTCCGGACTTTCACCTGTAGAAACCATCTCGTTTCTCGCGCTCACATTGCCGTTTTGATCTACCCGCACCGAAAGTTTTCCATCTGCTGATTTCATTTCCAGCGATTCGATCTTGCCGTCCTTTTGAGTGGCTCTAATCGAAACGCCATTGTCCTGCAGTTCTTGATTCACCTGAGAGAGCATCTGAGCGGCACCGCCTCGATCCAAGCCTTCGACTTTAGCCATCAAGCCGGCCAATTCTTTGCCGTCAAATTGCCCGGAGAGCATTTGTTGACCGAATTTATCGGCGAGATCTTTCATCGGCCCGGCTTCCATGCCTGCACGATCTAAGAATTTGCTCCAGCCTTCCTTCCACTCAGGCATACTGTATTGCCGTTCGGAAATCTCTTTAGCACGCTGAGCTTCAGCAGCTTCTCTTTCCGCCTTATCTTTTGCTGCTTGTGCACGCGCCTCGGCGTCAGCTTTTGCATTGGCTTCCGCCTGT
>JBGAVL010000128.1:0-15603 GCA_044228145.1 Obscuribacteraceae bacterium (SeqCode)
AGACCCCTTTCATGGAAATGCCGCGGCATGTCCAAGGAGTTCAGCATGAAATTCGCAAGACCTACCTTTCGTGGACGCTCGCAATTCGATCCTAAAGACACTCTTGCAAAACGCCCCAGCGTGTTTTCTCGTCTGGCCTTCAGGGCGGCCTTTTGCGCACTTCTGATTCCACTTTTCTACGGCAATCTGACGGCCGCTCAAGCGGTTCCCCACACATCACCGGCAGCCGAGACACTGCCCGCACCTGAAGGCAGCGCAGGCGCCTCAGAGATGTCCGCAGAAGAAATGATTACTCTCGGTCTGAAACAGCTAGAGGACAAGCTCTATTTTTCCGCTATTGAAACACTCACCAATTGTCTGGAAAAAGATCCAAAAAACACACGCGCACTCACCGCACGTGCGCGCGCCTACAGTCAATCCGGAGAGACCGAAAAAGCGCTGGCCGATCAAAAACAAGCGCAAAGCCTGGGCGCGGCAATCGAGACAGAGACCAAAAATCTAAGTATGCCCGATGAGGCTGTTTCAACTGCGCCTGAAGAACCAAAGGCAATCGGCCCTGCCGAACTTGCAAAACAACTGATGGACAAGGGCGACTATCAAGCCGCCATCGATCAGTTGAATCTGGCCTTGAAAGCAAAACCGAATCAGGCCGAATTGCTCTCCAACCGGGCTGGTTGTTTTCTCTTTCTGAACAAATACGATAAGGCCAAAGTCGATCTTGATCTGGCCCTTAAGCTAAATGCCAAGCTTGATACCGCCTATGCACGTCAAGCTCAGCTGGATAACAGAAACAAAGCCTACACACAATCCATCGTCAACACGGGCAGAAGCATTCAGTTGAACCCGAAACAGAGCCTTGCCTATGGTGTGCGCGCCGTTGCATTCGCGCAGATGAAGCAATTGCCGCAAGCGATGAAAGACGCTGAAACCGCCGTCGCCAACGACCCTGATTCGGCGGTTGCCTATTACATTCGCGGGCAACTGACGCAAAATCAGAAGAACGATAAAGCAATAAAAGACTTCAGCAAAGCGATCGAACTGGCGCCGAAATACATCGAAGTCTACGTAAACCTGGCCCAGATCTACGCCAACCGCAATCAGTGGGACAAATGCGTCGACACGATGAGCAAATGCGTCAAAGAGAATCCGCGCTCGGTGGCCGCATACAGAGCCAGAAGCCAGCTGTTTTTCTTGCTCACCCGCTATACGGATTCACTGTATGACTGCAATAAAATAGTTGAATTGGAGCCGAATTCAGCCAACTCGTATGCCACCAGAGTAGGCACTCTGATTGCTTTAAAACGGCAAAACGAAGCCTTCAACGACTGCGTGCGCGGATTGTCCATCGACCCCAAAAACTCTCTGCTTTACGCGCAGCGCGCTGCTCTCTATATGTTCCGCGAACAGTATGACTACGGTATCGCCGACGCCACCAAAGCAATAGCTCTCAATGCCAAAAATGCAGCGGCATATGTAAATCGCGGAGCCTGCTATGCGGCTCAAGAAAAATATCCGCAAGCCGCGGCAGATCTCGTAAAAGCGACGGCTCTCGATCCAAGAGACAAAGACGCCTGGCGCAATCTGGGCTCAGTCTATATCTATCAATCAAAGTATCCGCAAGCCGTCAACTGCTACACGAAATCGATCAGCATCGATCCCCGCTTCGCTTCTGTGTATTGGGACAGAGGACTGACATACAGGATGCTCGGCAAATACGATCTTGCCTCCAGAGACATGGGAATTGCTCGCGCCCTGGGCTATGTTCCGCGCACTAATTAGGTCTGATTTCATAATAGGAACTGGTTGTATCTGCGCTCATAAAACATCCGACAAACTGTTTCGACACTGCAATCAAAATGCAACAAACGCTGCTTAGGATGTTTGCAGAACACTTCTATCCAGCCACGAGGTGTTCTTTTACTACCAATCATCAACAACCGCCCGCCCATAGAAACGCGGGCGTTTTGTTTTCAGGTCCGAAAGACATTGAGCGCAACTGCCAGATCGCTTGCGGTCGCATAACCTTCGCTGCGGACAATTTTGCCTTGATCGTTTAGCCCCAGTCGCAAAGCCTTAAGTAATACCGCTTCTTGCTGGTTAGTTATTGCGGGTTTGACGCGGCTTGGAAGCGGCATAGCGCGCAATGCCTGGACATAAAAATTTCCTACCGCCTCCAGGTTCTTCAACCATTCCAAAGTCACATTGGCAAGATTTGTTGCAACGGCAAGTTCTTTTGTGCCGGAATTGCGCAACTCACGCTCGATCAGAGGGTTTCCCAGGATGATCTGCCAGGCGATTAATCCCAGCGCCAAAACATCATCAGGCTTGAACAAGGGATAATACTGCGGCGTGGTCACAATCACACCGGCGATAGAGCCGTCTGCCAGTTTCAATTCGCCAAAGTGCCCAGGATCCAACAACTTCACTTCATCGCGCTCGATGAATATGTTCTCCGCATTCAAATCCCCATGGTAAGGAAGTCCTGAAGACAACAGCCTGCTTAAAGCCATGGCCGTTTTCTGCACACAGGTAATATCCGCACGCCCGCCGTCAATCATACTTTGCAGAGTCTCTCCTTGAAGATACTCCATCTGCAAATAGGTCAGGTTATCGCCTCTGGTAATTCCGTAGTAGCTTGGCAAACAGGATAGCTTGCGCTGGGAAAATTTTTCGTACTCAAGATTGAGCAATGCTTGAGAATCAGGCACCGTCTCGGTTACACCATTGGTTCTGAATTTCAGAGCCTTAGTGCACATCGCTCCAGTCCGCATGCCTCTAAGAACAAAATCGCGCGGCTTCGATACCTTAAATGCTCGCTTTTCCCCACTGGCACTCACCCCTCGAAAAATCCAGGCGAACGAACCTTCGCCGATCTGGGCATCGATGGAAAATTGCTCGACTGTCAGTCCTACCCAATCCATGCGAATTCCTTACTCCGATTCTTTAAACACTTGATCGGATATGTCTTCGCCAATTGCGTGGGCGAGCATGTCTTCAAAGCGAAAAATATTGCTGCGGTTGTCTGCATCCGCATCCAACATTTTTTCAATCACCGCCACTGTCAGGTTTGAAAAGCTCCTGAAATCGCAAATCGAACGCGTCTCTTGCTTTGCCATTTTCTCGAGATCAAAGAAAGCCTGCTCGTCGAAAGAAATGGCGCGCGGTGTCTCACCAGTGAGAAGATAAAACATCAATGCCCCAACCGAAAATAAATCGGACTCTCTGGATGGCGGAAAACCAAGCAAAACTTCCGGAGCGAAAAAATTGAGCGCTGTTTGAGGCACTCGCCGGGGAAAATGATCGAACAGCTCGCCATCGAGGGTCTTGCCAGTCAACGTATGGGCCCACCAGAACTCGCCCAGCCGGACCCTTCCATCGACTGCGTACACGGCTTCCGGGCAAATGGCCGCATGCAAATACTCTCTTTTGTGCAAGTGCTTGAGCGCTCTTACCAGGTCCAGTCCGGCCATCAGTGCTTCACCCTCGAGCATCGGCGCTTTCATCTTGCTCAAGGCCACTGCATTTCCGGGAAGATCCAATACCTGGTAGTAGTCTCCGTTGTCCAGCCAGCCTCCGTCTAAAACATTTACGGTGTACCGGCTGTTGGTTGCTCCTTTGATGCACATCGCATTGGTGCAGAGTTTGACCAGGAAATCATCGTCATCCACGGCAACCAAATCGACAACACTTCCCTCGTCAGACGGCTTGGACGCGAGCCAGCGAGTTCCATAAAGACCGGACTCGATCTTTTCAGCAAGCACATAGCCGTTCGGCGTGCGAGAAATAGGCGGAGTCAATGCCAAGCGATGTTCCTCAGGAGTTTGCGTGAATTATACCCAGGCAACAAAAGCTTGCCGTAAACAGCCGGATAATTCATTGGCACTGCAACAAAACTGAAATAAGCCTCGCCTACTATGTGATTGGTCGCTCCACCCACATAGCGCCGACGCACCCCTCACAAAACAGTTAAGACCACAAGTTTCACCTTCGAAACGTCCGGCTTGTTCTGCAAGCTGATTGGTTCGAGGAAGCTAAAAAACCGGTTGTGAGATGTGGATTACATGTTTAGAACGGGAAGTTCTTTAATGTGATTCCGATTCTAAGAAGCTTGGAAGAATGGCTGATCCAGTAACCGACCCACCAGAAGAAAAGCCCAGAAAGCTGACTGCGCTTGAGATCGACGAAAGCGAAGGCAATGACGTAGATCCTGACGACGAGTTTCACGGTCTGGACGACTTTGTGGCCGATGCTGAAAAGGAGTGGGAAACGCGCTTCGGCAAATCTCCCCAAGCCCTGGCGGCGGAATTTCAATTTTCAGATCCGTTCGGCACAAACCAGCAAATTGCCCTGGCCGCACCTGACACGCCACTGGCGATAGCGGGCGAACCGATGCGCGGACCGCAAGGGGACGTGGCTTCGGCACAGCGCTGGTCAGTTAACGTTCTCGATGTTCTAGGCCCGACCAGTGACAATTCCAAGGATACCCCGCGGCAAGAGCATTTCAAAGATTTCGGCTTGCATTACAACGGTCAAGAGGTTCATCTGCCCGGTACTGCTGAGCCGACACTGCGACTGGGCCGCAATCCGATCGCATCGGAATTGTCCTTCGACGATGCCTACGTGAGCCGCGAACATGCCAATATCACCGCCTCAGACGGCAAAGTTTTCATTACCAATCTGCGCGACACCAACAAAACAACCATCGTTCGCAATGGCGTCGAAATCCCGGTAGCGCAACATCCAGCCAAAACCGAGCTTTTGCCGGGAGACACCATCAGGCTCGGCAAATACACCGAGATGGAATGGATGCGCTCGTCGGAGCTGAAGGATGCAGGCAAGCCTCGGCTCTACAGACCACAGCCAGGCATGCTGGATGTAGCAGCCGAAGAGGGAGCACGGCGAGAATCGAACACGTACCTGCGCAATCACGAGTATGCAAAACCATTTCCGAATGGATTTCAAAACGTAGGCGGCAGCAATCTGATAGATGCAACCGGTGAGCATCACGACCCCGAACGTCCATCGGTTGTGCTCGATCAAAGACCAGGTGCCGACCCGGCTCTGGAGCGTTTCGTCAAAGAAATGAAAGAAAAGTATGCGCACCTGACCGGCGATCCCGCCGCTCTGGCCGAGGCTCTGGCAAGAGAAGCCAAGTCTGCGCTCGAACCGAAAGGTTGGAGTCCGTCGGCAGTCGACGACGGTTATTCGAAATTGCGCAGTGACTTCGCCGGCAAACGCATGCTCTTGGGTGACTTCCTCGAGGCGGCCAAGTACTCGAAAGGAGCAGGCGTTTGCAACCATCAAGCCATGCTCACCAAAGTCGCCTTTGACAATTTCTACCCGGCCGACCTGCCCAACCGTCCTGAAATGAAGATGGTCAGGGGCTTTTACGGCGACTCTCCGAAAGGTTTGCCGCGCGACATGGTGCAAAACCACGCCTGGAATACTCTCACCATACCGAATAGAGACGGCAGCCCAGGGCAAGAACGCATTTACGATCCGCGCCAACAAATTTACGGCGACCCACTGCAGGCACGTCCCGATCACCATGCCGGCAAAGATATACCGCAAATGCGGCCCGCCGATCAGGTGCCCAAACCTCTCGATCTCAAACAAAGCCCGCTTACGGCGCCGGAAATCGAGCGCCTGAAAGGACAAGAAGTTAGCTACAACGGCAAAAAATTCCGCATCCAAAATGTCGAGGGTGGGCTAGTCACAGTCACCGCCGACGGACTGAGAAACGTAGATCAAACTTCACTTTCAGAACACAATCCCGAAGCGGCAAAGAGCGGCAGATGGGTAGTCGGACAGGAATACAACGTCAAACGCTCCTCGGGTGAAGTCGAAAAAGGCTGGACGCTTATAGGCGTTATCGACAAAGAAGGACAGAAGGAGTTTGTGCTGACCAAGCCGGATTCACTGACCAGAAAGCTCTTGCTCAGTGATGTGCAAAACCAAAACTCGCAAGTCTTCGAGGAAGTTCAAAAACAACGAGCCGCCCAACAAGCCGCCCTCGAAAAACCAGGCGGTCCTCAACCTCTCAATCGAGAGAGCCACGGATTTGTAGCCGGACGCGAAGTCTCGCATCAGGGCGAGAAATGGACCGTTCGAGGGCAAAACGGCAGCGACATTGAAATTACACGGCCGGCTGTAAAAGAAGTAAGACCTAATGCTTTTGAAGCTCTAAACGGCAAGGAAACGCCCAGAATTGGCGAAAACTATTTGGTGCGTCGCGGATCGGGCGAGATAGAAAGCTGGAGGCTGACAAATATCGATCCGAATTCCGGCATGCTGACATTGCGCAGCGAGACTGGTTTTAAGGAAAGGGTTTCGCTGGAAAGACTGGCAGAACAGAATCGCAGCGTTGTCGGACCTCTCGATGTCGGCAAAGTTCTGGCCGACCCGAGATCGAAAGTGCATCTCATTTGCCACTGGACAGACGGCGACAGCGGTCACGACAAGTGGATAGCCACTGTGGAAGGTCCCAATGGCGAACGCGTCAGCGCCATGGTGCACAAACCGCCGCATGGCAATCCCCAGGACTGGTTGCGGGCTAAGAATGATATGGCCGCTCAAGAACTGGCCAAATTCATGAAATCCCCTGAGCTGTTTCCTTCAACTGTCATGCGGGACGGCATGATGGTGCAGGCTTTTATCGGCAATCAGGGAGAAAACATTGCCAGCTACCTGCACGATCGCTCTCGTCAGGACGCTGCATTGCGCGCTCAAGAGCCGCATCTGGATAAGCGCATTGAAAAGCTGCTAGCCAAAGATCCGGTGCTCAGGCAACGGGTTGCCGAAGGTGTCGCATTTTCGTTGCTCCTGGGCGACCACGATCATCATGGCTTGAATTTTGTCATCAATCGCGACGGCGCAGGGCCAAATGATTTTCACATTGCTCGCATCGATACGGATTACGCCTTCTCCAAAGAAAAAACTCCCAATATGAATCAGGCTGGGAATTTCGGAAGCGTGATCAATGGCGCCTTCACGCATCTCTCGGAAGGAGAGATTCCCGCAGACGTGCGGGCAAAAATTCAAGGTGTAAGCGATCAACTTTCCACAAAGGAAGGACGAGAGGCTTTTCAGAAAGCAACGAATTTGTCGATGGATCGGGTGGAGGCTCTGGCATCGCGAGCCAAAACCATGGCGGAATCCGGACGCTTCCCGCGCTCAATGACCGTGCAAGAACAAAATGCTGAGATGGGATCTGTGCGAGGCCGTGCCAACGCAGTAGGAGAAGTGGTCGAGACTGAAAAAATAGGCACCGTGAAATCGCTGGAATCAGCCGATCTAAAGTCTGTCGTCGACCGTTTGCGCCAGCTCAAACCCCAGCTCGAGAAAAACATGATCGCGCAGGGCGGCGAGGAGCACAAGATTTATCGCGTCTTGAACGAAGAACTCGATGCATTGAAGAGAGCAAACAAAATCGACAGAGCCTGGGAGCTTTTCCCGACTGACAAAAACTCGGCAGCCGATAAGGCAGGCTGCGACGTCCTCATGGTCAATACAAAAACAGGTGAAATCCAGATGCTGGATTTCACAAGAGACCCTAGCAAAGACAATGTCTCAGAAATTCGCAGAGAAGGCGTGATCGTGTTTGATAAGAAAACCTGGAACGATGATATCGAGACATTCCGGAAAGAGAGATCAGCGCAACTGGAATCCCTGGCAAGCAAGAAGTCATTGTTGAAACTTGGTCCGCCTGATGAATGTCCATTTCCGGAGCTGACTTTCAAACAGGATATGAAGCTTACTGCAAAAGATCTAGATACATTTGTAAATTGGTCCAGAAAACAAGCCGCGGCAGTCGGTGTCAATACGCCTGAAGGCAGACTTCTAAGCAACCTTGCCGATGTTGTTTACCAGGCCAGACATTCGGCTATGAAAGAAAGTGTGGAAGTCAAATCAAGAGTGCTCCAATCCAAGGTGCACGATTTAGCCAAACGAGAAATTGTCGATTTAGCTATCGCAACGCTCACGAAAGAAGAATTGAAACCCTTGCAGGGAACAGCAAAGAGCGACGTCAAAATACACGGCGATCAAATCAAACTCGATACCCACGCAGAAGAAATTCACGTCACAGATAAAATGACAAGCATCCTCGAGGCCGCACGTCATAGCGTGCTTGATGAAAAGGCCATTCGCGAGTTGATCGCCAAGAAAGGTGGGCTGATAGGCAAATTATTGACACCGAGTGAGCAGCGACGCCTGGGGATAACCAGCGAAAATCTCGCCGACATTGACTCGTCAAAAACTACAAATAAAGCTTTGCGTGAAAAAGCACTTCTGGAAGTGTCGAAAAAAATCAGAGATCAAATCATCAGTCAAAGAGACATCACCGTAGTCGACGGCGGCGGCAAATATGCAAAATCCGGCACCATCACTGAAAGAGTTGCGGCCCGTCTCAGAACCAGTGAAGTCGATGAAATCCTGGACCGTCCTAAGCAGGTGGCAACACCGCCTGCAGTCGAAATACCGAAGCCGGTCGAAGCGCCCAAGCCCGCAGCAAAATACGAAAGCCTGTTGAATGCTCGCTCCGAAGAACTGGCTCGCGAATACCTGGCTGAAGCAAAAGCACTGACAAAGCCGGGCGAAGGGAAAAATCCCAGTGCTCAACAGGCTCTGGAATGGCTATTGGCCCTGCAAGAGGACCCGGACTCCAAAACCTGGAGCGATAAAGAAATCGCCGAATTGAAGACGCTCGCAGACGGTTATAAGGCCGGCGAACCTGCTGCTGTGGAAGCAGTAAATAAAATGTTGTCCAAAGCGGTGGATTCAGCGACCGGAACAACGGCACGAGCAGCTGGAGTTGCTCCAGTGCTTCCGGCTGAAACCGCAGTCGAGGAAGGACCAAGGCGGCCAAAGCGTGGTGCGGCACCAACACCCGAGAGAATCAGCGGCGGACAGCAACACGCAAACAATGACGGAACCATGACCCGCGGACGCGAAGTGGTCGGCTCCATGGTAGCCGGAGAAAAGCTCTCTGAGGGCGATCGAGTTGCTCAGAACGAAATTGATGGCATGAAAAAAGAACGCGTTGCCCTTGAGCAAAAAGAGAAGGACAACAAGATCGACAAAGATGAAAAACTGCGCCTCGAGGCATTGCGCTATGCCGAGCAGCGCCTCAACGACCCGGCCTTCCAGAAGGAATTGAAAGGTCGCGCCAGAAGAGGAATGGCAGCAGGAGAAATCAGCGGTGCACTTTCGGGCGTGGCCATCCTCACGGCGGCGGCACTAGGACTTTACCTGTCCCTGAATAAACCGGAACAATATGAAAATCCAGACAGAGCCAAGATTGGCAAGTAATTAGACTACACGGAGATTGAAATGTCGACATCAGCGATTACTGAGCCACGCAACGAATCTCAAAAAGGCCAAGAAATAGCATTGAGGTCGTGGATTGCCACCAATTATCCAAGCCTCGATGCAGAAAGCCTGTCGCACGACATATTCAACAAAGCCACTCAGAGACTGGATGAACTGGCCCTGTCAAACGACGTGAGCCCAAATCACGCTGAGAGCGAAGCACTGGAAACAGCCTTGCAAGGAGCCGTTTCCCTTCATCCGTTTGTCGATGCCCAATTGATCGAAGCAGTAAAAGCAGAATTCGATGCGATGGCAAAAGTAGCAGTCCAGCCAGGTTTTGAAGGCGATATGGTGAGAGATTATCTCGGACTTCTTTTGACAGCAGATGGATATCCGCTTGTCTCGGAATTGAGATTCTGGGGACAACAGCGCAGCTCAGACATATTTCTCGAGTTGGCCCGCGACGGGCAGTTTATCCCTCAAATTTCTTATCATGTCTTTACCGCGCTAGCCAGGACGCTCACGGTCAAGCCTTTGCTCAGGCACAAATTGCTGGTCGCTTTTGACTTCATAACCGCTTCCAACAATTGTCCTTCCCACCAGTCTTGCGCGGCAACATTAAAAGATGCGCTGCTTTTGGAAATAGGACGGCTTCCGGCAGACATAGACGAGACTGTAGCAGTAGCCATTCTTGACAGAATCATATCCTTTCGCGATCCGGAAATCTTTCCGATATTGGAAGCTTTGATCAGCACTGATGGATTGAATGGATTGCGCGCCACTCGCAAGCACGCTCGTTCTGTTCTTGAGTGCTTGAACTCTTCGGCGCAAAAAATTTGGGATGAAACCACGCCAGATTTAGTCTCCAGTCTGGAAGATCGCGTGCGCATGCTGGAAAAGATCGATGTATCCAGACTCACAGAGGAAGAATCGGCGCAAATAATTGTCCACGCTTTCAAAGACAGAGAAATGGAAATCGAGAACGACCCGCGCCTCGGCCAACTTAATAGAGCGCTGCTTGGCAGTGTTGCACTGGTCAATCTGACAGCATCGCTGGCAGCTGTTGTTCAAGCAGAGAAAGGACTGTTGCCAGAGGAAGGTCCTGCTTTTGCAGAGCTCCTTCAAAATGCAGGCGCCAGGCTTGCCACCATCGCTGTCGAAAACGAAAATCCCCTTTCCCGCAATGAAGCGATCATGCTTCTCGCACGACTGGAGAAGGTTTCGCCTCGATTAGAAAAAATGGTTGCAGAGAAAAAGGAACAAGCCAGCCTTGCATTTGTTTCCCATCAACAACCTCAAAGCTAATGCACACCCACTTTTCACCCCACAATCCATATCAACTCTCCTGGAGTAATTAAGATGACTGAGCCACAAGATGCTCCTAAAAAACCACAAGAAAAGCGGGTACCAGAACCGAATGTCGAGGAGGAACTCGACGTCGATGACAAGTTCGCGGCAGACGCAGACGATGCCGTCAATGACAAGCCGGAAAAAATCACCGACCAGGAAACCCTCAGTCGCAACGAATACTTGCAAGAATCGCTGATGAAATTGAACGGTGTTTTCACGGAATTCAAGCCGGGCAGCGATCCCAAGAAAAGAGAAGAAGAATTCGCTGCCTTTGCCAAAGACATCGAGCAGCAAAGAAAAGACATACAGAAGGAAAAAGATGAGGGCATCTTCGGTCCGCATACAGCCAAGGCATTCGCTCAGTACAAAGAGTGGATGGAAAAACAGGCGGTACCGAATGCGGTGCGGACCATGGACAGTTATCAGCTGGCAATACCGCCCGGATGCCCAATAACTCTCCCGCTGGATCAGCATCAGCGCGCCCAAAATCCAGAGCTCTACAAAGCAATGGCCTCCGCCGGCAAGCAAAAACTTGATTTGAAAGTAGACACAACACGCGTTCCGACTGAAGAAGAACTGACCAAAATCGATGATACCTTTGCCTGGCTCGAGCGCTGCCACGAAGCTATCAAAGACTCACAGAATCGTGGGCGTGACGAATATCTCGTCAATCAAATCAAAAAACATGGATTGCCTGAAAAATGGCTGGAAGGCAGAGATATGAATCCCGACGCCTGGCGCTCGTCGGCATTCGAAATGCTCGATCTATCCATGCGCACTCGCAATTACGTCGAAGCGATGCAAAGTCTTTTCAAAGACTCACAGTACAAAGATTTCCCATTGCAGTTTCCCCCGGGCACTTCAATTACCGTCGAAGCACACGGTAAAAAGCATGTGTTGACAGACAAAGAACTCGTCGATCAGTCAACCAGAAACTTGCTTGCGCACAGCAAAATTACAAACATCAAAGTGGATCTGCCAGAGGACTTGCGCCAGGAAAATCCGGCCAACAAACAAAAAATCGAAAGACTGCGAGCCTGGCTGGACAAGCACGGTCCTGAAATAGACCAGGCCATGGTCCAGATCACCAAAGCTATGGAAAACCCCGACGATCGCATCATGTACGGCGACCAGGAATGGTCCGGCAATTGGAAGGGGCGCTTCAACGCCAATGATGAATTCGTCGGCATGGCCGCCCCTGGACAGAACGGCAAACCGGGAGAAAAACTCCAGGACGTCAACTTAGTCGGTTATGACTTCACGACCGAAAAGCTGGCCAATGGAAAGATAAGAGTCACGCAGTCGATCCAGGCTGAAAATGCGCCTTTCTATGCGTATCAAAACATCAGAGCTTTAGGCATCGAGCCGGTCGGAAAGAAGATGAACGTCGAGACAAAAGACCACGACCCGGAAGATTGGGTAGTGGTCAAAGACGGCGGTAAGGACAAAATCATAAAAGCCAAGAATCTCGAGGACTTTAGAGCCACCCAGCGCAACTGGTATGTGGGTGAAAAGATTGCAGTCGGTCTGGCCGACGGATTGCTTGTCATACCGCCTCTGGCTGAAGTCGGCGTTGTGCTGAAGAGCGCCAGACTGGCCGCTAAAGCGGGCGAGGTAGCATTAAGACTGACCGGCAAGCAAGTGGCCATGGAACTCGCCAAAGACACCTTTAAGGTTGGCATCGGCTTGGCCGGGGTCTTCAATAATGCCGGAGCCCGGGATACAAGCTGGGGTAATACAGTTAATACAGCCCGTGGTCTCTATTTCCTGGGCGACATCAGTAAAGGACTTTTGCAGGGTGGCTACAGACTGGCTCGCGGAGCCAAAGTCGCTCAAGAATTGAGCGCAGCCGACAAGGTGCACACCCTCATTCACGGGCGGAAGGCAACCGAAGCGCTCAAACCGCTGGAAGGAATTCCCTGGGTAAAGCAAGGTCACACTGCAGGGCAATGGGGATTCAAGGCAGCCGAAGCAAGCTTTGTACCGATCCTGCACAAAGAAATTTCGCATCAAATAGACGAGATCGCCAACAAGCATAGAGACTATCTTCGCGATGCCACCATTCAGGTAGGAGACGGAAGAGGCTTGCAGAAAGCAGAGAAAAACTCTTTCGATCCCAACAATAAAAAACAATTGGAGGCGACGCACCAGCTTTTGGACAGCTATGGTGCCACGCTCAAAGACGGCAGAAAGCCTGACACTCAAGCCAAGTTGCAAGAGATTTTCGACAAGACGAAAAATTTGATTGGCCCTGACGCCACTGATGCAGACCGGGCCAAGTACAGAGAAGAGCTCCTGAGAAACATGACCTTCACTGCCGAAGAGCTGAAGGAATTGGAGAACAAATACGGCGAGCATCTCAATTCCGAATCATTCCGACTCAGCAACGAGCAAGCTCATGACTTAATGGACCCCGAAAAGAGACGGGAGTTTCCCAAGCCCGTGCGTGAAGCCGCCGAGAGAATCCTGGCTGAAAAGGACAAGGATGTTGAGGCGGCATCGCGTATTGCGCTTTTATATCTTTCTCGGGACAAGGACGGAAAAATCAGCGATCAACTGGCTAAAGTTCCGCTGGAAATCCCGGAATACACCCGAAACATTTGGGTTGAAGGACATGGCGACAATCCTGGATACAACAGACAAGTAAAAATTGCCGCCCATCCATCGGAAGTACATTTATCGGCGACGGAAGCCGTCGACTATTTAAAACGCGATCTGGAGTCGAAGAATTTGGGCAATCGCGGCATCGTATCCGGTGATGCCCTCGTGCGCGTAGGTGCCTTGACACACCAACAGTACGGCGGAATCTTACAGGATGTCCTCAGCAATAAAGACAGCAGCAAGGCCGACAAAATGCGGGCTCTTACCGATAGTATGAGCGCCCGCTTTGCCACCATAGTCGATGGCGTGAGACATCAAGAAACAAGCATAACAGGCGAGCGTTCTGACGAAGCTAAAGACAGAGAGCTGGGCAAATCATTCGGCTTATCCTCAGACGACTTGCTCAAGACTCTGGAACATACAGCCAAATCGGACAGCGATGCCGACGTCAGAGCGATGGCCGCCGGGCTCTTGCATGGTTTGAAAGAACGAGAAGGCGCTGACCGCGCCGCTCTTCTTAATGCATACAACGAAGCATGGCAGAATGCCAAAGGCAAACCGGACGGATTTTTTGCCGAAAGCATGAAGACACACTTTAAAAACGCCCAGAGCATCAAGGTCGATGAGACAAAGCCTGATAAGGAATTGCAGCGCGCTCGCAAAATGAACGCAGCTCTCTCGCTGGCTTTGATTGCTGATCCAAAAGATGCCGCAAGCCAGGCGGAAATCAGCCGTGCAATGGCAGAATGTTTTAGCGAAAATAATTTCGCGATGAACCTGAAGGTGATGAAAGAGCTGGTGCCGGACCGCATAAAGGAGCTGTCCAAAAGCGATCCTGCGGTGGCGAACCGCCTGAGGCAGCAAGCAATCGACTTCCTCCAGGTTCCTCTAAACTTAGACGACATGTCATCGATGACAGCGATCATGCAACGCATGAAACCGCTGGTCTACGACACATTCCCTCAAGATGGCGACAAGAAATTGCGCGATAATCTGACGCAGCAACTTGCCACCAAATATAAGGACATGCTCGATCCGTCGCGCGGCAAAAGTTATGCCGGATTCAGCCCGGACATACGCGCTTCGGCAATTTACGGTCTAGCCGATCTGGGCGGCAGGGATCCGGCCACCATGGGACTCATACACAAGTACGTGACAGCCCAGGATAGCTATAAGATGGGCGATCAGCCGATTGCAGCCGGTGAAAAGGATGCGCGCGTGCGGCAAGCGGCGGTTTATGCGCTCAAGCGCCTGAATGACACCGACTTCAAGGGCAGCATCCTGGAGCTGATCGACAAAGAAACGGATCCTCAAGTCGCTCAGCAATTGCGCGACATTGAATTCGATACTCGGCGCATCGAGCCGGACTCCCGCGAATACAAACAAGCGTTCGAAGATGCTCTGAAAGAGCTTGTTGATCCAGCCAAAACTGCCAAGTATCCGTATCTGGAAAATTGGGGCGATGGCGACACTTTGAATTGGCTGAAGACCAATTTCGAAAACATGAACATCGATGATTTCATGAGAACCACCAATCAAGCCATGCAGGGCAACCTGCCGGTGAGCAGATTCTGGAGCCTGAAAGAGACAGAGGCTTATCATGAAGCCCAAATCATGCATAAGCGAATCGAAGCGCGCTGGAAGCAGTGGGAAGATCTGTGTTCGATGGCAAAAGGTGACGGACCGGAGGCAAATAAGGCCAAGCTCGCTCTGGGCTATATCCTCACTCATGGAGACTATATGGGCAAGCCCGGTTTGACCCTGAAGTTTGACGGTGACAAATACAAGCAAGGCGTGGTTGATTTTTGGTCTACCAGCTACAACCACGACTACTCAGAATTCGCCGCCCGCGCGCTCAGGGATTGTTGCGCACAGGGGTGCGGTGGACGCGACTTGACTGCCCATATCGTTCGAATGGGCTTGAACCATGAAGGTCATTTGCGATCCGACGCCAGCACGACTCTGTTAGAAGGCTGGAAAAAGCTGGCCGTACGCAGCGATAAGTTGGATCGCGATGACGAACGGCTGATGAAGGAAAAGTTGCTGGCCAAGTGGACGGAGCTGGGTCATGTCAAAGAGCCGCTCAATTCCAATCAGAAAGTGGCCCTGCAAACTCAACTTTTTGACCAGTGGAAAGCCCTTTCAACGCGCAAAGACCAACTGACTCCGGATGAAGAAAAACTGAAAGCCGTAGGAGATCAGCACAAACCTCCGCTCTTTGCCATGACCAAGGAGCATATTGCCAAAGTTACTGCCAAGGCGCTTGAGCTTGAGATGCTGCGCCTTCCCGGCAATCAAACAGAATGGTATCAACAAGATCTGCTCAAGGAATTGAAAGAGCAG
>JBGAVL010000129.1:0-15589 GCA_044228145.1 Obscuribacteraceae bacterium (SeqCode)
TTTGTTTGTTGGAAATTTTGACTTTCGCACCTTTCCTCAGCAAGGTCGGCTTTTATCTTGATGACTGGCTGATGCTGCAGACCCTGCATTTCGGACCGCAAAATCTCGTTGGTTCTTTCAGCAATTACTTTTTCAACGATCCAAAAGTAATCATCAGACCCGTAGAGGTGCTCCACTTTGCACCTATGTATTTCGCTTTCGGGTTGCGCCCGCTTGGCTATCACCTGGTCAATGGCGTCCTGGAAATTCTTTGTATTTGCTTGCTTTATGCAGCTCTGAAGAGGTTTAGCGAGAGTCGTTTGCTGGCATTTCTGGCAGTTGTTGCGTTTATTGCTTACCCGATTCACGACTGCACGCATTACTGGATACTGTGCAGCTCTGTCACTCTCAGTGCCGCTCTTTACTTGTTGAGCCTTCTGGCGTCGATGAAAGCAGCAATTGAGAACAAGCCGTATCTACACGGGCTATCGGCTCTGGCGTTTACTTTCAGCATTTACAACTACGAAGTATTCCTGCCCTTTGCCGTTGTCACATTTCTCTGCATCTTTTTCATGGCGCGGCGTTCGGTTTCTTTCACCCAGTCCTTGAGGCAGGCAACGGTTTCTTTTCTGCCGCTCTTTGCCTCGGGCGTTAGTCTCTTTGCTTATCAGAGATATGTAGTTCCGCACATGGGTCTGGGCTTTGTTCACAAGGTCAACCTCGATCCGCTGCACATGTTGCATGTACTATTCTCAGGCATTTTTGTATCTAGTCCTTTCAACGCTGTGCCTTTTTTGCAATCGCAGCTGGCAATGCGTCTTGCCGAGCCGTTCTCGGCGGTCGACATTATTTCTCTGGCGGTCATTTTTGCTGGGCTGTCGTTTTTTGTTTTTCGCCTGATGCAAAAAGAATCGCTCAGTGTCAAACCGGTTCGTGCCCTTGAGTTTGCCGTAATTGGTGTGGCGACCACTGTCTTCTCCATAGGGATATTTGCACTCAGTTCTGAATTCGAACCCACGCTTATGACCCTGGTCAACCGTATATTCAGCGGTGCGGCGATAGGTTGGGGCTGCATTTTTGCGGCTCTGATATTTTTTCTGGCGCGTTTGCTGGCCAGCCAGCAAATTGCCAAGGCGCTTTTGTCAGTGTGCTTGTCCTTGGTCTGCGTTTATTTCACAGTCGCCAATTGGGCATTGGCTCAACCATGGGTGGTTTCGCACAGAGCTCAGACTGGTGTCTCATGGGTGGTCTCGCAACAGAAAGGAAAAATCCATTACCCCGATACGATCATGCTGGCCGACTGCCCTCGCTATGTGATGTGGAGTCCGGTCTTTGATGGTGTCTGGGACTTTCAATCGATGGTCCGGCTCTATCTGGAAGACCAGAAGATTGGTGCTGGTGTGGTGTCCGACCGGCTCCGCCTGACAGGCACAGAGTTGAAGGACGTATCAATGGGTTATACTTGCGGAGTCTATCCCTACGAGCATCTCCAAGTTCTTGTTCCGAGCGATCGAGCATTTTTGCCGGCGCGCACGGGCAGAGAATTCGTAAGCATCATTGATAGGCTGCCCGGACATTCGCGTTTGCCGGACGGCACACTGGAAAAGTGGCGGCAACAGCTGGCTGACATAGAGACACAGAGGCAAAAAGACACAGAAAAGTGAATTCTGTTTCCATACTTTTACCTGTATACAACGGTGAGGCTTTTCTGGAGGCTGCCATTGAAAGCGTGCTGTCTCAGTCTTTCAAGGATTTTGAGCTGATTATCGTCAATGATTGTTCGACTGATGGATCTTTAGCAATAATCGAGCGAATGAAAGAGCGAGACCATCGCATCAAGTCATTTTCCAATCAAACAAACCAGGGACTCTTTGCCAATTACAATCGTTGTTTGAGCCTTGCTGAAGGCCGCTACATCAAACCATTTGCACAGGACGATTTACTTGCTACGGACTGTCTGCAGCGTATGTTCGACGTGCTTGAGCGCGATCCGTCCGTTGTACTTGTTTCCTCCGCTCGCAACATCACAGACGCCGACGGCACAATTGTCGAGACAAAATGCATCTTTCCCGGCGACCGTAAGGTAAACGGCGACGACGTAATTCTCTACAATCTAATAGTTCTGTCTAATTGGGTGGGCGAGCCCAGCACCGTCATGTTCCGCGCCCAATTCGCCGGCACCGGATTCGATACCAATTGTTTTCACCTGGGCGATATAGATATGTGGTTCAGCGTCTTGAAAAACGGAAATTATTTTTTCATCGCCGAGGCGCTTGCCAGTTTTAGAAGGCACAACGGCAATGCCACGAACAACAATTTAAGCGGGCTACTCTTTGCCCTGGACGCGGTATATCTCGGCAAGAAGTATCGGCAAACCTTGGAGGCTTTCGGTGAGTCTGAAGAGCACTATCTCTTGCGTGTCGCTGAATACGCCGCAATGCAAGTCGATCATCTGGTATCGAAGCAGGGACTGACGGTAGAAGAGGTTCTGGCCGCCTCGGCCAGAGGGGCGCGTATCGGAAAAAGCAGTCTCGAGCAAGAACGCAAGATACTTTCTGCTTTTGTCGAGCTGAATTTTGTGATGATGCGCTCGCTTACACATACGCTCAGTAAACTTTCCGATGTCGAGCACCGTACTGAAGCTGAGAAAGCGTATCTGCAGAGGCAGCTGGAAAGTATTCGCACCAGCACTTCCTGGAAGTTGACGGCTCCGATAAGAGAGATCATGGGTAAAGTAAAACCGTGACAAGGGTTGTCTTTTGATGAGAATTTGCCTGATTACCGAAGTGTTTCCCGCGCTCGAACAATCCGACGCCCCTTCGATGTACATAACGAAGCTTGCAAAAGGATTGAAAGGTTGGGCTGACAATGCCAATCAAATTACAGTGATTTGCGAGCGCACTAATGCAGATGCAGCCTCGGAAAGTGGAATCCGTGTCATTAAAGTACCGAAGTCGAAGCGTTTTTCCAGCCTGCAATTGGCACCTCTGGTAATGCCAGAGGCAACGCAATTTGCTTGCACGCATCTCAATTACTGGCATGCCCTTGCCGGTATTTTGAAGGAGGACCGATTCGATGTTGTCGAGACAACTTTCCCTCTGGTTGCCACTCTACTGAGTGCCATGACCAGGGAAACGGCAACTGTTGTACGAATTGAGAGTGAAGTACCAAGGAGTGAAAGCAGCTTCGATATTGTCTTTCAGAATCTGATTGTGAATTATGCACTCAGTTGTGCGGATGCTTATAGTTCGACTCAACCTGTTTTGAAGAGTATCGATAGCGAAAGAATATGCATTAACAGTGCGAACGACCCTGAGGCTCTGGCTTGCCGAGCCATGGAGATATACCAGACTGCAATTAGGAGATATGAAAACACTGGCAGACCAGAGCTCTACCGGCATGGAGCCGAACGGCTGATTAAGAGCGCGGAAGATATGATTGCTCTGTATGACAAGATGCTTTACGACCTGCTGTTCCGTGTCTCCTACCGTTTTCGCGTCATGCACTGGTGGCGATCTTTGCGTGCCAATCCAGACAATTTCGCCTCGAAATTGCGGCAAAGGCTGTGCTCCCGGTCACGATCTTGATTGGCGGATAGGTGGTTCTCATCTTTATCTCTGTCCATGTCCCGGAAGTGCTTACGCCGCCTCAATTGCCGGGCATGTGAAACTAAATTCAATTACGGACATCTTCATACGTGCTGCAAAAGCCCATGGGGTTAGCATTTTTACGCTAGACTCATGTGTTTAAACTGGCTATTCAGCTATCAGGAGACACCTGGATGAACTTTTCGAGCCATAAAGGCGTGAGACATATTTTTCAACTTCTTTGTGCAGCCTCAGTGGTGACACTTATGGCTGGCTGCACCGGCACTGAGTCGGGCACTGCTACCCAGGGATACAAAGGTGTGATCAATCTGGAAGGGGTTCGCCTGGGCCTGCCGGAAGAAAGCGCAAAAGATGCGATTTTGACATTCGTGGCTGATCCCAGCGTCAATCAAGATGGAAATACGCAGTATCTGAGCCGCGTCTATGATAAGCGTGGCGGGCAGTATTGTCTCGGATACAGCAAGGGGCAGCCCGTACAACTGCGTGTAGTCTACGCGCAGGCGCCCATTTCCAAAGAAGAAGCACTAATCAAATTGAAGGCCCTTGTTCCTGCCGGCGCGCCTGAAGAGACCAGGGTCGATGATGCGGAAGTGAAGGCTGGAAAGAAAGAAGGACCGGTTGAATATCGTTATTTTGGCGATCGGATTAAGGCGGAAATCATTTATTCCGACAAAACGGCCAAGCAAGTAAAGCTCGTTTCGGTCCGCAACATTATGAAGCCAGGTGATAAGCAAGCGGCCGCGGATACTTCGGCCGCTGACAAGACAGCTTCTAATGCGGATAAGAAAACCGAATAGTCTGTCTTGGACCAATTTGTTTTTAGCTACAATTGGTGAATAGAAGAGCCAAAGCAAGAGCCACGGTGCAATCCATCGCCGACAATTCACAGGATGCTTCGCCGCGCCAGCCCCGTCAGGCAAGCGTGGATACTTTGTTTTCAAATTCCACTCTAGTTTGTGGATTGGCTGTTTCTTTTGTTTTTGCCTGTCTGCTTTGCTTCTGGCATGCGATGGACAGCCGTCAGCCCTCAATGGATGAGGCCGGCCATATTCTCTGTGCTTTTACTTATGCGGATCTTTTCAGCCACCCGCATGTCTTGAAGGGCTCATGGTGGCAAAGCCTCTTGCTGGTCAATAATTTCTATCCACCTGCTGTTTATGCGTTCAACGGCTTGCTGAAGATGGTCATCGGCCCGGAGCATTTCGTCGATTGGATATCGCTGGCAATATATGATTTTGTTCTGACTCTTTCTCTATTTGCCACAACGATGATTTTGACAGGGAGGCGTTTTGCCGCTGTCGTGGCGGCCAGCACAGTCAATTTTTATCCAGGGATGGTGGCGTTTAGCCATACTTTCCTTTTGGATTTTCAGGTTGCAGCGATGATCTCTTTGGGATTGTTTTGCCTGGTCTGGTGGCGGGAGAAGCCGAACTGGAAAAAGACAGTAATCTGCGGACTGTCGCTTGCACTGGTATTAGCCAGCAAGCAGATTGCCGGCGCATTTTTGGCTGGAGCGGGTATCTATTATTTTCTCGGCTACCTGACAAAAAAGCCTCCCGGATGGAAGCTTTATTTGGGCCAGTTGGTGGTCATGGCATTGATTGCAATTCTGGCTATGGTGCCATGGGCGGTGGCAAGCTATGGTTTCATCTCGGAGTTTGCCGAAACCAATAAGAAGGTGATTGCATCGACGGTGGGCGCCATCACGGTACCGCAGGCACTGCAAAGAGGGTTGCGCTACTACACTTTTCAGCTGCCCAACACCCTGACCCCACTGCTTTTGATGGTGGCTATTGTTTCCATGGCTTTCTCAGGGGTGAAGACACATTTGAGATTAATGCCTGTGCTTCTCAGCGCTGTATTCGGAGTGGTTCTTATAAGCCTATTGCCCTGGCAGTATCCGCAAGTACGTTACAGTTTGGGCGCGCTCACCGCGCCGGCTGTCTATACTGGTGCATTCCTTGCCCAAGCCTGGGACGCAAAATTCAAATGGGCGCCTTTGCTCCCGAAAGTGCTGCGGAATGTACTGCCGAAAATACTAGTAGGATCGGTTTTAGCCCTTGCCGTTTTGCAGTATCTGTCCTTTTGCTTTTTCCCTTTTCCTTTCGAAAAGCCTGAATTCATGGTGGACTTCTCCAATCTGATGGCAGTGAGAACACAGAAAATCGGTTTGGACGTACGTGGAAAAGCAACCCCTGATCCTTACCAGGATTGGGGACAGAAGTGGGCTCTAGAGCTGATCGGCAAGCGCGATCCTGGTGCGCCTGTCTGGTTGAATGTAATGGCCAACCATGTTGAATACAATCCTCACACTTTCACCCTGCAGGGCAAATACATTGGTAGCAAGGTGAAACCAACCAGCTCGCGCACCTGGACTGTGCTTGGCGATACCGTATCCTTCAGCAAAGAGTCGACTTTGTATTATCAGTGGTATCTGATCAAAACCGGTTATGTAGGGCTCAAGTTGCTCAATGAAGAGTCGAAAATCGCCAACCAAAACATTTTAAAATTTGTGCAGGACTCAGGTAAATTTGAACTGATTGCAAAGCGCAGAGTGCCTGACGGCAGCGAAATTTTTCTGTACAGACAGAAATGATAAAGAAACTTACAGCACGCAGACTGGATCTGGCGATGCTTGCATTGATCGGACTTTTCGTTTCCATCTTCTTCTGGAAAGTGCTATTTCTTGCCCAGCCGATTGCAAAGGTTTATCTTCTCGGCAAAAGAGATGTTCTTTTTCGCCGCTACTTCACTCTTGGTTCGAGCGGATTTGATGAGTCTGTATATCTTCTTTTGGCACCTTACTATCATCTGGTCGCCTCCTATTGGCGTGATTTTCAGCTGCCTTTGTGGGATCCGTATTGCGGGTGGGGTTTGCCGCTTCTGGGAGATATCCAGACGGCAGTGTTCTCACCTTTTCGGCTGATTTTTGCTCTCAATCCGAGCCTGTACCAGTACAACTTCTTGCTGGTTCTGGAAGTTGCGTGTGCTGCAGCCGGTACCTATGTATTGGCGCGCCACCTGCAAACAAGTAAATCGGCTGCGCTTTTTGCGTCTATAACTTATGGATTCTGCCCGCTTGTTTTATATTATTTGGAGCTGATATCCGGTACTTCGTCCGTTCTTCTGCCCTGGATCTTCTGGGTTTTCATTCGTCTGGGCAGTCAACCATCTTTGAAGCGAGCCGTTTTTTGTGCTGTTTTCTGTGCCGTATTCATCGCATCGGGACATCCGGAAGCTTCATTTTTAGGTATTGCATTTGCCACTCTTTGCCTGATTTTGTTGTTTTCATTCAAGCAAAAGTTTCTCTCAGGGCTGCGCTGGACTATGACTGTGGCGCCAATTGCTTTTTGTTTTTCGGCGCCGGTAATCATTCCTTTTCTTGAATTTTTCAGCAATTCTGACTGTTATAAATTCTCCCGTCTCGACGACAAGGGTCTTCCAGCGCAAGGAATTCTCTTGAATTTGTTGCAGCCGATGTACTTGGGCGCGTCGCCCTATTTAGGTGTTTTCTGTATTGCTTTTGTTGCGCTTGCATGTTTTGTGGTTGGTGAAAAAAGAGCCTATATTAAGGCGCTTTTGGCCTGCGCGCTTACTGCATTCATCTGTATTTGCCGTCCACTGTTTTTTGCTCAAATCTTTGCGGTCACTCATGCTTCGGTTGTTCCCGGAACTTACTGTATCCCCATTTTTCTTTTGCTACTGACGATACTTTCGGCCTTTGGCCTCGATTATTTTCTCGAGCATTTACAGGTCGGAAAGAATAGAGCGTTCGTCTGCTTTGCTTCCTGCTTGCTCACCGCCTGTTTTTTGCCGGCGGTTTTGCAGTTGTGCAAGTTTTCTTTCAAATCCGGAAATTTCGACCACGGACTGCCGGACATGGCATTTAATTCAAAAATCTGGCTGGTGACAATGGCGCTGTCTCTTGCCGGCATGTTTTTGCTGATTATCAAAAGATACAAAAAGGTTCCCCTAATTGGGGTTTCCATTGCCATGATTGCCCTTTCCTTTGGCGGGCAGGCGATGGCAAACAAGCTCTCTTTGCCTATTGCAGCCGCCTTCAAATATGATGCTGTAGACCCACTGCCATTTCTCATGGAGAAGAAAGAACGCGTATTGGCGCTGGGTTTTGATGTACTTTGCCCGAATACCAATGCCGTTTTTAGAATCGCTTCCATCGGCACTCACAATGTGATGCAGCCTGCGCGCTACAAAGAATTCATCGTTGCTTGTGGAGCAAAAAACACGACTTTCAATACGCTTGTGGACAAAGTCCCTCTGTCGAAACTGCTTGATTTTACCGGAGTAAAATATGTCATATCACTTTGCCCGGTATACGCAGAAGGTGATTCAGAGCCGGTTCTTGTCCCAGTAAAGTTAAAATCGGCAATCGAATTTTCCGACACTCCGGAAATCAAATTGGCCGAAGCCAGTGTTGGATATGATGCGCGTAAGGCTGAAGCCAGAGGGATTCTCAAATTTACTTGCGATAAGGAAGCGGAAAATCGCTTTAGATTTATTGCCGTGATTGTAGATGAAAAAGGAAATCCGCTATGGTTTGGCGGA
Organism: Obscuribacteraceae bacterium (SeqCode); assembly: GCA_044228145.1. Classification (GTDB taxonomy): domain Bacteria; phylum Cyanobacteriota; class Vampirovibrionia; order Obscuribacterales; family Obscuribacteraceae; genus QKMZ01. The sequence goes on from JBGAVL010000129.1 coordinate 8,154, forward strand.
CTGGCACCGATTGTGGAGCGGCTGTTTGGACGCGACACTGCCAGATTCTCGGCTTTGGTTCCTACGTCGTTGAAAGGGCGTGAAAAATTCTTCGTCGGGTTGCAGGTTTTCGACAGCAAGAAACTCAAATTTCTCGATCCGGTCATAAGCGCTGATATGGGCATCAAGACTTTCGGCTCTGTAATCAGCCTTTCCGGCTATCCTTTTGTATACCCGGACAAAACCGGGCCGGACCTGCATTATCGCTTCGTCAGCGAGTCTGGCCCGCAGCGTGTGCGTGTTTATGAGAACACCAAAACGCTGGGCCGCGCGTATGTCGTGTTTTCTAAGTTGAGCGCCAGTTCGCCTGCTGAAGCGTTGAAAATCTTGGGGGGAAAGGAATTCGACGGCTTCTCGACGGTAGTGCTCGAGGATGAAAAAACTGGCGGGGAAAAGGCGTTGGCCAGTGTCAGGCGCGGTTTTTCCGTGCCACTCAGTATAAACACGCCCAATCGCCTGGAAATGACAGTGAATAGCCCGCAAGCTGGCTATCTTGTCCTTACCGATACATTTTTCCCGGGGTGGACAGCACAAGTAGATGGCAAACCTGCACAAATACTAAGAGCCAACTATTTATTTCGCGCTGTTGCCATTGATGCAGGCGTGCACAAAGTTGTCTTCAGCTACCTTCCGACCAGTTTTACAATCGCTATCGTGCTCTTTGTGGTTGGACTTCTGGTGTCGGCTCTGCTGTGCTGGCTGCCGGCGGGCAAACCAAAGCAGGATTAGCTATCCTGGCACGATAACGTTTTTGCTTTTCGTTCTTAGAATTGGAAATAGATGAATGGCGTCGAGCTATCAGGACAGAAGGTGACAATCGAGAAAATTACGAGTGTGAAGTACAACGCCTTAAGCGGTGCCGGCACTCGTCCAAAAAATCCGCTCTGTCTTAAATATCCGACTAAGGGAGTGGCCAGCAAGAGTGCCGCCACAAGCACGATGACCACCGGCACGATAACAGGCAAATCCGGTCTGAGCACCAGGAAATGTCCGGCTTCCGCTCTGGTGAAAACAGGAGACAAGAAGACCATCTTCTTGACCATGCTGAAGGCTGCACCGATATCTGTGATTCGGAAGAACACCCAGCCGATGCATACGACATGGAATGTGAGAAATACTGATATCGCAGAGAACCATTTGCTCTCAAAGAATCCCTTCAAAACAGTGGTGTTTTCCCGCCATTGGCTGAAGTTGCGATGCACGATCAAGCAAAGTCCGTGGAAAATACCCCAGACAACGAAATTCCAGGCTGCACCATGCCAGAGACCGCCCAGAGCCATGGTTAAAAGCAAATTGCGATCTGTGCTCAGCTTGGAGCCTTTGGAGCCTCCCAGTGGGATGTAGAGATAGTCTCTCAACCAGGTAGACAGCGAAATGTGCCAGCGTCTCCAGAAATCGGACATGTTGTTGGCAATGTAAGGCAAATTGAAATTGATGGGAATGTGATACCCGAAAAGTAGCGCCGACCCTCGTGCGATATCGGTGTAGCCGGAAAAGTCGAAGTAAATCTGCATAGCGAAAGCATAGGCGATAAGCCACGTCTCGACAGAGCCATAGGCTGAATGAGTCTTAGCCATCATGTCGACGAGCACGGCCAGGTTGTCGGCCAGAAGCAACTTTTTGGCTACACCCATGATGATCAGTGGAACGCCTTCGTCGAAGTAATTGAGACTGAGTTTTTTCTCTTCCTGCATTTGGGCTGCGAAATCCGGGTACCGCTTGATGGGCCCGGCAATTTGCGTGGGGAAGAATGAAGCAAACAAAGCAAACAATACAAACGAGTCTATGGGCTGGCGACCGCGATATATCTCGAATAGATAGTGGATGAATTCAAAAGCAAAAAAGGAGATTCCCAGAGGCAAAATAATGTTTAACGCCGCATGAGAGCCTGAATGTGTAATTGGGCTGAGAAGCGTTTGGAAAGAGTCGAGAAAGAAGTTTGCGTATTTGAAATAGCCCAGGCAAAGTAGATTTATGGCAATACCGGCCGAGAACACAAGTTTTTTCTTGGCTTGCGCTTTGCAGAGCAGTTTTCCCCAGAGCCAGTTGAATAAAGTCATGCCGAAAATCAGCAAGCCGAATATCGGAATCCAACTCATGTAAAAGAAGTAGCTTGCCAAAAGCAGCATCGGCAAGCGATAACGCTGCGGCAAGACCCAGTAAAAGAGAACGACTGCAGGAAGAAAAAGTAAGTATTGAAAGCTCGTGAAAATCATCAAGAAAGCCCTGTCTAATCTGCAACTGCGCAGAAATCAAGCGAATGCTAGCACGGCTATCGAGCCAGCCCCAGGGCTTTTGCCGTTGTCGAGGGTTAATTGTTTTTCTTGATGCCACGCGGTTGTCATGGGGCGACTGGAGCAGCGATTGCTCGCATATTTAGAAGAATGGTGGCAATCTAACTGCGATTTAATTAAGCGTTAAAGCGAAATGCAAGTTGACTGGCTGTTGTACTGTCTCTAATTGCAGGTAACTCGCTTACGGTTTGTTAATGTCACGCCCGCTGCTCTTCGGCATTTTTGCTCTGTCTCTGGCTTTTCGCCTCTGGTTCAATTTTGCCTTTCCGCATATCAACAACGCCGGCGCCGCGGACGGTTCGGAGTATTTGCGCCTGGCTGAGTCCTTGAGGCAATTTTTCAGCCATCAAGGAAGCGAATTGTCCATACTTTCAGGATTTAAGCAGGCCGGTCCTGTTTTTCCTTTGTTCCTTCTTTTTTGCCAGCAGGCAGGAAGCATCTTTGGCAATTTCCCTGCCTGGGTAGCGCCTGTATTCGGACAGTGCGTCCTTGCTGCAGCAGCCGACGTTTTTCTTTGCCTTACCGCCAATTTGTTCTGGGGACGCAATGCGGCACTTTGCTGCGCGCTTTTTACCATCCTCTATCCGGCTTCTTTGATTAACTCGGGACGCTTGTATGCTGAGAGCTTTTCGACGTCAATCTGCACCATTGTTCTTTACCTGATGTGCCGAGGCTTTGTGGGAGAAAAGCGCAAGGGGCTGCAGCTTTTTGCTCTCGGATTTGGATTGGCATCTCTGCAGCTGGCGCGCTCGGTAATGATTTTGCTTTCCTTTTTGTCCTTGCCTTTGACATTTTTTCAAGAGCGCAAATCGGGCGCCGTTAAAAGTTTGGTTTGGCTGCTTTTGGCAATGTCTCTAGTGCTGATTCCCTGGCTTTTTGCGCAGAAAGCCATTTTCAACAAAGCCAGCCTCGTGGTCGATCGCGTCGGCAATTACAATCTTTTTGTCGGCACCAATCCTGATATCAGTGGCTGGCTCTCTTATCCATATCCGGACGGAACCGGTGTGGAAAAACGCTCTGCAATTTCCGTTTTGGCTGAGAATGTAAGACGTTCGCCCAGCCGATTTGCCAGGCTCATGCTCGACAAACCATATCGTCTGGGCAAATTTCCCTGGAATGACTTTCGCACTGATGCCGGTATTTTCAATTACACGCTGCAAGTGTTGTTTCATCAGCTTTTGCTGTTGCTTTGCGCGGTGGGAATTTGCCTTGCTTTTGTGAGAAATGATGATGGAAGCACTCTAGACGAAAGCATTTTTAAGGGACGGCTCTTGCTTCTTCTCTATCTTGCAAGCCATGTCATCTACTTCTGCTTCATCACCGTGCCGCGCTACAACATGACGGCGACGCCGGTTCTTATTCTTCTTGCGGCCGCCGGAGCGGCAGCGTTTGTTTCATTGTTCAGAAAAAACGCTGCCAGTGGTGCAATATTGTCCACTGCATTGCTTGTATTCTTTCTGTCGGCGCGGTTGAATGAAATTGGACTGCTTTATCGCTTGAGCGGAAATCCATTTGTCTCTCTTTCTGTTCTTTGCCTCCTGAAAGGCCTGTGTGCGGCAGTATTTTTCTTTCTTTTGTGGCAACTGTTTCCCCAGCCTGCTCAAAGGCGAGTGCCGGCTCTATCCGTGCACCTTTGCCTGGCATGCTTGGCTGTGCTTCTGGTTGTCTATCCCGCGCGTGCCAATGGCAGGGCCTTTGAATGGGAGTGCGGGCTAAATCAAAAAGGAGACAGGATTATCCAGCAGATCAATCTAAGTAAGGATGATCTAGATAAGTTGAAAAATGAGCAGCTCTACGTCCTGATTGACACTGACGGTGCCAGAGATTTTGTCGAAAATGGACAGGCGAGAGTGAACGGTGAAGTCCTGAGAGGTCCTCTTATACCGGGTATAGCCCTCACCCAGGATTTTTCTGCAGAAAAGCAGATGAGTAAAGGGCAAATCTATTTCGAATGCGAGTGGATTTATGACTGTATGACGCAAGCTGCCGGCATTGCCTCAAGTGGAATCCGCCAGTGGTTTGTTATGGCGGTGCCGGAGGCGGCGGTGCAAAAAATGCTGAATTCCGGTTCGCTCACTGTGGAAATTGAAAACATTACCGGAGCCCATCCGTTCAAAATATTCGGCAACTATCTGAAGGAAAATATGTATCCTTCCATCCATTCCTCGTCCTGGGAAAAGGCTTTCTACGGCGTCGAATCCGATCGAGGTTTCACCGACAGCCGCTATGACGTGAAACTCGACCTGGCGCGTCACACGAGTGCTTCCTTCGCTTCTAAAAACGGAAATTTGAATGGCGATCTTTCGCCAACACCTGGACTGCAAAGCGGAACCTACAATTTGCTTTTGACGGGCGCGAAAAAAGAATCCAGCAAACTCAACAATCAGAAGGTTGTATTGTCTGAACCGTTGCCTTTGAAAGTGTGCATACCCTCAGGCGCCACCAAGATGTTTTCGGCAGGTATTAGCAGCCGTTTGCCTGCCAATGCCAACGAGATCTGGTTGTTCAGAATGAAAGGCAAATCTTTTTCGCTCAAGAACAATGTTGTAGTTGAGCCGAAAATAAATGTTCTGCTTACGGACAAATCAGGACAGACTCTGGTCTATCCCAGCAGGTGGCTGCCGCGCTTTTTGCCCAACCAAGCGAGTCCCGTCTGCTTTGATTATTGTTTTCCAATGATGCCTTCACTTCTAAAGGAGAAGGTCGCTTCCGTGCAAGTCTTGCTGACGCGCGCCGATAGTGATTCTGATGCAGGCAGCACTCTGGAAATCGAGGATCTCGGCTTTGAGATCCTGCCTGTTGCTAACAATCCAATTTCGAATCGAAGTCAATTCTATTGAGAGTAATCTGAGCGCCGGCTAATTTTTGCCGGACAAGTCGCCTCCTTTATAGATAAGACGCGTCTCCGGTTGGCTGATTTACATCCGTGCTAACATCTTGTAATCCCGAAATGAGCTGTCTCACAAAGATTACGCCCGATCGATGACCCTGACCTTAGAACAAGCGCCGGCCATTGAGCTGGAAGAAATACTGGTTATGGAGGACCCCTCTCACGAGGCGGTTGCGCCGATCACGTCTTTGTTTGCCCATAAGACTCTATTGAAAATGATGGTCTCTCGAGACTTCAAAGGTCGCTATCGCGGCTCATTGCTTGGCGCCTTGTGGCCATTGATCCAGCCGGTCGGACACCTTTTGCTCTATACCTTCGTATTTTGTGTTGTGCTCAAAGTGCGATTTGGGGCTGACACGTCAACTGGCAATTTCGCACTCTATTTGATGAGTGGGCTTTTGGCGTGGGGTGCAATTTCCGAATCAATTGCACGCGCTACAACATGTATCTTGGAAGTGCCTAACCTGGTCAAGCGTGTTGTCTTTCCTCTGGAGATAATACCGATTGTGATTGCACTTTCAGCGGCGGCCACACAGTTGGGCGGCTTATCGATTTTGGTATTGTGCGCCGTCGTATACCAGGGCGGAGTTCATCAGTCGTTGCTGTTTTTGCCACTGATTGCTTTGCCGCAGATTCTCTTTACGGTCGGGCTGTCCTGGATTCTTGCCAGTCTCGGTGTGTTTGTGCGCGATATGCGTCATTTGATCACTCTGGCGCTTTCAGCCTGGATGTACATGACTCCGATTGTTTACCCGGCCAGCGCGCTGCCTGCCAATCTCAAATTTCTCTTGTGGATCAATCCGGTCGCCGGGTTTGTTTCCGATTACAGGCGGGTGATTCTGGAAGGGCAGTTGCCTGACTTTTGGCAGTACGCTTCTTACTCTCTTGTTTCTGTTTTTCTATTCTTTTTCGGATACTACTTCTTCATGAAGACCAAGCGTTCTTTCGCTGATGTGATGTGAGCCTTTATGTATTCCATTCAACTGTCGAAAATCTCGAAAAAATACAATATCTACGATCGTCCAACCGATCGCTTGAAAGAACTGCTGCTGCGTAATCGGCGTTCTTACCACAGAGAATTCTGGGCATTGAACAACATTTCATTCAATGTCGAAAGAGGTGATTCGGTAGCTCTTCTCGGTCCAAACGGATCGGGCAAATCGACTTTACTGCAAATAGTGGCGGGCGTCCTCAGACCGTCTAAGGGAGCCGTCAAGACAAAGGGAAGAATCACATCAATTCTCGAGCTGGGCTCAGGATTTCAGCCTGACTATACCGGGCGCGAAAATGTAATTTTGAACGGCGTAATTCTCGGCATACCTGAGAGTGAAATCCGCCGCAAACTGGATGAAATAGCAGAATTCGCCGAAGTAGGCGATTTCTTCGATCAACCGATCCGCACCTATTCCTCGGGCATGGTGGTAAGACTGGCATTTGCCTCGATGATCAATGTCGACCCGGAAATCCTCGTCGTTGATGAGGCCATGGCAGTCGGAGACCGTCGCTTTCAGCTCAAGTGTTTGGACAAGATCCGTGCCTTGAGAAGCCGGGGCACGACCCTGCTTTTTGTTACTCACGAACCGGGCATGGTCATGAAGTATTGCCAGAATGCGGTGCTTCTCAATGGCGGGCAAATGGTTATGAAAGGCCCGGCAGAAGAAGTCGTCCCGGCATACGAAGAGCTGATGTCCGATCAAGGCGTTGTGGCCAAGAAAGTGTTTGTGGAAGCAGGCGCATCTACCTAGTGCACTGAACTGTAATACATGTCGATGGCACTGCGATCGCGTTTCCGTCCTTGTCCAATGCCTTTGCCCTTATCTGAAAGAAGCCTGAGCCGGCAAAATCACTGCGTTTGAGATGCTGCTCCTCAGCCAGTTTTGAAAGACGAATCTGTTTTTCGACAGCGTCTTTCCCCTCACTGGCTTTGAAATTGTCGAAGAAGAAATTTGCTTTGCCGATTTCCAAAATGACGCTTTGGGCGTCTTTGACGGCGCTTGCGTCAATCGTCAAAGGCAGACCCTGCAAATTACTTAGTGCATAGATTCCGTTTTCGTTTGCAACATCCTGATGGACCGTAATTTCCGGACAGCATCCTTTGGCCTGGACCAATTCGATCGATTTGACCAGACCTTTCTGATCTGGCAAGGTCAAGAATACTGTTTCTATTGAAGGCGTTTGAAACCACTTCCAGTGGCGTGACAGAGGGACGTATA
>JBGAVL010000012.1:0-40200 GCA_044228145.1 Obscuribacteraceae bacterium (SeqCode)
ACCAAGTCTTCAGTTACACTGGAAACAATGGCACTGAGATCTGTTGATTGCTTGGCTGCTTGTGAAGCTACCCCCGGCTCTGAGCGAGCCAGGGTCAAGAGTCGAACGATCAAGTTGGACATTCTGTTGATGCCTGTGTGCAGCTGCGCCAAAACTGAATGCACGGAAGGGTCTTCATTCATTTTAAGAGCCAGGTCGGCGTATGTTTTCAGGCCTGCCAGTGGTGTGCGCAATTGATGAGCGGCGTTGGCCACAAATCGCCTTTCCTTTTCAATTTCATCATTGAGCATTTTAAGCAGTCCATTGATTGCTCCAACCAGAGGCCGAACCTCAATGGGGGCGGTGCTTTCAGACACAGGGCTGAGATCCGTCGGAGAGCGCGAAGAAAGAACCTTACTCAATTGCTGTAGTGGATACAGACCTTGCTTGATGCCGAACCAAACAGCGATGCCACCACAAATGATCAAGATCAACTGCGGCAAAAGCACCGATACAACAATGTGAGTGACGATTTCCCTGCGTGCGTTGCGGGTTTCGGCTACTTCGAGAATGAGCGTTTCCGGCTTTAGATCACGGTCTTCATCCTCGTCGGGAGTTTCATCGGCAAAATGACTGGCGACAGGAAAGAGCATGGTCAGTACGCGCACTTCTTTGCCGTTCAACATCCGTGTTGAATAGTGGGGTTGGCTGAAGTCCACCGCACCCCGATCGAAGGGCAGCGTGCCATCACCGGCGATGCGTTTGCCGTCCATCGTATAAATCTGGTAGAAAAACGTGTCGCGGTAATTGTGTTTTAAAATGGACTGAGCAGCAGGCGGCAAGTCTACAAGCACTTTTCCGCCCTTGTGACGCACGCGCGCGATTACAGAGTCTGCCGAGTTGAGCAGTCCTTTGTCATAGATTTCTCGCGCCAAAAGAATGGCGGCGTTATAAGCAATGAACGTACTGGAAACAGCTATTGTGGAGAGTGGAATCAAAAGCCACACCAGAAGCTGCTTCCGGATGGACGAGGTCATGCAGGTTTCTCAAGCATATATCCCAGTCCGCGAACTGTGCGCACGTTGATGCCTGTCTTTTCGAGCTTTTTACGCAAGCGATGCATGATGATTTCCAGGGCGTTGTGCGACAACTCGGCATCCCAGGACGAGAGGTTACGAATCAATTGTACTTTGTTGACGACTTTGCCGACGCTCTTCAGTAGTTGCTCAAGCACCGCTAGCTCGCGGGCGGAAAGGTCCAGATTGTCGCCGTTAATCGTAGCGCGGCGCTCGACTGTGTCGAATTCCAGCCCTCCGACAACGATTTTAGTCATATTGCCCCATTGTTCCTTCCTGAGAAGGGCTCTAATGCGGGCTTCCAGCTCCAAGAGCTCAAAAGGCTTGCTGATATAGTCGTTTGCACCACTGTCCAGTCCGTTAACCCGGTCCTGGATGGTATCTCGAGCGGTAAGAATCAGCACGGGCGTGGCTTGACCTCGCGAGCGGAGGCGTTTTAGCACCTCGATTCCATCCAATTGCGGCAGACCCAGGTCGAGGATGACCAGGTCATAGGGCGTCAGGGTCAAGGCTTGGTCTGCATCGGTTCCTGACTGAACTTGATCGACTACATAACCACTGTGTCGCAAAGCGAGTGCGACGCCCTCGGATAAAAAGGAATCGTCTTCGACCAGAAGTAGTCTCATGGCAAACTCCTCACCTCGAAACTTAATTGGATAGAGCACTGTCTGATGATAGCAAAAGACTGCCACTCTGTAAGGGGAGAGAAAGTTTGACGAAAGCGATTCCTGTATTTTTGGTTCGCAGTTTTCCCAATTAATGCGTGTCCGGGAGCCTTGCGCCGCAAGGCTTGCGAAAGGTTGCACAAAAAGTGTCTATTGAAAGTTGCTGATTTGATGCGACCAGAGAGCGGAGGCGCCTTAACCGGGGTGCATAAAGATCGGCTCTCATGCGGCCTCAAGCGAGAGGCAAACGCGATTGAACCAATTGCTTCTGAACCTTCCTTGTGGATCGTAATGAATTTTTCTGTCCACGAAGCTCTTGAACTGTGGATATGCTTGAAGAAGCTGCTTTCTGGAAGCGTAGCGATGATAGGTCAGGTAGTATGATCCGCCCATGGACAGGGCAATATCGATCAGTGTTCTGAATGATTGTTTGGAGCGCAGGAGGGAAACTTGATCGTGATCGACGTGCAAATTGAAAATCACACAGGCGTATTCTTCCCTAGCCCAGGCAAGAAAACTCTCGTCGTCTTTTTCAATCAAGCGCACTGTGCCGTAAATAACGTCGGCGCATTGGCTTTTCAGCGCTGCTTTTGCAGTCGCTAAAAACTCATGCAGTTTGTGTTTTGGAACATAGAGCTCGGTTATCATCTCGGAGCCTTTTGAATTGCTCGAGTGGCATGTGTCTTCCAGCCAGTCATGATAATCAGGAACATAGAGACTCAATTGAAAGGTGTCGGAAGCATAAACCTGGCCGTTTGTGCGCTGGTAGTGATCGCTGTAAGTAGTGAATGCTTTCTTTTTGTCGACGTGGGCCAGGCGCAGCAATTCACGCCAACTTTCTTCACTGAGTTTCAAATTGTTGGTATTGCATATAGTGTGAGCGTCGTCTTGGTTGACTGTGATTGGAAAGTATACAGACAAAATTCCGTTGGTGAGAAAAGTGTCGGCGTTGCTGTCGATGCAGAACTGGAAATCGCCATACGCTGCGCCTTGTCTTTGCATTTGAGAAAGTCTTTCGATGAGATTCTCGCTGTCGGTCAATTCTACTTTTCGAACAAGCGGCGTACTTTTTGTTAGGCGAATTGTGATGTCCTCGACAAAGCAAAACAAGCCGTACCCGCCCACGGCCAGTGTAATAAGTTCGGCATTCGATTCTCGAGAAACAAGCGATCTGGTGCCATCGGCCATGATTGCAGTGAAGCGTTCGATGTCGGCTATGAACGGTTTTCTTCCCAGTACTCTACCGTGAATATTCGCTGCCAGCGATCCGCCAATGCTGATATCGTCTGCGCCAGTAGGTTTCTGAATAATCGACCAGTGGCATTTGTATTGTTGATTGAGCTTGCTCAAAGCGGCTACCAGATCTCCCCATAGCATTCCTGACTGAACCGTAAGAAGACCTGAGTTCTGGTCGAATGCGACAACTTGGTTAAATTGGCTTGTATCCAGCAAAATACCGTCTGTAAGAAACTGCTGCCCGCCCATCGAGTGCCGTCCGCCGGCAATACTGAATGAGCAATCTTTGTACTGGCTGAGCAGTGCTTGCACATGCTGGCCGGATTTTACCTGGATGATTTCTCTGTGGTTTGTGGAATTGAGTTTCGAGTGAACATCATTGGCGATCGTCCGACCACTCGCCTCCTTAGTTTGCCTGACAATTGTCAGCGTGTTCGATGACTGTGTTTGTGTTTTTCTCGAAGTGATTTGCTGCATGATTGTCTCGTTTCTAAATTAGTGCTTTCGTTTTTCGGGCTTTTCTTCGGCAAGAGATAGGCAAGAATCTCGAGTTCTCACCTGGCTTTCTATTGTCAGCATACGAGTTTGGTCTGTGACAAAAACATGCCGGCCAACACTTCGATGATTGATCTGTAGTGGAGACACCACGCGCCGCCCGCCCCGGGGTGGCAATATATCGACGACAGCCATTAAATGTATACATAAGGAAAAAGGTGTACTCTTTCTTCTTCCGTTGCGCCGAAAGAGAAGTTTCGGCCGTCAAGTGGACTTAATTTTTGGTTTTGAGGTTGGACAGATGACACAAAGCGCTGTTGTAGACAATCCGCTCCTAACGGGCTTGCCGAAAGATCGAGCCGTCGACCCTTTCGCCATGGTGATTCTGGGAGCGCACGGGGATTTGACCAAGCGAAAGCTACTGCCCGCGCTCTACGCGCTTTACATCGACGGTCTTTTGCCCAGGACATTTGCAGTAGTTGGCATGTCCAGGACCGTCATTCAAGACGACGCCTTTCGTACTTCCATGAAAGAGGCGATACAAAAGTACTCGCCTGATTTGAAGTTTGACGAAGAAAGTTGGAATCGTTTTGCCTCCTGTCTCTATTACCGGCCGTCCAATTTCACTGAGGAAGGCTCATTTGACGAACTGGCGAAGTTTCTTCACGAGTTGAAAGACAAACACGGCACCTGTGGCAATCATGTGTTCTACATGTCTACACCGCCCAGCCTGTACGAGCCGATTATTACGCAGCTGGCCAAATCGAATTTGGTTTCGAAAAAGAATGTCACTGACAAGCCGTGGCAGAGAGTCATTGTCGAAAAACCTTTCGGGCACGATCTGGCATCGTCGCTTGCGCTCGATGACCATATCCACAAAGTCTTGAGCGAACATCAAGTCTATCGAATCGATCACTATTTGGGCAAAGAAACCGTACAAAACATCATGGTTTTGCGCTTCGCCAATGGGATTTTCGAGCCCTTGTGGAATCGCCAGCACGTCGATCACGTGCAAATCACGATTGCAGAAACCCTCGGCGTCGAAGAACGCGGGCCTTATTACGAAGAGTCCGGCTGCCTGCGTGACATGATTCAAAATCACATGTTGCAGTTGGTGTCACTGGTAGCTATGGAGCCGCCTGCGTCTCTCGAGCCTGAAGCCTCGCGCGATGAAAAGGCGAAAGTATTGAAAGCGTTGCGTCCGATTTTGCCTGAAGATGTAGATCGCTCAGCGGTCAGAGGACAGTACGGCGAAGGTTACATTAACGGAGCCAAAGTACCCGGATACAGGCAGGAAGAGCGGGTTGCAGCCGATTCGGCGACGGAAACCTATGCCGCCTTAAAATTGACCATCGACAATTGGCGCTGGGCGGGTGTTCCCTTCTACGTTCGCTCCGGAAAGCGCCTGGCTAAATCGTTGACTGAAATTGCCATACATTTCAAACGGGCTCCGCACAGTTTGTTTGCTGGTCTGACCGGGTTGAAAGCGGGACAGCAAGGTGATGAAGACCAGCTCAGCCCCAATGTTCTGGTATTGAAAATTCAACCCGATGAAGGCATTTCGCTCAAGTTTGCTACCAAACAACCGGGTGCGACAACCCAGATTCGCTGGCTGAATATGGATTTCAATTATGGAACCGCTTTTGGTGTGCGCAGCCCCAGCGCTTATGAGCGTCTGATTCACGATTGCCTGCTCGGTGATGCGTCCTTGTTTGCCAGAACCGATTCTGTGGAAACTTCCTGGCGCTTCATTCAGCCGCTTCTGGACAACTGGGACCTGGCTAAACAAAAAAAGGGACCGCAGCCGCGTTTTCCCAATTATGCCGCCGGTTCGTGGGGACCAGCGGAGGCAGACGAGCTGATCGCTTCCACCGGTCATTCCTGGAGGCGCCTGTAAGATGAGCTCCAGTACTGACAAACGCAAATCGACCATAGAGACGACCAATTTTCTTTCCGGGCGTCTGGCTCAGGTAGACGTTGAGCGCATTGAGCGCGAATTGAAAGATCTCTGGCGTGCTATCGACGGCGCCAAGCCTGAGCCTGAGAGCGACCACACACCCGTAATGGTGACTGAGGGCAAAGACGCTGTTTTCAACGAATCCACGACCAAGCCTGCCAATGTGATGCGAGCTTGCACGGCCAATATTGTTTTATTCAGTGAAGACGCAGACGCCGAAGTACAAGCGTCTCAAGTCCTGGATGAAGTGGCGATTCGCCATCCGTCCAGAGCGATTCTGGCTATTTCGCGCCGCTCTGCCGAACAGCGCCTGGAAGCCTGGGTTTCTGCTCGCTGCCACATGGCCGATCAGAAAACGCTGAAGCAAATTTGCTCCGAACAAATCACGGTTCGCTATAACGGTGAAGGGACAAGAGAGCTGGCTAGCGTGGTATCGCCTCTGGTGATTCACGATTTGCCAGTTGTGCTCTGGTGGCGTGCCAACAGACTTGATAAGGGTTATTTTGAGCCTTTCTCCCGATTCATAGACATGCTGATTGTCGATTCATTGCGAGCTACAGACGCTACAGGCTTCATCAAAGAAATGTCGAGCTTCTGCGCGGCCAATCAAAGAAAACCGCTTTTCGACCTCAACTGGGGTCGCTTGATACCCTGGCGCCGCGCTATTGCAGATGCTTTCAATGACGCGGCTCCGCCCATGTCATTGCCTTCGCTTCCCGGTATTTCGAAAGTGACGATTGCTTATGCGCAGGAAGAAGGTGATCGAGGTTCTTCAATTATTCCCGTGCAGCCTCTCTTGCTTCTTTCATGGCTCCAGGCTCGTTTGCAGTGGGAAAGCAAGTCCGCGAAATTTGAAGGCGGTAGGTTTTCCGCTCAGTTTTCCAACGGCAATAAAAGCATCACTGCCTCAATTGAGCCTTTCGCGAGCGACAAGCTGAGTGGCGGCTCGGTCTCATCGGTGATCATAGAAGCGGAAACGCCGTGCGATGGCAAAGTGATCGCCGAGCGCATGATCGCCGAGCAAAGGGCAGGCTCGCCTTGCATATATGTGCTCAATGATTCGGACTGCGGCACAAATGGGTCCGAGGGCGGCGCAAGTAGTGCTGAAAATTTTGTTGAGTTGACCGAAGCACGCCTGATGGATTTTGCCATGGAGTCGCAGCCTGATGATGCAGTCTTCAGGCAGACACTGGAGTGCACAGTCAAACTCGTCGACGCCGCCAAGTAAGCAGAGTAAGGAGGGCTGATGCAATCATCTTTAATGGAAAAGAAAAACGTATTTGTTTTCGATAATTATGAAGCGCTGGTAAATGCTACAGCTGAGCTTTTTGTACAACTTGCCGAGCAATCTATAAAGGACAGAGGCAAGTTTGTCATCTCTCTTTCCGGCGGCAATACACCTAAAGGTTTGTACGCGCGCCTGGCCGAAAAGGAGGTCGCTGACCGCATTGACTGGAGCAAGGTGTACGTCTTTTTCGGCGATGAAAGAACCGTTGCCTATACGAGCCCTGAAAGCAATCAACGGATGATAACCGAGAGCCTGCTTTCAAAGGTTCCACTCAGGCGTGAAAATGTTGTTGCTTTGAGCGATCCTGACTTGGACGCAAAGGCTGCTGCAATAGATTACGAGCGCAGCATGCATGAATTTTTCCGCCTGGACTCAGGCGAGTTTCCCAAATTCGATTTCATGCTTCTGGGGCTTGGTGAAGATGGGCATACAGCCTCTCTTTTCCCCGGATCGCCTGCGCTTCAGGAAAATGAGAGATGGTTTGTCGACAACAAAGTCGAGAAATTGAATACGACAAGACTGACTATGACCTACCCGGTCATCAACCACTCGAGGAACATCATTTTCCTGGCTGCAGGCAAAGCCAAAGCTTTTGTATTGAAAGATGTTCTGGCAGGACCGGAAGGCAAGTATCCAAGCCAGAATGTGAAAGCCGATGAGGGAAAACTTTACTGGTATGTGGATAGAGAGATTGCTTCGGAACTTTGAAGTTTTGCATTGCGTTTATTCAACCTGGTAAACGTCGAGGTAAAAATGTCACCGCGAGTTTTAAAAAAAACCAATTTAAACAATTGTAGAGGGAGTAAAAATGGCTGACAAAGCGAAGATTGGACTGATCGGATTGGGCGTCATGGGTGAGAACCTGGCTTTGAACATTGCCAGAAACGGATTTAAAATTGCTGTGTATAACCGCAGCGTCGACAAGGTTGATGCCTTTGTGGCCGGGCGAGGAAAGGATCAGCCGGTGATCGGCTGCCGTGACGAAAAGACTTTTGTTGTAAGCCTTGAAAAGCCGCGCATGATCATCCTTCTGGTTAAAGCGGGCGAGGCAGTCGACCAGACCGTTGCCAAACTGCTTCCCGATCTCGAAGAAGGCGACATCATCATAGATGGTGGCAATTCGCATTTTACCGACACGCAAAAGAGAGAAAAGGATCTTAAAGAAAAGGGGATACATTTCATAGGTTCCGGTGTTTCCGGCGGTGAGGAAGGCGCTCTCTGGGGACCTTCGTTGATGCCGGGCGGTGACCAGGCGGCCTATGAGAAGGTCAAGCCAATCTGGGAAGCGATTGCAGCAAAGGTAAATGATGGTCCTTGCGTCACCTATCTCGGACCCGACGGTGCCGGACATTTCGTCAAGATGGTTCATAACGGTATCGAATATGGTGACATGCAATTGATCGCCGAAGTCTATGACGTCATGCGTCGCGGCTTGAATATGCCTGCCCGCGAGATTGCCGATGTTTTTGAAACCTGGAATAAAGGTATTCTCGATTCCTTTTTGATCGAAATCACGGCGAAAATCCTGACTGTCACGGATCCTGAAACCGGCAAGCCACTGGTCGATATGATCCTCGACAAAGCTGGTCAAAAAGGAACCGGTAAATGGACGAGCGAAGCCGCGCTGGACCTTGGTATTGCCGTCCCTACGATCGATGCGGCCCTGACCGGACGCATGCTTTCGGCGATGCATGATATGCGTCAAGAAGCCTGCAAAATTTTGGGCGGCGGACAATTTATCGGCACCGGCAAAGCCGTAGACAAATCAATCAAGGATGAGACTCTCAAAGCGCTTCATGATGCTCTTTACGCCTCCAAAGTATGCAGCTATGCGCAGGGTATGGCGCTTATCAAGGAAGGTTCGGATTTCTATAAGTGGAACATCAACCTTTCCGAATGCGCACGCATCTGGAAAGGTGGATGCATCATCCGCGCCCAATTGTTGGAGTTGATCCGCGCTGCCTTTGCTCGTCGGGCCGACCTGCCTAACCTGCTTTTAGACACCGAATTTTCCAAAACTGTGCTGTCCTTTGAATCGAACTGGCGCAAAGCGATTGTTTTTGCCATCGAACGGGCAATTCCTGTGCCGGCTCTCACTTCCAGCCTGGCCTATTTCGACAGCCTTCGCAGTGGAAGCCTGCCCCAGAATCTCACCCAGGCTCAGCGTGATTTCTTCGGCGCCCACACATATCAAAGAGTGGATACACCGGAAAAGGGCTTTGTGCATACAGATTGGATACATCTGATCAAAGAAAAAACGGCAGCGAAGTAATTGCTGTAAGAATGCTGAATCTTTTCGTGTTCTAATAGAATCGTAGATTCGCTTCGGGCATAAAAGTACTTCGATTCAATGCCAACTTACTCGGTCAACGCCGTCAATGTTGCGAGCTTTCCATTAGGAGAGACCGACAAAGTAGTGACGGTGTTTTCCGCCGAGCGCGGATTGATCAAATGCGTGGCTAAAGGCGCTCGCAAGCCTGGTTCTAAAATCGGCGGACGCGCGGATTTGCTCAATGTCAATAAATTGCTGCTGGCCTCCGGGCGCACTTTTGAAATTATTTCGCAAGCTGAGACTTTGGAAACATTTCCACAGCTTCGCAGCGATCTCGAGCGGCTTTCCTACAGCCTCTACTATGCCGAATTGACCAGCATCTTCGGGCAGGGTTTGAATGAAGAAGCCAGTGACTATTTTGACTTTCTGGTCATATCGTTGCGTTATCAAAGTCTGTCAGAGTCTGATCCGGCTTACCTTTGCTTGATGTTTGAACTGCGCTTGCTGGACATTCTTGGCTATATGCCGGAGTTGACGGTGTGTGTCAATTGCCGGACTGTGCTGTCCGACTATGCCATTTCCGGTTTTCACTACGAGTTGGGCGGCATGGTGTGCGAGCGTTGCCATCTGGACGGAAAACGAGTGAGAGTCGGCCCTAGAGTGGCCGAGGCGGAAGGTATCTACGAAACTCCAGGTGTCGAGCGGCTTGATAAGTATGTCACGCCGCTTGTTTGGAAACGGCTCGTATTGGCGGCGGCAGGCCGCGATGTGCCCATCGCAGAAAAGGAAAGCGATGTAGTCAAACAAGCCACCCGCGCCGCACATAGGGCAATTGAGGGATACATAGAGCATCGAGCGGGAAGGCGCATCAAGTCTCTTGAGCTGTTGAACAATAATGAAACTTCGCAAATAACGAACTGAACAAGTCTAGTTCAGTCTTAATCTTTTAGCAGTCACAATGAAACCCAGTGTGGTTGTCGTTCTTATAGGTGCAGAGTTGTCGCTTAAGTCCGTAGCTAGTCGGCTGGTCCAGCCTGTACTTTAGGTTTCTTCTTCAGGCTGATACTGATCTTCGTCGAAGTCGAATGTCCACGCTACTGCTTCTCTGGCTGTTTGTACAAAGGGCGGAACCCGCAAGAAATACTCGCGATAACTTCCATCCGGCTCGGCTGTCGAGTTTTTGACGCGCACCATTACTAGTGGCTCATCTCCGGCAATGCGTTTTCTGTAAAGTGTCCCGTATTCGTCTTCGTTCAGCACGTCCGCTTTCGATTCAAGCAAGTAGCGGCCGATACCAAAGCGCTCTAGCATGATTCGCCGCACTTCCAGATTGATCTCGGCTTCGATTTCTTCAACAGTCAGGGTCTCAGGTGCAACTGCAGTTTTTTCGTTGACCGTTACTCCATTAATCGAATAAATGCGATATTCGTCCGCGTATGAAATGGCCGGTCCTGCAGTCGAATGAAGTCTTCCTTCTTCATTCACTTCCACCTTCAGGGGCTGTTTTGAGACGAGGACGATTTCGCTGAAAGGGCAGATGGGAGTGCGGTTAGCCATAAACACGCGCAGGTTTTCCACTACTTGCGCTGTGGATTGCTCATACACATTTTTCTCACCTGCATCCAGCAGGAAGGTGAAATTGGACAGCCTCTCCAGTCGAGGGTGGAAGATCATACTGTTGTAGCCAACCGACAATTGGCCCGTCAGCCACAGGCCTGTAGAGCCGCCGTCCAGCATAGCTTCGAGCACCGGTGGATATGATTCATAGATGGTGGGTTCGAGGTTTTTAGCGCTCAAAGCATGTGCCAAAATGCTGACTGTTTCTTCACCCAATTGCTGGAGGAAGTCCGTTTCCAGTTCACCCTGTCTGACCAGCTGCTCCGGCACTATCGCGGGTGAGTCACCTCTCTCTCTGAAAATGCGTAGTGCGGCACGTTCTGTCGTACCCATATTGGTGAGGTTTTGAATGGCAATGTGAATTTGAGTGAGCCTGGAAATTTCGGCGTTGAATTCCGGATTGCGAAAATCTTCCAGGTGCCCGGGCATGCCACCGTCTACAAACTGGCTTTCTGAGACTACCCATTCTCGAATCTCTGGCGTGACGCTGTCGCTTAGGGCAGCGTCAAGTTGGCAAGTAAGCGACTCAAAAAAGCCGAGATGAGAATCAATGCTTTTGCCTTTCGGCCTGCCGAATATTGAATCAATCGCAGTCGTGCGATTGGTTGGGTCTTGCCTTTGCTCTTCTTGTTTCAGAAACGTGTTCCGATCATCTCTTGCAGCGATTAGTCTTTCGATATCACTTTCCGAAATCTTCTCATCAAGCGCTTCAATGGTTTTTCTCCAGTGCGGTAGAGTGAGACTTTCGCGAATCATCTGCCAGGTGTTTTGATCGCAAAGCGCTCGCATACGCAATAACGCCGGTATAAGCATCATTTGCATCGGGCTGTCAACCAAAACGACAAGTGGTTTGGGGAGGTTCAAAAAGCGATAAAACGATTCAATAATCTCTCGATATTGATTTTGCGAGAGGTCTTCTTTGGCGGCCTTGAGTTTTTCATCCCAGACCGCACGGTAAAAGGAAAGCAAGTTTTGAGCGTCATCTGAGAGCTCGGACAGTTTTGGAGTCTTGAATGGATTCCCGGTCATCTCTCAAGGCCATGCCGCAAGTAAAGTACTTGCTTGATCATACCCGCAATGGATCGCAAGGATAAATTTCAGTTCCAGTCCCACTCAATGGAGGTCAAGGATTTTTCGAAACCACCGCGGTATTTCTCGTATAGCTCACGGGTCTGAGCTTCAAAGATCAATTCTTCGACATTGCATTCTTTCTTGTCTGGCTTGGCATCAACGAAAAGCCCGATGAAGTAGTTTTGCGGTTTCATTTCTCGGTCGTGGAAAACTCCATAGACTGCAAGAACTTTTCTCTTGTTCAATTCCAATGTCTCCATCTTCTGAAGATAGAAGCGCGGACCGCCGAAACCGGTCTCTTGATTAGTCAGTTGGTTGTTGCCGGCATTGCCCAGCGCATCGGCAAGTGCATTGACTATCTTTTCTGCTTGAGGATGAGTTTCAATTTCGGTGTCCTTGTCAGCAGAAAAAATGACGCCGGCAGGCTGTCTAAGCAATGTTCTGAAAGCCCTTCCATCCGATTCCAGGGTCGGACTGCCGCGAAACATGGACGTAATGGCTACGTCCTGAGCATCTTTCTTCTCCCGGGGATGGAAGGTTTTGCGCCAATTTTGACCCATGCCGCCGAATAAAACTTCGCCTTTGGTGAATGCATCCGGCAGGTTTATAGATTTGATTGTGCCAAGATCGACGCGCATTTGTGGAAGTCAATTAGACATGGTGAGTCAAAACAGGCCTGGTCATCGTGTTGGCGACGCCCATGGCTTTTGCTCTTTCGCTGGCTTGCTCGTATGCGAACATGTCCTTGATGTACTGGAGATTTGCTTGTTTTTCCAACTCTTTCAGTCGCAATTCTCCCTCTTTGATCTTTTGCTGCTCTTTCAGTTCCAGTTCTTTTGCTTTGTCCTCTTCTTCCTTTTTGTTTTTCTCGTCTTCTTTCCTCTTCAGGAAATCCTGCTCGGTTTCATTCGGATTTCGTCCGGTCGATGGTCCGAATCGCGTGCCGTCATCAGGTGCGCGTCCGCCTCCGCCGCCCTGGACATTCCAGTTGGCCTTGTTGGTAGCGATGTCTACGTCTCTATCCGAGACTCTGCCGATATCGTTTTTGGCGCCCCAGTTATTGTCGAGTTTGAATGAACCGTCGGCATTAAGACTGATGTTCATTGCGTGCATGCCATGTCCGTTTCTGCCACCGCCCGGCAAGAATGGTGCATTGACGCCGATTTGTCCGGATTGTCCAGTTTCTTTCTGGAATTCTGCCAGCCTGGCCCGCAATTCATCAGTGTTTCTGAATGTGCTGATCTTCAAATCCGGGGGATATCCGGGAGGCGGGGTATCGCCCCTGCCGTCTTTAAAGAGACTAGAACTTGCAAATACTGCTCCGTCTGCCCCGCCGGCTGCGCGATTGAGGTGCGCGACGTCCCAGATGCCGACTTGCGGTCCGTCGCCTTCGTAGTGCAAGTTGCCTTTTGAGTCTCTGGCAAAGACGCCTTCATTGGTCGAAGTCTGAGACGATCTGGCGCCGCGTTCATTGGCATGAGCGGCCATATATACATTGGATGCATTGTGGATGCCGCTTGCCGATGTGACTCCGCCTTCGCGCTCCGACTTGAGGTCGGCAGCCAGCTGTCCGGCAAATGCCGCATAAACCTGACCGGCCGGGCCTTGCTTGCCACTGTCGCCGTAGTTCTGTGAATTGACGGTTCGGCTTGCTTCGAAGTCTGGCTTCAAGCTGAGCGAGTCTACTTGGACGACTCTTTCTTTTCCGGGAATTATTTCGCCGTTGGGACCCTTGCGGTCCTGCTCTCTGGCAGTCGTGAAGCCATTATTGACCAGGTCTCTGGTTCTTTCGGCCACCTTGGCCGGATCGCCTGCTTCCAATTCTTGCTTGCCCATTGAGTGCAGGGCGCAGGTCATGTGTTGACCCTGGTTGACGTACTTATCGGGATTTTCCGTGCGCAGTGCCGAGTCTTTGACTATGTTCTGGCGGTCGGCGGCAGTGAGATAGTCCTTCTGCCCGTCCTTGAGAGTGCCGCCAGTGGGCTTGTCGAGAATCTCTCTGTGGGCTGTATCCATGCGCTTCATCTGCTCTTCGGGAGAACCTTTCAGATGTCCTTCTTGAGCGTCCTTCTGCAGGCGCGCATATGTACTGTCAGAGATTCTTCTAGCTTCAGCTTCTGAAAAGCCTGCTCTGACTAGAGTTTCGTTGTAGTCCTTAAGTACACCTTCTCTAGTAAGGTCAGGCTTGTCTGTGACAGTGGTTTTGTCGATGACTTTCCCGGTGGTTGCGTCGGTGCCTGCTTCCTTCTTGCCGGGCAGTGCCGTCTTAATGTCGGCCGCAGTTATTGGTTTGCCGGTTTTTTCATCAATCTGGCCGACTTGCGTACCGACTGTTCCTTCACCAGTTGCTCCGAATTGCTGTTGAAAGGCTGTCGCCAGAGTACCACCCATTCGGCGCATATAGTCGCTATTGAGGGTGTTGAAGGGGCTTCCCCAGGTCGTGGGATCCTCGATATTAAAACCTTTGGCCGGCTCTGCCCTTTGATTGAGTGCAGCAATACCGCCGATTGACTCCGTAACAACCTTTTCGGAAATTGGAGCAATAGGTTCGGCCGTTTCAGAAACGCGATCCTGAGCGCGGGCCGGAGCTTCTTGTTGTGGCTCTTTTGGTGGCATTTATGTCTAAGTGTGGTAAGCGGAGCCTACACCCTCAAGCTAGAGTGGAAATGTTGCAAATTCTTTGCAACACCTTGGCGGCAGATCTATTTAACTTCTGAAAAAGATCAGAGGAGTTTCATTGACGCGGCAGAGTGTGCGAATTAACTGTCAGCCCTTCTTTGCGCTCAAGGCAGGCCACATGCACAGGTGCCATTTTCGATCATTTGGCGCAAAGCCCGGAAAGATTTGTGTTAGGAACTGGTTTTCAGGTAACCAAGTAGCCGACAAGAAAGTTGGGAAGCGGCTAAAATACTAGCCGTACGTAGGGAAAAAGGGAGTTTTCACGTGGCTGGACTCAAAGAAGTTGATCCGGAAGTCTTTGAACAGATAAGCAAAGAATTGGACCGGCAGCGTCATGGACTGGAGCTGATTGCCAGCGAGAACTTCGTATCCAGAGCAGTTCTGGAGGCACAGGGCTCGGTTCTGACCAACAAGTACGCTGAAGGTTTGCCCGGAAAGCGTTATTACGGCGGCTGCGAATTCGTGGACGGTGTCGAGCAACTGGCCATCGATCGTTTGAAAAAACTATTCAACGCGCCTCATGCAAACGTTCAACCGCACAGCGGTGCCCAGGCCAATATGGCGGTATTTTTCGCCATGCTTCAGCCCGGCGACACAATTATGGGTATGGCCCTCGATCAAGGCGGGCACCTCACTCACGGATCGCCTGTGAATTTCTCAGGCAAGTGGTTCAAAGTGCACAGCTACGGTGTCGATCCTGAAACCGGTCGCATCGACTACGACAATGTTCTCAAAATTGCCAAGGAAGTAAAACCCAAGCTGATTATTTGCGGCGCCAGTAATTATCCGCGCATTATCGATTTCGAGCGATTCCGCAAAATTGCCGATGAAGTGGGCGCTTATTTGATGGCTGATGTGGCTCATATTGCCGGGCTGATCGTGGCTGGACTGCATCCAAACGCCTTTCCTCATGCGCATTTCGTCACCACGACGACGCACAAGACTTTGCGCGGACCTCGCGGCGGCGTAACGATGTGCCTGGAAGAATTTGCCAAGGAAATCGACAAAGCCGTTTTCCCCGGCTTGCAAGGCGGGCCGCTCGAACATGTAATCGCTGCCAAAGCTGTAGCTTTCCACGAAGCGTTGCAGCCGGAATTCAAAGATTATCAAAAATGCATTGTCGACAATGCGAAAAAACTTGCAGAGACATTGATGGCTGAAGGACTGGCTATCGTATCGGGTGGTACGGACAATCATCTGATGACTGTTGACCTTCGACCGATCAAAATGACCGGCAAAAAAGCATGTGCGATTCTTGAAACGGTTCATATAACCACCAACAAGAACGCCGTGCCCAATGATCCGGAAAAACCAATGGTGACAAGCGGAATTCGTATCGGCACACCGGCTGTGACTTCGCGCGGACTGGGCGTGGCTGAGATGGAGATTGTTGGACGCCTGATTGCCGAGAAATTGCGCAATCCGGAAGATTCAGCGGTGCACGAGCGCATAACCAAGCAAGTCCATGAATTATGCGATCGCTTCCCGCTTTATCGCGCAGAAGACGAGTTGGTGCGTGCTAAGTAGTAAAACTAAAACCAAAACTGAAACGGGCAATAACAAAGCAGTGCCTCCGAAAAAGCAAACTGGATACGGAACGCTAATCTGCCAGTTGCTGGTGCTTCTTGTCGGTATCGGTTGGACAGTAATGATTTGCCAGAACAAGTTGGACGAAACCCATGTTCCTGGTTTTCTCATTGCGCTGGCAGTGAGTTGGTGGCTGACACCGGAAATCAGATCTCGCGCTTTGAAATTGGGCTTAGTTGATAAACCCGGCGATGAGCGCCGAATTCACAAAGTAGCAGTGCCTCGCCTCGGTGGCGTCGGCATCTACATGAGTTTCATTTTGACATTGAGCGCCCTGGCAGCCATAACCGGGCGCTTTCCTCAGGATGCTCGAATCGTCGAGGGTGGACTTGGTATTTTTGTCGGTGGAACGATCGTATTTGTACTTGGTTTGATTGATGACCTTGAGTCTTTGCCGGCCAAGGCCAAATTGCTCATTCAAATTATTGCTGCCAGTGCAGCCTATTCTCTTGGTGTTCGCATTAGAGCGATTCCAATTCCGACCACAATGAATATTGATCTGGGCTTCTTGCATTTGACCGGTGGCGAACCTATTCAATTAGGCATACTCAGCCTGCCGATCACCGTTTTGTGGTTGGTTGGCGTTGCCAATGCCGTCAATCTGATTGACGGCATGGATGGTCTGGCCGCAGGCGTTTCTCTGATTTCTGCGCTGACCATATGGAGTGTCGCGCTTGCAGAAGGTATTGATAAACCTTACGCCGGCCTTATGGCTGCCGTTCTTGCCGGTGCGTTATTAGGTTTCTTGAGGTGGAATTTCAATCCTGCTCGCATTTTTCTTGGAGATTCCGGCGCCTATCTTGTCGGTTTTGTCCTGGCGGCCATTTCGATAACTGGCGTCATTAAGGGTGCAGCTGCGGCAACGATTGTGGTTCCGACTGCATTTCTTGTGCTTTTGATTTTGTTCTTTCCGCTTCTCGATACATCGTGGGCTATTGTCAGACGAGCGGCGCGAGGCAAGTCGGTTTTTGAACCGGATCGGCAGCATATTCATCACCGCCTGTTGGACACGGGACTTTCTCAAAAGAAAGCAGCCTATGTAATTTATTCGGTTTCCGCCTTGCTCGGATTTGTAGCTGCTCACTTGGTAAAGCAGGATTCGTATTTCCTGGGCGTTGGTGCTTCTGTATTGGGCATGGCATTCTTCTTTGCGTTCGTCTTGAATGGGCACAGAAACCGTCGCAAAATGACGACTAACGAAGTCTATGGAGAAGGTAGCGAGCCGGAGCCGCCTGTTGAGCCGGTTGCATAGCAATTTTTGTATGGAGCAATAAAGTTGAAGAGTGCGAAGAAATCACAGATCAATTGGTTCTATCTGGGAGCCTCCGTCTCGCTTTGTCTTAACGCCACAACACCTGCTTTCAGCGCGCCGTCACTCTATGACGACTATTCGAAGAAAGCAAAAGAGTATATGGATCAAAGACAGAGCCGTTTTCCGGAAGCAGAGAAATTTCTGCGCGCGGCTCTCTTTCAGGCTAAGCGTTTTGGCACCGACGACAAACGTTATCGAACTACATTGCGCGACCTTGCTGAGTTAAATTACCAGAAGGCTGATTTTAGAGATGCGGTGCCGCTCTTCACACAGTCAGTCACCCTGGCTCATCGTGCGGTCACAAAGCTAAAGGCTAAACATGCAAGGCAGGCGGAAATAGTTGAAGAAACTCGAGAGTGGGTGGCGGATCTGGCGGACCTTGCCGACTGTCATCGGGGAACATCAAAATACCAGGCGGCAGCAGCCGACTATCAAAAAGGAATCAAACTGCTAGATGGTTTGGGCAAAGAAGACACACTTCAGCGAGCCGAACTGGAGTCCGAACTTGCCGATGTCTACACGGTCTTAGGCAGATATGACGATGCCGAGACATTGTATAAGAAGGCAATGACACGGCTTTTTGATAAGAAAAACGATCCTAAAGTGGACAAGAAGAACTATCAGTCGGTATCCATAGATACGCTGCAAGATTATGCAATGCTGCTGCGCAGCACCGGAAGGGTAAAAGAAGGCGATCAGCTGCTTGCCGAGATGAGAAAGATGCTTGGACTCCCGGATGATGCTGCCACCATTCGCGATGCCCATGCTTTTGACCCGATCAAAAAGCTACCAGAGGCTGGACAATAACCAAGGGGTTATCGCCAGCCGGTAGAGTTGCCTTCGGGCCATAACTTTCGGCTGCGAACCAAGTGCAGCCGCGCATTTTCTGAATGCGATGCTTTACTTGATTCGCCTATATGCCGTTGTTCGATCGCGGGCTTGGTGTTTCGATGGAAAAACGGAATATCGTTCTTTTTTTGTATCTTGCTTTACTTTTCTCGTTTTGACTGCGGTGTTTTCAACAACGCCTTCGTACTAGCTAATTTATCAAAACCACACCCTATTCTTGACAACCTTTATGTATCCCTAACGATCTGGAATGTTTTTGCCGCCCGTCAAACTCTCAAAGACTTTTTTCAGTGCCTTAGGTCTGGAAGTTAGACCGTTAACGGTCTAACTTCCAGACCTAAGGCAGCCGTTTATAATGCTAGCTTTCAAGGGACTCAATTGGGCTACCTATTAATATTTGTCGGCGCCGGGATAGGCGGAATTCTGCGTTTCTTGGGCAGCACTTTCGTGCACAGGGCGACGGGCGGGTGGATGTTTCCTTTGGGTACTTTCATCGTCAATATGATCGGCTGCCTGCTGATTGGTTATTTCTTCCAATTGTCCGAATCCAGAGGTATATTGCAGGCTGAAGGGCGGCTTTTTGTCTTTGTAGGACTGCTTGGCGGTTTTACTACCTTTTCCAGCTTTGGATTGGAAACATTCCAGCTGATTAGAGATGGAGAATTCATCTACGCCACTGTGAATGCAGTGGGGCAGGTTGTTTTCGGACTGATGCTGGTCTGGTTGGGTGTCGTTGCCGCACGATTAGTACATGGAGGATGAGCATGCTGGGAAGCGAAGGGCATGTTTTAAGGATTTTTCTCGGAGAAACCGACAAACACCAGGGTGTGCCATTGTACGAATGGATCCTCAGAAAGGCTAAGGAGCAGGGGTTGTCCGGCGGAACGGCTTTGCGCGGTATTGCCGGGTTCGGAGCGCACAGCCAGATTCATTCGAGCAAGATCTTAGATATCTCGACCAATTTACCGATAATCGTCGAAATCATAGACACCCCGGAAAAAATCGAGCATTTCCTGCCGATGATTGAGGAGTCCATAAAAGAAGGGCTGGCTACTGTCGAGCCAGCCCAGATAAGACTTTATAGAAACACAAAAACCTGAACCAGCAAACTGGTCAGGTTACGATTGGCTCTTCGTCTTCGGGATCGGGCGGAAGGTTATTGAATATTCGATATTCGACTCGTTTTTGGCGTTCCAATTCTTTGATATGAGCTTCTTGCTTCAGCTCTATCGCCTTCTGGTCGAAGTCTCGCTTTTCTCTCTGTTTGGTAACTGCCATTTCAAGGATGCGGGCGCGATCCTGGTCAGCCTTAATGCGTTTGCGATCGCGTTCTTCTTTAATTTTCCGTTCTTCGCGCTCTTTATCGGTGCGGATCATTGCTTCGTATTCGCGCTGCTTTCTTCTTCGCTCAACGTCACTCATCGCCTACAGCCTCATTAAACTTTCCGGGTAATTCATTAGACCATACTGCCAGCTTAAGCTCAGCGAATTTTTACGTCAAGAGACGGAATTGCCACTCAGGCTTCGATTTGCTCGTCTGGAATTGGAATCAAACTTTCTTTGTATTTGCGCGCAACGCCGGTTTTATTTGCCGCCTCCACTACCGCTTTGGCGACCGCTGGAGCAATCGCTTTATTAAAGACACCAGGAACAATGTAATCTTCGTGCAATTCGTTGTCCTTAATTACTGCTGCAATCGCGTGAGCGGCAGCCAGCTTCATTTCTTCATTTATATCTGTCGCGTGGCAATCGAGGGCGCCGCGGAAAATTCCGGGGAAGCACAAGACATTATTGATCTGGTTTGGGTAATCGGAACGCCCTGTAGCCATTATGCGGACGAGGGGAAGTGCTTCCTCGGGCATAATTTCCGGAGTCGGGTTGG
The DNA here is from genome assembly GCA_044228145.1 of Obscuribacteraceae bacterium (SeqCode). Lineage (GTDB taxonomy): Bacteria > Cyanobacteriota > Vampirovibrionia > Obscuribacterales > Obscuribacteraceae > QKMZ01. The sequence goes on from JBGAVL010000012.1 coordinate 19,966, forward strand.
CCATCGCAAAGACAATTGCGTCTTTAGCCATGTCTTTCAAATAGTCGGCTTTGACTGTTCCTGGTCCGGATAATCCAAGGTAGAGGTCTGCACCTTTCATGGCGTCTTTGAGAGAACCTTTGAGCATTTCCGGATTAGTGTGGTCGGCAAACCACTCTTTCATGCTGTTCATATTTTCGGCGCGTCCTTTGTAAATTGCGCCCGAACGATCGAAACCAGTGATATCTTTCACCCCTGCCGACATGAGGATCTTCGAGCAAGCGACTCCGGCTGCACCAACACCGCTGACGATTACCTTCAAGTCTGTCATTTTCTTGTCGACGATTTTGAGCGCATTAATGAGAGCAGCCAGAACGACAACGGCGGTGCCGTGTTGATCGTCGTGGAAGACAGGAATGTCCAGCTCCTTTTTGAGGCGCTCTTCAATTTCAAAACATCTTGGCGCGGAAATATCTTCTAAATTGATGCCACCAAATCCGGGGGCAATGTATTTGACTGCTTTGATGATTTCTTCGGTGTCTTGCGTGTCCAAACAAATTGGATACGCGTCGATCTTGCCGAATTCCTTGAAGAGCATTGCTTTGCCTTCCATGACAGGCATTGCCGCCTTCGGACCGATATTTCCCAATCCCAATACTGCTGTGCCGTCAGAAACAACTGCCACGGAATTGCGCTTTATTGTTAACTTGTATGCATTTTCAGGCTCATTGTGAATGGCCATGCAAACACGCGCCACACCTGGCGTATAAGCCATCGAAAGGTCGTCTCTGGTAGCCAGTGGAACTTTATTTGCAATACGAATTTTTCCGCCCAGGTGCATGAGGAAAGTCCGATCAGAAACGTTGATGACTTGTATGCCGTCTACGGTATTCAGCACATTAACCAGTTCTTCGCCGTGTTCCGAGTCGCGTACATTGACTGTGATGTCGCGAATAATGTGCCCCTTCTCAACGCCATGAATATCAATGGCGCCGATATCTCCACCTACTTCACCAATTACGGAAGTAACCTTGCCAAGCATGCCCGGGCGGTTGTTGATCTTGAGACGCAGAGTCAGGCTGTAACTGGCGCTCGGCTGAGCTAAAGGAGTTGTTTCTTTTTTCTCTTCATTCATTGAGGATGGTGTTTTGGTGGAGGTCATTGTAATTACTCTTTGCGTTTGCGGCAGGCTTAATCTAGAGCCGATGTGTTAAGCTGAAAAACTCTTATAAGGCGTCTTGTAAGGGTAGCGCTTTTCGCCTTGGAGAGCGCTTCTTGAAAGCAGCAATTAAGCTAAATTCGGCGCTGAATTAATGCATATAGTTTTTCCAATTCAGTCTTGGCACATTTGAGAGAGAATTTGAATTTGAGTTATCAACAGGAGGCGGTATGGCAGGCAAGTCAGACAAAGAAGTAATTGGTAACTTCGAAATATCCAAAGATGGACTTCTCACGCGCAGAGAAGTTTTGACAATGGGAGCGGTGGCCGCAGCAGGCGCTCTGGTTGCACCTGCTTTTGCAGCAGCTGGAACTCCGTCGGTACCTGCCGCGCCAGCCGGCGAACCGTACGTGGCAAAAGATTTTTCCGGTCTTCAAGGCAAACTAGACGGTTTGTCTGCCAGCCAAATCGAGCAGCACCTGAAGCTGTACAAAGGCTATATCGGCAAAGCCAATGAGCTTAGAAGCAAATTGAAAGATGTCGAACTGACATCGGCGAACCAGAGTTATTCGGCAATTCGCGAGATGCTGGTTGAGCAGAGTTTTGCTGTCAATGGCGTTATCTATCACGAGTTCTATTTCGGTAACCTGGGCGGTAAAGGCGGCGATCCTGCAGGCGATTTGAAATCGGCTATGGAAGAGCGCTGGGGCACAATTGGTAAATTCAACGATTTTCTCAAAGCCGCAGGCAAAAGCGTGCGCGGTTGGGTAGTGGTCGGATTCAACACACGCGGCGGTTTCATTGACACTTTCGGGCTCGATACGCACAACATCGGCTCTCCGGCGAATTTTGTACCGCTTCTTGTCCTTGATGTCTATGAGCATGCCTACATGGTCGATTACGGTATTGACCGCGGCAAATACCTCGACGCATTCCTAAAAAATGTCGACTGGGATGTTGTCGGCAAGCGCTTCAACATTACGCGAAAACATCCGACCGGATTGGATGCAACTACATAGAAACCATCAGATTCACACGCCACAAACGTACGAAAAAGTTTTGGGAATTTAGTGGAGGGTTCATAATGGTGAATCCTCCACTCTTATGAAGTGCCAAATTGCATGATTACTTTGAATGACAGGGGCGTTATATAGTCGAGAATTTCTTTGGAGTGAATGTACTCGGTTGAGACACAAAACTCCAGTAAAGAATCAAATGTCCAGCGCTTTCTGTCATGGTAGAACCAATACAGCGCTGAATAAAGCTGCTCATATTTTCTTCCAATACCCTGATAGTGATCTTTCACGAAATAAGTTAGTGTTTTTGCATGCCGTTGTTGTCTTTCTATTGTCTTTGGGTTGCTAATCGATAACGAATTAGCCAGACGCTGTTTTTTTGATATTTCGTACTTATCTCCTGGTTTTCGATCGACTAAACCTTTCAATTCAAGTGACATGAGGCTGCTGGATAACTCCCCAAGACTCACTTTTGAACTTTTGCAAAGTTCGTCGAATGGTATGGGAGAAGTCGATGTAGATAGCATTTCAAAAATAGACTTTTCGCTTTCTGAAAGAACTTCCGAATTGGAGTCTTCAGATTTGCTTTCTTGCTTTGGCTGAGCTTTGACCGCCTTTTGAAGAGCAATTTCTTCTGCGTAGGGGGGCTCACCAGCAGGTGTTTGGCGGGTTCGCCGACTTACTGCTGGCTGGCAAAACTCAGAGAGTATTTCTTCAGCGCAATCTTTCATTTGGCCAACAGCACCTAAAGCAAGCTTCTGCAAGAATTTGTTGATGGTGTCGTTGGTTACATCCGTGATTTCGGCTTGCTGGTTGGCACTGAGCACGATTCCTCGCGCGATTAACTCCAGCATCACCAGGCGGTAGCGAAATTTTTGTGCGCCGTGGAAGAGGGTTCGTGCCGTCAGCGAAATTTCTTTTTTGCAGTTTTTGCAAAGAAACTTTCTCACTAGTGCCGTAGGAATGTCGTTCTCATAACCGCAGCGGCGGCAATTGATCTTTTGGCATTCTGCAATTTTTGCAAGAACGATCAGTCGGCAATTTTCCTCGCTCCCGAATTTCGCATCGATCTCGCGCCTAGCCTCCACTGCTAGGTTCCAGTTGGCTTGTGATCTTTCGCTGTAGCTCATGCTAATTTCCCTCGCCTGCTTGGAAGTTAAACCGTTAACGGTTTAACTTCCAAGCCACGGTTGAAAACCGAAACTAATCTTTGAGGTCGGCGCGCAGTCCGTATCCAACGCCGTGGACATTGCGGATGATTGATTCTTGTCCATCTGCGTCCAGTTTCTTGCGAAGCCGTTTGATACAGGTAGTGAGGGCCTCTACGGTGGCGTCCGACTCGTTGGACCAGACTCTGTTGAGCAATGCTTCCGGAGGAAAGACTGTGCCTGGATTGCGCATCAGAAATTCGAGCAGAGCGAACTCTTTCGGTACCAGTTTGACGTCCTCGCCGCCTCGTTTGACGGTGAAGGCAGCGCGATCGAGTTCGATGTTTCCAGACTTGAGAATGGCGCCTATCTGTCCGCCCACTCGCCTCATTAGTGCACGAATCCGGGCAGTCAGTTCTTTTGCATGAAAGGGTTTTGTTAAATAATCATCGGCTCCGGCGTCCAGTCCGAATTCTTTGTCGTCAACAGTCGTGCGGCCTGTGAGGATTAGAACAGGGGTCTTTTTTCCCGAGGCGCGAAATTCTCTTAGAATTTCCATACCGCTTATCATCGGTAATTCCAGATCGAGCACAATCAAGTCGTACTCATATACTTTCAGACGATTGAGACCTTCTTGTCCGTCGTTGACGACCTCTGCCTCATGTCTCTCCATCTTCAACCAATCGCGCACCAGCTTTGAAAGCTGGACGTCGTCTTCAATAATGAGAATTTTGGCCACAGGAAATGCTCAATTGTAATCCGAGACAATGATATCGCAAACTCATGCTTCTCCAGTGTCCACTGCATCCGGTTGAGCGATGGGAAGGCTAAAGTAGAATGTGCTTCCCTTGCCTTCTTCCGATTCAACTGCTATTCGACCGCCATGCAATTCTACAATCGCCTTCGATATGGCCAGTCCCAATCCGCTGCCTTTTCTGCCTTTTGAATCGGACTTGGTGACCTGCTTGAAGCGCTCAAAAATGGATGTGCGCATACTTTCGGGCACTCCGCGTCCTTCGTCCTTGACTTTTACCAGCGCATATTCATCATTGATTTCCGTGGAGACAGTCAGATTCGAACTCTCCGGTGAGAACTTTATGGCATTTGCTATCAAGTTGATAAGTACTTGAATCATTCTTTCTTTGTCTGCTCTGACAGTTGGATCTTCTTGTGTCTCGAGTTTTAATTCGATTTTCTTTTGCCTGACTGCATTTGCCACCATGCTTATGGAAGGCTTGATGATGTCTGAAATCGGTATGGATTCGAGACTGAGGTCCATGCGTCCGGATTCCATTCGCTCAAGATCGAGAAGATCATTGACCAGCGTGATCAGTCTGTCGCAGCAGTCTTGTGCGCCCTCGACGCTGTCCTTTCCATCTTCTGTCAGTTCTCCGTAAGCACCGGCAGCCAAAAGAGAGTGAACCATCTGGATAGAAGTTAAGGGGGTGCGCAAATCGTGGCTGACCATGGCGACAAAATCGCGCTTCATTTGATCGATTTGCTTGCGCTCGGTGATGTCGTGCACTACGCACATCAAAGCCTTTTCTTCGCTCGACCAGACGACAGACCATTCACAGTCTCTCTCTTCTCCATTTTGAGTAACGATGCGATTGGTAAAAGCGCCATGCCCTTTTGATTCTATGATGTTGTTTACCTGCTCGGTAGTCGATATGAGATCTTCCTCGTCGAGAAGCTGGTCCAGGCGTCTTCCGATAATATCGTCTACCTCATAGCCCCACTGTTTTGCCGCGGCCGGATTGGCTTGAGTGAATCTTCTTTCGGAATCAAGCGAGCAGATGATGTCGGCAGCGCTTGTCAAAATTGCACTTTCTTTTCGCCTCATAGAGGCCAATGCTTCGGCCATTTTGCGGAAAGTGTGATCGAGATGCGCCAGTTCGTCTTCGCCTCGAAGCGGCTCAGCCAAAGGTTGTTGTGATGCTAGCTTGTAGGTATTGTCGAGTACGACTTTTAAGCGCGCCGCTGTGCTTCGATTGAAAGCAAGCGCTAAGCCAACTGCAAGTAAAATGTTTACCGCCACGGCAACATATATGAGTATTTCAATCTGCATACGCATTTGCGCTTGTTTGTTCTTTCTCTCCTGGGTCTCCACTTCCTGTTCTTCAACAAGATGATCGATCGACTGAAACACATCCGCCATCAGGCGGTTTACCTTCACCATTTCCATGCCGGCGGACAGTCTGTTGCCTATATCGACCATGGTTTTAGCATGATCGAAAAAGCGATCGCCTTCATCCATTAGTTTGTAGATGCGGTCCCATGATTCTTTTTCATGCCGATTTTCTGCGACCAGGCGGGTAATTATCTCTTTCTCCTGGTAGAAGCGCTTCTTGGCAAGATCGGCTCGACGTCTGAAAGTCTCTCGGCTGGTGAAATGGGAGACGATTAGAGAAGAACTTCTCTCCATTACCAGACGTAAAAGCACGTTTAGATGTCCGGCCACATCGCGAGCATGCGCTTCGCGAGCCCGTTCGCGATCGACTTGATTGACCAGATAGGCAAATGTACCGACGAAAATCAGTTCAAATACCAAAGGCACTGCCACCAGTATGAGAGCTTTTTTTCCTAGAGAAAGAGTCATTAGTGCTCGGAGATCTCTCTTGCGAACGCTCAATCTAGCATTTCATCTGTTCAAATTTGGGGTTGCCCCCAATTTGCCAATATTGCGCCCGTAATGCGCCAATGACAACCGCTAGAGTTGAAGACACAAATCGGCTCGCGCTTCTGAGGTTTTAAATGAACTTGAAGGTCTCGCTTCTAACCACAATCGCCTTCCTTTGTGTTTTGAGCATACCGCGCGCAGAGGCTCAAGGTTTTGGCAATTACCAGAGAGCGCAGGCTGCTTACAATCAAAGAGTCAATCAGGCGCGTGCTCACTACCAAGCTCGGATGGTCGCTCAGGCACAGGCGCACACTCAAGCGCAAGCAAATGATCCGCCCGATTGGAGAAACGGTCTGCCGCCTACGCGCACCGACAGTTTCGTCAAGGAAGCCAAACACCATGCCGCTCACATTTACGGCGATGAAGGCACATCCGGACTGCCGCCTTACATGGGTTTCAGTAAAGTACACAGAATCAATACAGGGATAATGGACGAACGCGACAGCGGACTGACTACCGGACACGGTAGCTACATGCCCGACGCCTGGGGCGGCGACGAATTTCATCAGAATGAATGGTCACAGTCAGGCGAACGCGGACACTCGGCAGCCGACGGCTTTCCGGATGGACTGCCAGTGATGACCGGATCCGGTGCAGGCAATCCCGGTGGCGGCTCGCAAAACCTCCCGCCTCCGCCCGGAGAAGGCTATCAGCCGGCATACACTTGCGAAGGATTCGTCGGCTATTACAGTCCTGAAGAAATCGCTCTTGCGCAAACTGATTTTCCAGCCGCATTCGATCACTTCGTGCATAGCGATCGCTACACCGGAAGCATTTTGAATGCTGACCTGATCTTGCGCCTGCAAATGGGACGTCCCGGTTTTTGAAGCCAAAAACAGTCTTGATGTCGTCTGACTAACCTTACGCGAAACGAAACGAAAAACGAACAACTCAGGCGGAAAAAGGCACTGCTAACGGTGCCTTTTTCTTTTCCTGAGCTCGACGACAACCAGACAAATCAGGCATATATACATTAGACGGCTTGACGCATAGACCCAGACAGGGCTACTCTGGAGGGGCTAAGTTAGCCAGAAGGCAACTTGTTTTTCGGGGGTTATGAAATGAAGAAATTATGTGCGGCGTTCCTGACCGGTTTAGCCATTAGTTCATTGGCTGTCATGCCGGCGTTCGCCGATGGCGACGGAGTGCTTTCCGTTGTTGTAGGCATGCCTTTGAAGGGTGCTTCGGTCGCTACCGCTATGGTAGTGGGCGTTCCGGTTGCAATTGTCCGCAAGTCGGCTGAGAACACCAAAGAACAGACCAAAAAGGTGGCCGGAGATAACGCCAATCCTGTGATGACCGGGTTTGCGGCTCTCGTAGGTCTGCCGATTGGATTGGTTTCGGGAACTATCGACGGCACTCAGGCTGGTTTCAAGAACTCCCTCAAATGCGATAAAGCATTTAGCAAAGAACAATTCAGCTTGGGCGATCTCGACTGATTGATTTAGGTCAAATTTAAAACCGCCCTGGACTGCCCGGGCGGTTTTTTGTTTCTATAGCAATTAATTCCAGCCTAATTGCCAATCGGCGCTCAACTTAATTGCCCAAAATTGTGAAGCTAACTTCCTTCTTGTTTGCTGTCCCTGAACCATTGACTTTATTTTCTTCAGTCGATACCAGCTTGAGAGAAGGTGCACTGGTTCCGGCTTTTGGAACGATTTTGACATCGCGTTCACCGGCAGTATGTCCGCTGGCTGCGCCCGTGTTGAAGAAGACTTTCGATTCGGCTACCAATTTTTTGTACTGGGCAAGCGTCATCTCGCCACTTCTGAAAGGTGAACCATCTTCGCTGTTTAGCGCAATAGACAGCGGTTTTTCGGAGACAGGATAGGCGTAGACGAATATTCTTTCCTGGGCGCGCGAACTCCCTTTGGGCAGACTGACTTGATAGTCGAAAGGACTGTCCGCACCGCCGAAAGTGATAGTGTCGCCAGCTCTCAGAAGCGTTTTTTGCTGATATTCATTTGGATAAAGCTGAGTCAGTTTGCCTCTTCCGTCGTAATCGAAAATCATCACATTGCAGTCTTGACTGGCCGACACATTGATCTTCATCTTGTCGCCGTGTTTGTACTGAGGAGCTGAGCCTCTCTTGTCGAGCCAAACATTGATAATCGACTCAGAACTTGTAAGACTGCTCGAGGACTGAATAGCCGCCGAGCTGGCTGCACCTGACTTGGATGGTGCTGCCATCGGAAGGTTGGAAGCTTTGGCTTGAGGCGCGGATGACCCCTGCTTTCTGGCTGCGCGCGCCGGTTGAGATTTCCTTACTGCATGCGAAGCAGCCTGGTCTTTCTTTGCCTCGGGTTTGTTTGTATTGACCATGCCGGTACGAGGCAGAAGCATTATGCCGCGTTCTTTCGAGTTTTTTAAATCCTCTGCAGTCGGCTCATTGGTAGCATCTCCCGCCAGTGCAAATCCGCTGCCTACGCTTAATGTTATCGCTAGGGCTAAAGCCTGAGCGAATGCCAGATTTCGAATTGCTGCTCTCATGCCGCTTCCCTCAGTTTTGAACTCGATATATACTGTGCCGCTTCGGTGAACCTGATCACTTATTGAGTTTGACCTTGTTGACCGGAGTCCGCACTGCTCTTAGGCTCAGGAGCCGGAGCCGGTTTTGTAGCTACAGGACCATCCATAAGTACATGAAGGATTCTCTGTGGATCTTCTTTGGCTATCCTATCAATTCTATCCATCAGCTCATCTGTACTGATGTTGAGCAAGCCAATGTTCTCGTTGCCTTGCTTTCCTTCTCTGCGGTCCGAGTCCTCTAACAACTGATCTCGGGAATTTAGGAGGACTACCCAGAGAAATTTGGATGGCACTTTGTTAACGCCTATTGGTCTGTCTCCGATTGTTTTGATGGTGACCGTCTCTCCTGGTTTGGCAACAACCTGATTGCCAGCCATCGGATAAACAAGTGTGACTTTGCTTCCGTCAATTTCAAACAAATGGACGAAACAATCAGAGCGAGTGCGGAACTGCATGATCAAAGGCTCGCCATCAAAATATTCGGTGCGAGGTTTGTTGAAACTGACAGTAACGGGCATGATGGGAGGCTGCGTCACCGTCCAGGAGTCAAGCATTGGCTTGGCCAAGAGTCCGCCACTGATAAGAAAGGCAATCACAGCCGACAGAAAGAACGCTAGAAGCGGAGACGCGCCTATCTTTGCTGCCTTTGGCCTGACCAGCTTGAGATTTTCTTCGACGCCTAGTTCTTTGAGTGCGTCCACCCAGAGAGCCAGACGTATTGATGTAGTGGGCAGATTCAGTCCTGGAAGACTGGCTGTGTCGCCGCAATGCATGGCCACAACTGAAGTATCGTCAAAAATCGGTGAGCCCGAATCGCCTGCCGACAGAGCCAAATCATGCAAAATATGGTAGTTGTCGTTGCGTCTCAATTCGCCCAGCATTCGCCCCAATTGCGCAAGCGGAGCCGGTGTAGAGGAGTATTGACCGAGATGAACAGGATAGCGAATGGCAGAAAGAGGCTGAAAGTTCCTCAGCTCTTTGCCATATGTAATCGGCAAAGCAGGCGCTTCACGCTCCGGTCCGGCTAAATCGACAAGCAAAATGCCTGCATCGAAAGTGACAAGCTGATCGGGCTGTCGGCCGAAACTGGGGTGGAGCCTTACTTCCCTTACCGCATAACGATTGCCGGAGGACGGAAACTTGATCTGCAAAGATTTGGTCGAGGATGCAAATGGTTCAACGACGTGTCCGCAGGTGACCAGAAGGTTAGGCGCTGCCTTCCAGGCCTGGCCGATGATTGTCTCTTTGTCGCCGTCCAGCCTGATTACGTTGGCCAGTGCAGCGCTGAAGACATCAGGATTTTCGGGAACCCCGCTTGTCTTATGCTGATTTTCCATCAGAGGTACTTAGACCCAAGTCCTTTCTATCTGTTCTAGCCTAGAAGCCGCCCAGAACAAAACGCCTGCTCGACCAACTAGATGGGATTATAAGTGATTGGCGGTTTTTCGGGTGATTGCCTGTCATATTTGATTGCCAATTCTTACCTGGAAGAGGGTTACGTGCTCTACGTTTTGCCTTTAGACGATATGATCTTACGATTCGCCCTGGGGTGGCTCTATCTTGATAAGCCAGATAAGCCAGGGCCTCCGAGGTTCAAGTGCTTACAAGTCAGGGACAAATCGAAGAACTGCTGGACATCGTGCCTGATTGGAGGCAGATCTTTGAATCGCTCTCTAAGGACAGCGGTGTTCAAAGTCAGGTTGAGAAACAGTTTCTATCTGGCGGACAATCGAGTAAAACTAAAGTAATAGGGCTTTTCGAGCTGTTTGAAAGGCTGGGGGCAAAGGCCCTTTACAAGAAAGCGCAGCTTCTTAAGGACGACCGCGAAAAATTTCTCATTTTGGTCCGCAATTTCTATCTGCAGCCACTGGCCGCCAAAATGGTCGGCAACAACCAAAATTTGAAGCGATTTTTCTTGCAGCGCCGCGTCCCTGCCGATGAACAAAAGCGCCATGCCCTTTCAATCGCTACTGAATTGGCTGAAAAACTTGAAGGAGCAGCGCGCAAGCATCTGCAGCAGGATGCCGAAGACGGCTTCAAGGTTCTTTTGCCCGCCTATGTGCAGCGCTCAGTGCACAATCAGGCCATCGACTACATCAGAGAAGAATGGGACTGGGAAAAGACCACCTTGCAGGATCTCAATCTCGATCCTGAACAGGAAGATCCGCGCCAGAATACAGCAGACGATCTTGCCTATATGCCGGAAAATCTGGCTATTTCAAGTGAACAAGTCGGTCAGCTCAATCAACTGCGTGACATGCTTGAAAAAATGTTGGCTGACAAAAAGAACCCGAAAGAGCCCCTGGAAGTGGTCGATTGCATGTTCGGGCTCGGTTTGACAAAAAACTCGGAGCCTGGAAGAGAGCTGACCATGCGGGAATGCTGCGACAAGCTGCAGCTTGCTGGTGAGACACAGGCACGCAAAATTGCTCGCTGTCAGGTTTTGCTCGATAAAGGTCTTTCCATGGTTCGTGAAGGAATCAGGCAAAACCTTCCTGGTATAGCCGATTGCTGGCAGAAAGAGACCAATGTAAACAGAGCCTCCAGGCGAGAACTCAATCAACAATTGGGCATGACCGAAAGCGAAGTGGAGCGCCTGATTGTCGCCCGTCAATATAAGAAGCTTTTGGACTTAGTTCAGAAGTCGATTCTCAAAGAACCGCGCTTGAGAGAGTTGGAAGCAAAAGGCGCCGTGGCCGCATTTGTGCCTGTGGATATCAATTCGGCTACCAATCGCGATTTGATGGATATCCTTGGCATGAACAAAGACACCGCCCTCAAAGTCTGTGAAAAACGCCCCTTTCCGCATCTATCTAATCTGGTCGAATTGAAATTGGTCAGTGAAACCGGCTTGAAGGATCTGCTCAATCGTGGTGCCGTCTTGAAAATAGTTGATGGCGGCAAGCGCAAAGATATAAACACGGCTCCTCTTGATGAATTGGTTAAGGCAGGGCTTGAACCGGGGCTGGCCAAACGTATCGAGAGAGGGCGTCCCTTCGGCACCTGGGCGGAGCTTGAGGACTATTTGCAGATTGACCTTAACAAGGAGCCGGTGCTCAGACAAAATTTTTGTTTGGGGATTTTTTCCGACTAATTTTCCTGGTTTGCCCGTCGACCTGAAAGGAAGGATGAGATGCTTCCAACTGGGACGCAAAATAGAGGGTTTGTAGATGGCTAGCAAAGTTGAAATCTGCCCGGAAATAGCCCGCATGGCTCAACTAAAGACTCGCTCGCTGGGTGTTTCTTTGACAAACGAGCTGGCCAGGCTGGTCGCAGAAGAATCTGTGATGGCCATTGATCCTGAAGTCAACCTGGTTGTCGAAGCAGCCAATACTCTAACTGAGATAGATGCTCTGGTTTCTATTGCCGGACTGAACGGCATTGGCGTAAACGGTCGCGAAATCGACGTTCGTCCGATCTCGGAAGATGGCTTTATAGCAGTTCCTCGTGTCCTTATCGGTACACCGTATTTATCGGCTGGCACCCTTGTCGTTCAAATGAACGGTCATCAAGGCGAAGTAATTGCTCATGTCGGACCGGGCAGTTTCCTTGCCCAGGAAGATAAAGCCGGACAAGACGATTATGTTTATGTACGCGTTAACATCGATCCCGCATTCGATCTGGAAAAGACGCTTACGCCCATAGTAAAGGCACCGGTCGTAGACTTCGGGCAAAATCTCAAGAGTCTTCCCGATCAAGCTGAATTGGCTCGCTTCCTCACAAACAGACAGCAAATGATAATGGCTCGCCAGAAGCAAGTTGTCACGGCAATTGCCAGCAAAGAAGCTGTGCGCGAGTCTTTTATCAAAGTGGCCGAAGCCACGGCCCTGACAAAATTGTCCAATATTCTGCAAACAAGCGGTGTTTGGGAAGTGCGCACTTTGCGTTTTACACAAAAATTGGCAGAGAAATTCCCGGCACTGAGCCGAGATCGCGTCAGAGACGAAATAAGAAAAGCCGGCGAAGAGTTTGGCGGTCAGCCTGAGACGCCGGAATTCAGGCGCGAACTGATCAAACGTTTGACTAAATTGGCAATAGAAGAGCGCCTCAAAAGCACTGCTCCTGCCAAAGTCAAGCAAATAATCGATGCTGTAGTCAGCGGTCAAAGCGCAAAAGATGCTGTCAATGCAATTGTTTCCAATAAGGTGGCAGTAGCGATTGCCGTCTCCATCAAAGAACAGCGCCATGCTCTGTCCGGATTTTGCCAGGCATCTGCTGAAGAAATCGGACTTGCTTTCGGTCAATTGGCCCTGCAACCTGCATATGCAACCCATAGCTTCGACCCGGAAGCCGGCATGGATGCCATAAATGAGGCTCTGACCCTGCTTGAAGCCGGACAGATTGCTGAGCAGGCTGAAGACTTCGATATGGATCTGGCAGTAAGCTAAGAGCTTGGTACAATCGCTACATGTCTCGTAGCGCCAATGCCACAACCAATTGCCCCGCCTGCAAGAAGCCCAATGATGGCGCTATGAACTTCTGCATATTTTGTGGCACAGTGATCAATGCAGCCAAGGCAAAACGAGCAGACCAGACCTGTGTCAGTTGCGGCCGCTTTGACGAATTGAATGTCACCTTTTGCATTCACTGCGGCGCCAATACTTCACAAGGAGTCTCTCGTGATTCCATTGAAATTGGTAACTTGAGGGAAAATAAGCACACGCCTGTGATGGCGACGCGCCCTGCGGCAGTCTCCCATAGTGTGACCAGAAACAGGGTCCAAGCAGTCAAGGCCCAGGTTGCTCAGGATCGTAGCCGAGCCCAGCGGCAGCCGTCCAAAAAACCGGCCAAAACTATGGTCTGGGTGGCGGCCGGAGCCCTTACCGGCGTTGTAATCGCAGCAGTTGCTTTTCAGTCCGGAGCGCTGGTTGAGGCGGCCAGATTTTGCTTGCCAGGCCAGGGTTTGGTCATATATACAGAGGCTCCCTGGATGACAGTGCTTATCGAAAATCCCCGGGGCAACGATTTCACAATCGGCGAAACGGGGCAGACCGGCACTCTTTGCGTGAACGACCTGGTGCCTGGCAAGGGCTATAAACTGCGTATGGAAGGGCATGGATTCGAGACTGTCTACTTTCCACCTTTTTCAATCGATGCAAATAATGTTTCCGTTCTGGGATATCCGAAGAAAGTAGAACTGCCGCCTCGTCATATTTGACCGCCTAATGCGGCAGCCGGCTGGCAATCGACCGTAATTCAGGGAAAATAGAGAAAGAGGGGGAATTTGCCATGAGAGGGTCTGGTCAGACCGAAAAAGGACGGGTGTGCGCAAGCTGCAAGCGTGCATTGCCTTCTGGTGCGAAGTTTTGTGGTTTTGACGGTACTCGCGTAGACGACCAGGCGGAAGCAAAAGCCAATGGCAAAGAGCAAAAGCAGTGCTCCAAATGCGGCAAGTTGTTTCCTGCATATGCTCAGTTTTGTCCCAATGATGCCTCCCAGTTAGTGGCAATGAAAACGGAAGCACAGCAAGGCTCCCAGCCAGAAGTTAAACCTTCGCCTTTTGCCGCTCCTGCCGGATTTGCCCAGCCGCAGCCGGCGCCCGTGCAGCAGCCGTCACCACAATCGCCGCTAGCTCAAAATCAGCAGCCTGTTGCCAAAGATTTGACCGACACAGCACCCCCTATAGATGAAGAACTGGCCCGTTCAGGTGACTTCGGGAAAAATCAGGGCGAGCCTCGCAAACCAACACAGCTGGCCGAGAGTTTTGATGACAGCAATGCTCTTTTCCATAACTTGATCGGCAAGAAGATCGAAGGCAAGTATGAAGTGCAATCGATTCTTGGCGAAGGCGGTATGGCGATTGTCTATAAGGCCTATCACACCAAGATGGAGAGATTGGTTGTCATCAAGGTCATGCAAGGCTGGCTTCTGTCCAATAAAAATGCCGTCGAGCGTTTTGAGCGCGAGAGCAAAATGACGGCAAAGCTGGCTCATCCAAACATTGTTACCGTGTTCGACTATGGGGTTCTCAATCAAAAGGAACCTTATTTGGTGATGGAATACATCAAAGGTGAGTCGCTTGGCGACAAGATTGCCCGTCAGGGTGCCCTGCCATTTGCTACTGCGGCCGGTATCATTATTCAAATCTGCCGCGGCTTGCAAGAAGCTCACAGTGTGGGCATCATCCACCGCGACCTGAAACCAGACAATATTCTCTTGCAAGACAGAAGCGACAGACCCGATTGGGTGAAGATTGTCGACTTCGGTATTTCGCACCTGGTGCAGGGCAATAAGCGTCTGACCAAAACCGGAAAAATGGTAGGAACACCTGAGTATATTGCCCCTGAACAATTGAAGGATAAGCCTTTAGACATAAGAACCGACCTTTATGCTCTGGGCATTATTCTTTATGAAACATTGACGGGTAGAGTGCCTTTTGAGGGTGAAAGTGCCGAGGGTATTTTGATGAAACATTTGCTCGAGCCGCCGCCGCCTCTATCGTTTCATAATGATGATTTTGCCGAAGGCACGCCCTTTGATGCCATTATTGCCAAGGCGCTCAGAAAGGAACCGGATGAACGTTACCAAACCGCAACAGAATTTCGCTTAGACGTCGAGGAGGCTCTCAACAAGGTATTGTTAAAACGCAATTCTAAGTGAGGCTTTCAAAGCAGTAAAGGAACAATGGAGAGGATGACAAGAGAGACAGGGCGACCAACTAGAGATGATGACGGAGCTGCTATTCCACCGTCGGCTTTGCCAACACTTTCTTCAGGTTCCGATTTGTCCGCTCGCCAACATTTTGAAAAAGGCTACCAAGAGCATCTTTCCGGAAGGCATGAAGAAGCAATCGTTTGCTATCAAAAGGCGATCGATGCCAAATCCATGTACGAAGCGTTCTTCAATATGGGTCTTTGCTTAAAGCTCACGGGCAGGCTTACCGAAGCGGAGGCGGCCTTGGCTCGTTCTGCCAGCCTCAATCGCCTTTACAGACCGGCATATAAGGTATTGAGCGAAGTCCAGAAGGCGCTCGGCAAAGAGACTGAAGCGCAAGTCTCCTGGTCGCAATATTCTCGCCTGTAAAAGCTCGTCTGAGTATTCTTCGTTCTGTAGTAAGTGTTCTAGCCGATTGTGGTCGCAGCAGACATCGCGTTAACCGGCAAGTCTGCTACGTTCAATCTGGGCATGCGCTCTGCCGATTCCAAAATTCCTGAGATGATGCGCGGAATTACACCCATTTCGCTTTTGCGCTCTTGCTCGCGCATCTGATTATCTGGGCTAGTTTGACTGATACCGGCTGGCATTTGACTTTGAATTTGTTGCATCGGCTCATCCTTTAGAATCTGATCTTCCATTCGATAATTCTGGCAGTCTTGCACGGTCACCTTGATATTTTGAGGAGTGCGGCAAGACTCGAAAAGCGCCGGCGTATTGTCGGTGTTTGGGGTCGTTAGAGTCCAGGCTGCTGTATTTACCGTGAAGCCATGTGGAACCCGGCGCAGAAAGCGCTCAGCCATGAGCACCGCTTCGGCACGCTGGGTCAAAATGGTGGTGGACACATTGAATCGATTGTCGCAAGCAGCAACGAATTCTCGTTCGGCTCCGCATCTCTTCATCAAGAGCGAATAGGCTGTTCTTCTGATCTCGCGTTCGTAAGCGGGGACATGATCAAGAGTAATGGTCTGGGCATCCAACCAATCTTGTTCAACAGCTGGTGCGGTGTCAACTTCAACGTCTTGCCGATTAATGCGTGCTTTTTCTACTTTTCCAAGGAAGATGCGCAGAGCCTCGTCGGGTTTGCGCAGGGGACGCAATTGCAGTGTCGGTGCAGAACGGCTTTCCCATTGAGTCGGCTGTTCTTCGTCCAATTTTGAAATCAAAGCGGCGACCGAGACCAACGCAGAACCCAGGGGTTTTTTGCCCTGGCGTGCCTTTCCCAAGGTATGTCCGTGAACAGACATTGACGCTTCTGATTCTGGGACGGACGATTGCGCCGGCTGTTTAAAGCAGTCCCGATTCTCGAGAGCGGAAAGCCTTGCGGCTGCTAAATTTGCGCTGGTAAACATAAAATCTGGTCCGTAGTGAGCGGATTGCATCTGGGCATCTCTAATTTAGAGGAGAGTGCGTGAACTTCTCGTGAGCGCTTCTATTATCTGGAAAGATAATTGCAAAGGCATTTCGGAGACCGAGGCATCCCCATTAAATTCGTGCTCAAGAGTCTAAAATTGTTCTGAATCTGAGCTATGAGGATTGCGTGGGCGAAAGGATTCTCTCTCTAAGAGTAAAAGGACTGGCAGCTGTAATGGTATTGCTGGTATTCGAGTCGATCATTTTCGGCTCCCTTTATATACAGGTGGACCAAGCTGAGAAAGAAGCTCGCCGCGAAGAGCAATTGAAAGAAGTGGCGGCGCATATCGAAAAACTCGGTCGCGTTCTTTGGGAAAGCAGGCGAACGCTGAATCGATATTTGGTTGAAAGAAACCAGTCCAGCTGGGATGATTACCGGCGATTATCCGACGAATTGCCGGTTACGGTTGATTGGCTGAAAGCCCAGCCGGACTTTGCTGAAAAGCAGAAAGTGCTGCTTTTGCAAATCGAGAAAAAGCTTAACCAGTGTCTGAATTGGCTGATTAAGTCCAAAGCAAAAATAGATGCGATGTCGCCTGCCCAGTCAATCGAGTTTCTCAACAACCCAGACAATTCGATTATTTCGGTCTACCAGACTCTAATAAATGACATCATCGCCCTTGGCAAACTCACCGATCGCGAGCTGGCTCAAGGTCCGAAAGAGCAGCAGCGCCTGCGCGAAGGCAATCGGATGATACTGTCTGCAGGCGTTATAGCAAACATCATTCTGGCGATTGCGCTGGCGATTCTTTTTACGCGCAGCATTACCGACAGGCTCAAGTTAATGGTGCAAAATACGGTGCGCTTGAAAGAATCTAAAGAACTCCTACAGCCGGTCGGAGGCAAGGATGAAATCGCCAGCTTGGATGCAGCTTTCCATAAAATGGCCGCCGATCTTGCCGAGGCTCAGCGTGTCAAACAGGCTTTTGTAGCTATGATCAGCCACGAACTCAGAACTCCGCTGACCAGCGTACGCGGTTTTCTTGAGCTGCTCTCCATGGGTGCTATGGGAGAGGTGTCCAAACAGATTATCGATCAATCTGATCGGGTGCATGCCAATGTAGAGAGGCTGATTAAGTTGATCAACGACCTTCTCGATCTGGAGAAAATGGAAGCAGGAAAAATGCAGATGGCTCCTGAATTGACTTCTTTAAAAGCTGCTGTCGAGAGATCATTAGAATCTGTGGGTTCACTCAGCCAGAAGAATGATGTGCAAATAAAAGTCGGGTCTTGCGATTTTGTCGTTTTCTCTGATGCCGACCGCCTGGAGCAAGTCCTTGTCAATTTACTTTCCAATGCCGTTAAGTTCTCGCCGGCACAAGGGGAAGTAGTTGTGGAGGCAGTAAGCCTGGACGGCTGCGTTGAGATAAGGGTGAAAGACAATGGACGCGGGGTTCCGCTACAGTATAGAGAGGCGATTTTTGAGCGCTATCAGCAAGTAGAAGTTATGGACGCGTCAAAGAAAGGCGGCACGGGCTTGGGGCTTCCAGTCTGCAAGCTGATTGTCGAGCAATTGGGTGGAAGCATAGGCGTGGAAAGCGTTGAAAACGAAGGCAGCACATTCTGGTTTCGTCTATTGAACAAAGAACCGATGGCATAAGGCGAATCTATCCTGCCTGTCCTCTCAAACGGGAGCGCCCCAGACCATCTGCAATTCTGAAAGCTGGCGTTTTAGCTCGTTTTTGAGCCGCTTGTCGTTGGTCACATTGGCTTCGGAGCAAATTTGCCACCACCTGCGGTGTGCAATCTTCTTGGACTTGATCGCCTCATCTTCGCAGATGGCAAAAAGCCGATCGAGTAGCTGTCTTGCTTCCTCGGCTTCGTCTTCACTCTCATAATTCTTGATTTGATTGACGAAGCTCTCGAAGTCCTCCGGCTTTGTAGTACTGCGACTGTCGGCCAGACACCAGCGCAAGCTCAGAGCGATAGCTGGGTGCAGGCGGCGCAATTCGCCTCTGTATACGTCAGAGCGGCGATTGGCCTGCTCAGGGTAAAACTCGACGGTGCCCAAATTGGGCCAGGGTGCCGTCGAGTCTTTGGGCACTTCGCTGCCTTCCTCATAGATAAGGAAATAGCCTGGAAATGAAGCAATTAGTAAATCAAACAGGTCGTCGCGTAAATGACACCAGGCTTCCTGCGAAAGGTGATGACTGAGAATCCTTGCTGAGCCTGCAAATGCGGCGTCGATTGTCTTGATCGACTCGAGGACTCTATGCAAATTGGGTTGGTCTCCGGAGCTGCGCAAATGACGCCAATAAGCGCTTATATCCTCAAGCGTCATTCTATTTCGTCTTTCGCTGCTTGTCATAGTAAAGTCTCCAGACCCCCACAATATTTACCCTTTACAAGCTCGCTCCAAACCCCATGAGGGTTTTCAGATGATTTCATTCCAGTGATATAGGTGGAAATCTGCCCACAATCATGGTTTTGCTTGTTCGGAGTGCCCGTTTAATCTGATCATATTGGCTCTGGAAGTTAAACCGTTAACGGTTTAACTTCCAGAGCCAATATGGCGATTGGGCGGCTCTCTTGACGACCGGGCGTTTACTCCTGTCTATTCTTTCTGATCGACACGGAATCTGTAGCCGATTCGCATTTCTGTATGAATCAGGCGTGGTCTTTCAGGATGAGTTTCAATTTTGTTTCTGAGATTGGCGATGTGCACTCTCAACGTGTGGTGGTCTTCGCTGTATTCAGAGCCCCATACTTTTGTCAGCAGCTGTCTGTGTGTGAGCACTCGATTGGGCTGCAAAATCATGTATTTCAGAAGGTCATATTCCTTTGGCGTCAGGTGAACTTCAATTTGATCGATTGAAACCAATCGCTTTGCCATATCAACGAAAAGACCTTGATATGAGAAAGTAGATTCGCTTTCTTTTTCTCCATTGTTTGCGCGTCTGAGAACGGCGCGCATGCGGGCCAGAAGTTCCCCCAGTCCGAAAGGTTTGATCAAATAGTCATCAGCACCCAGATCTAAAGCTTTGACCTTTTCTTCTTCGCCTTCTCTGACTGTAAGCACAATGACCGGGATCCTCGACCACTCGCGCAGCTGTTTAAGCACAGTGAAACCGTCTGTTCCTGGCAATGCCAGATCCAAGATTAGTAAGTCGGGAATTTTGAGCGCGGCGACATCCAATCCTTCTTCACCATTGGCCGCCAGCATTACTTCATAACCGCTATGCTCGAGACCAGCTCTCAAAGCGCGTCTTATTTGAGGTTCGTCATCGATTACTAAAACTTTCATTGTATTTTTTCTGTTTCCGTCTTCAATGCTGTCGTCAGTTCTTTTGGTTCTGATTCTAAAACATTATCCACACGCATTTGAAAAACGGCACCACCGCCCTTTCTCTGGTATGCCTGCAGGGAGCCGCCATTAGCTTCAACCAGACCTTTGCATACGGCCAGCCCTATGCCCAGACCTGGAATATTACTTTCAACCAAGGGTTCTGCGCGATAGAATTTCTCAAAGATGCGTGTTTCTTCGCCTTTGGGAAGACCGATACCTCTGTCCATTATCTCGAATTGCGTGCGGGATCCATTGCCCTCCACCTCTACTTCTACCATTTGATCGCAAGGCGAGTACTTAAGCGCGTTTTCCAGGAGATTGTGCAGAACTTGTTCCATTTGCACAGGATCGACAAACAACTCTGAGAGATT